>NZ_JBEOWQ010000001.1:0-385629 GCF_040296145.1 Micromonospora sp. NPDC002296
GATCACCGCCCACGCCTCGTCAGTCAGTTCGCCACGACGCACCACCGGCACATCGTCAACGATCAACCACTACAAGATCGGCAGGACACGCCCTAACCCCCCACCCCCACCGCCCCCGCGATCTTGCACCTTGGGCCCGGACAATCCGGGCATGTGCCGCGAGACGCGGGCCGCAAGTGCAAGATCGCGGGCGGATGGCGGATGGCGGGCGGGTGGCTCAGTCCTTGACCTGGTACGTGGGGCGGATGACCGCGCGGGCCAGGGTGTGGAAGGCGAGGTTGAAGCCGACGTACGCGGGGGTGGCGTCCGGGCCCACGTCGAGGCGCTCGACGTCGACCGCATGTACGGCGAAGACGTACCGGTGCGGGCGGTCACCGGCCGGCGGGGCGGCACCGCCGAACCCGGTCGCGCCGTAGTCGTTGCGGACGCTGGACGCGTCGCCCAGGGCGCCCTCGTCGACGCCCCGGGGCAGCTCGGTCACCGAGGCGGGAAGGTTGACCAGCGCCCAGTGCCAGAAGCCGCTGCCGGTCGGCGCGTCCGGGTCGAAGCAGGTGACCACAAAGCTCTTCGTCTCGGCGGGGAAGTCCGACCAGGCGAGCTGGGGCGAGACGTTCCCCCCGCCGACGCTGTCGTGGGCGTGCCGGGCGTCCATCGGCTCACCGTTGTGCACGTCGTCACTGGTCAGGGTGAACGACGCAACGGTCGGCAGCAGCTCGTACGGGTCCGGGGCGATCGGTCGTTCCAGGGACATCAGGGACGGTCCTTCCGGTGAGCGTGGTTTCCTGCCGCCCTTCTTACCCCGCCACGACCGCCGATCGACCACCGGCACGTCGGATCAGCGCGAAGGACCTACGGGTAGGGACCGGCCAGCACGTACGTGAGCCGCCCGCTGCTGGTTGCCGCTCATTCGCCGCCGACCGGGCGGCAGGGGCCGGTGGCCGCGGGCAGCCGCCGGTACAGTGCCGCAGCATGGGCGCACTCAAGCCGTGGCACATCGCCACGCTCTGCTGTCTCGTCACGTCGGCAGCGCTGCTCGCCGGCCTCGTCTGGTTCCTGGCGAGCCGGGCAAGCCGCCGTCGCTAGAGACGGGGCTTGCCCGCGTCTCGTGCCCGGTCGTGACAGCTGGAAGTCACGGTGTCTGGCCCACACATGGCCCATGACGGCGAGATTAGAAGGATAATCGCGTGCTCAGGCAGTGGGCGGTTCCTCTTGCTGTTGCCTGGCATGCTAATCACGTGCCCTCTTCGCAGCCCCGCTATGAGCCCATCATGGTTCCCCCTGCCAGGCCGGGCAGATGGCGCGTGTGGTTGACAGCGTTGTTTGGCGCACTGCTGCTGTTCTTCGCGCTGCTCACCGTCGGCCAGGCGCTTTACCTGAACGAGAACGGCGTCATCACTCAGGCCGAGATCGTAGACACGCGTTTGGGCGGTCGCGCTGACTTCGTGCGCGTACGGGTCAGTTCGGGCCAGGAGACGAATCTCTGGGCCTGGGCGGAGTCTCCGAAGGTCGGCGCGACAGTTTCTGTGGTTTACCTTGCAGAATCGAACTGGGCGAAGGACGCCCGCGTATTCGCCCCAGGATGGCGAATCTGGCCGAATTTGGGAATGAGTCTTCTATTTCTGGTTGGAGCACTGCTGGAGCGCCGTCGCATCTCGCGTACATCCGACCGGGCGTTCGACTGAGTTCAAAGTTGTCATCAGCAGATCGGCCCGAGTGTTCTGGAGGGATTCTTTGCCTGCATGCACTTCGCCGTAATCCGACCCTCCGAGGTGAACATCTGCGCGCCGACGAATGCGAGCGTACCGAGAAAGGATGGTTCGGCTCCACCTCAGCGTTCCAGGTCCGCCCGCACGCCCCCTGACCGGCGTTTGCACTGGCCAGGGGGCGTTTTTGCTGCTTTCGGCCGGGTGTGGGATTCCGACCCGCGAAGGACGTCGCCGCCCTTACCGGTTTTCCTCCAGCCGGGATGTCTCGCTCAACTATCGCCTACGGCCTCATCGACAGCGGCGCGAGTCGACCTTGTCGTCCTTGACCGAGTTCACGCCACCTGGGGTCAGTAGCAAGGCGAGATGGAGTAGACAGGGTCCCAGTCGGCGGAACCCGAGGAAGGGCTCTTCGGGAGGACCCGGATCGGGATACCTTGGGAGCCGAGAAGGTACGGGGTGGGCGCGCCGCTGGACTGGTTGTTCCGCCAGTAACCCGTACCCGTCCAGTTGTACACGTCGTAGATTTGGCAGGTGTAGAGGAAGAAGACCTTCCAGACCAAACCGGCCCAGACCTGCGCGCAGAAGTAGCCGGAGGGACAAATGTAGGTATCCCCCGGCGCCACGCCGAGAGTGCTGACGGATGGCGAGATCGTGGGATTCGCGGTGGCGCCCATGCCACGAGGCGCCGGCGGTGCGGTTACGAGAATGCCGCCCGCGTCGTAGCTCGCGGGAGCGGCCCCCCCGACCGATTCGGTGGTGACGGATGCGGGTCTGGTGGCTGCGGAAGCTGTGGTGGGGACGCCGGTGGCCGCGACCACGAGCGCCGCGGCGACGATCAGCGCAGGCGCAAATCGCTTCATAAGTAGTCCTCCCGTGATGGCATAAACTGCCCCTACTACCCGAGCAGTATTCAGCATCCGGGCGATGATGTCGAGTGACGTCAATGTCATTGGTTGCATCCGCGCCTGGGGCATCGCAGGCATCGACGGCCGGGGCGAGGCGGCGCGGAAGCGGAGAGCGCCTGACCGCGCGGCGAACGGCAGAGCGGAGGGTGTGGGATTCGAACCCACGAAGACATCGCTGCCTTACCGGTTTTCAAGACCAGCGCCATCGGCCACTAGGCGAACCCTCCCGGACCACGCCCCGCAGGACGCGACCGCCGCCTAGTCTGCCAGAAGCCGGCCGGCGGGTGAGCCGCTGTCCCACCATGGCTGAACCGCCGGCCGAGTGCGGGACACCCCCGCCGCCGTGCTGACCAGCGAATCATGGCCGCCGTCAGATCCACAGTGGCCCAACTGCCGGCCCCGCCTGCTCCCCCGCCCGGTGCACCCGCGCGGCGAATCTGTTCCCCCGGACGATCACGACGAGGCGGCCCGAACTCGACGCCCGGACCGACACGGTCCCGGATCGGGCTCCGGCCGGTCACCCCGAGGCATGTCCTGCGGGCGACGGTGGACGAGATCCCGGGCCGGGCGTGGAGGGAGAGCAGGATGGGGTAAGACTGGGCCATGCACGCGATCACGATCCCGGAGCCCGGCGGACCCGACGCACTCGTCTGGGCGGAGGTGCCCGATCCGGAGCCCGGCCCCGGCGAGGTGGTCGTGCACGTGCGGGCCAGCGCGGTGAACCGGGCCGACCTGCTGCAACGGCAGGGGCACTACCCACCGCCGCCGGGCGCGCCCGCGTACCCCGGGTTGGAGTGCTCGGGGGTGATCGGCGCGGTCGGCGCGGACGTCACCGGGTGGGCGGTCGGTCAGGAGGTCTGCGCGCTGCTGGCCGGCGGCGGGTACGCCGAGCGGGTGGCCGTGCCCGCCGGGCAGCTCCTGCCGGTGCCGGACGGCGTCGACCTGGTCGACGCGGCGGCGCTGCCGGAGGTGGCCTGCACGGTCTGGTCGAACGTGGTCCGGCTCGCCGGGCTGGCGAAGGGCGAGACGCTGCTGGTGCACGGCGGGGGCAGCGGGATCGGCACGTTCGCCGTCCAGCTCGGCACGGCGCTCGGCGCGACGGTCGTGGTCACCGCCCGGTCGGCGAAGCACAAGCGGTTGCGCGAGCTGGGCGCCGCGCACGCGATCGACTACCGGGAGCAGGACTTCGTCGAGGAGGTCCGGCGGGTCACCGACGGCCGGGGCGCGGACGTCGTCCTCGACATCATGGGCGCTTCCTACCTGGCCCGGAACGTGGCCGCGCTGGCCACCGGCGGCCGGCTCGTGGTGATCGGCATGCAGGGCGGCCGGAAGGCGGAGCTGGACCTGGGCGCGCTGCTGGCGAAGCGGGCCTCGGTGGCGGCCACCGCGCTGCGGTCCCGTCCGCCGGCGGAGAAGGCGACGATCGTCGCGGGTGTTCGGGAGCAGGTCTGGCCGCTGGTGGCCGCCGGGGCGGTCCGCCCGGTCGTCGACCGGCGGCTGCCGATGCCCGAGGCGGCCGAGGCGCACCGGGTGGTCGAGTCCAACGACCACGTCGGCAAGGTGCTGCTCACCCTCGGGTGACCCCGGCGTGTCGTGTCACCCGGCGGGCGTGGCCTGCCCGGTGGGGGGCAGCATGAGCCGGGCGCCGGGGCCCTCGCCCGAGAGCTTGTCCTCCGGGTTGTAGAGGGTGCAGCGCTGCAACGACAGGCAGCCGCAGCCGACGCAGCCGTCCAGGTCGTCGCGGAGCTTGGTCATCAGCCGGATCTTCTCGCTCAGCCGGGCCCGCCACCCGATCGACAGCTCCGCCCAGTCGGCGGCCGTCGGGGTGCGGGAGGCAGGCAGCGAGTCCAGCGCGTCGCGGATCTCCTCCAGCGAGATGCCGACCTGCTGGGAGATCCGGACGAACGCCACCCGGCGCAGCTCGGTGCGGGCGTACCGGCGCTGGTTGCCGCTGGTGCGGTCGGCCCGGATCAGGCCGAGGCGCTCGTAGTAGCGAAGCGCCGACTGCGCGACGCCGCTGCGCGCGGCGAGCTGGCCGATGGTCAGGGATTCCTGCATCACGTCGCCTTGAGTTGAAGGGGACTTCAACTTGCAGGCTAGCGGCATGACCATCATGAGCGCCACCACGCGGGCCGCCGAAGGCGACCCACCCGCACCGCTCGGGCCCTTGTTGGAGCGGGTCCGGGCAGGTCGGGAGTTCGGCCCGAACGTGTACTCGACCCTCGACGTCCTCCGGGTGCTCTACGACCGGGTGCTGCGGATCACCCCGGCGACCGTCGACGACCCGGACCGGGACCGGTTCCTGCTCTCCAAGGGGCACGCCGTCGCCGGCTACTACGCCGTGCTGGCCGCGAGGGGCTTCGTGCCCGCCGACTGGCTCGACGACCAGGGCGGCCCGGACAGCCTGCTCGGCGAACACCCGGACCGCCTGCTGGTCCCCGGGGTGGAGATCGGCTCCGGCTCGCTCGGCCACGGCCTCGGCCTGGGCGCGGGCACCGCGCTCGGGCTGCGGGCCCAGGGCCTGACGACCCCCCGGGTGTACGTCCTGCTCGGCGACGCCGAACTGGACGAGGGGTCCAACCACGAGGCGATCGCGTACGCGGGCGCGGTCGGGCTGGCGAACCTGACCGCCGTGGTGATCGACAACGACTCGGCCAGCCACGGCTGGCGCGGCGGGATCGCGACCCGGTTCACCGTCAACGGGTGGACCGCCGCGACCGTGGACGGGCGCGACCACGATGCCCTCCACGACGCCCTCACCGGGCAGGGCGGGAACCGGCCGCACGTGGTCGTCGCGGTCGTCCGGGAGGGAGAGTGAGCATGCTGATGCGGGACGCGTTCGTCGACACGACCACGGCGCTGCTGGCCGAGCAGCCGCGCACCGCGCTGGTGCTCGCCGACATCTCGGCCGAGTCGTTCGCCCCGGCCGCCGGGCGGCACCCCGACCGGGTGCTCAACGTGGGCATCCGGGAGCAGTTGATGATGGGGGTGGCCGGCGGTCTCGCGCTGACCGGGCTGCGGCCGATCGTGCACAGCTACGCCCCGTTCCTCGTCGAGCGGGCGTACGAGCAGATCAAGCTGGACCTGGACCACCAGGGCGTGAGCGCGGTGCTGGTCGGCATCGGCGGGTCGTACGACCGGGCCGCCGCAGGGCGGACCCACCTGTCCCCGGCCGACGTCGCGTTGATCGACACCCTGGCCGACTGGACCGTGCACGTGCCCGGGCACACCGACGAGGTGCCCGCCCTGCTGCGCGCGGCGGTGGCCGGGGAGGGTCCGGCGTACCTGCGGCTGTCGACGCTGGGCAACGACCGGCCGCGCGGCACGGACGGATCGCTCGCCGTGGTGCGGGACGCGGGGCCGGGAGCGCCGCTGCTGGTGGCGGTCGGGCCGGTGCTTGACGCGGCGTTGGCGGCGATGGCCGGCCTGGGGGTGACGGTGGCGTACACCCACCGGCCGCGACCGTTCGACGCGGCCGGGCTGCGGGCCCTCGCGGGGGCCGAGGTGATCCTGGTGGAGCCCTACCTGGCCGGGACGTCCGCCCGGCTGGTCGGTGATGCCCTGGTGGACCGGCCGCACCGGCTGCTGTCGCTCGGCGTGGGCCGGGAGGAGCTGCGACGGTACGGCTCCGCCGCCGACCACACCCGCTGGCACGGGCTGGACGCGGCAGGCCTGCGCCGGTCGGTCAGCGCCTTCCTCGAAGCGGGGCGCTGACCCGGGTCAGCGCTGCGGGGCGTCGACGGGACGGCGGCGGGTGCGCTCTCGACCGAGGATCCAGATCGCCTCGACGCCGTCCTTCCAGGTGATCTTCTTGCCCTCCTCGCGGCCCCGCGCCCGGTAGCTGATCGGCACCTCGTACGGGCGGATGCGCCGGCGCAGCAGCTTGCCGGTCACCTCGGCCTCCATGCCGAAGCCCCGGGAGCGGACGTCGAGGGAGCGGTAGAGGGCGACCGGCATCAGCTTGAAGCAGGTCTCCAGGTCGCCGATGTACGAGTTGAACAGCACGTTGGCCGCCATGGTCACGCCCTTGTTGCCCATCACGTACCAGAAGCTGTACGCGCTGTGGCTGCCGAAGGTGCGGTTGCCGTAGACCACCGTGGCCCGGCCGTCGAGCACCGGGGCGAGCAGCTTGGGGATGTCCTGCGGGTCGTACTCCAGGTCGGCGTCGAGGATGACCATGTACTCGCCGTCGGCGTTGTCGACCGCCGTCTTGATGGCCGCGCCCTTGCCCGCGTTGCGCTGGTGGGTGATCACCCGTAGCCGAGCGTCGTCGGCGCGACCGAGGATCTCGCTGGTGCCGTCGCGGCTGCCGTCGTCGACCACGACCATCTCGATCTCGCACGGGTAGTCGACCGCCAACGCCTGCTTGAGGGCATCCGCGATGCGTTCTTCCTCGTTGTAGACCGGCATCAGGATCGAGAGCTTCACGGGGATCTCCACGGTGGCGGCGACACGTCGGCCCCAGCCTAGCCTGGCAGGTCAGCGCGACGGGGTACAGCACTGCCGGGCGGCGAGCGCGGCACATCCAGCCTGATGGTGTTTACTCGCGCCATGTCGGCAGCCGGCTCCCTGCTCGTGGCGGCCCCACTCGCCGCCGTTCTGTCGCTCACCGTGGCGCTGCGGCCACGTGGAACCGACGCGATCGCCCCGTTGCGCCTGGCCGTGATCCGAGCCGCCGTGGTCACCGGAGCGTTCGCGGTGCTGACGGTGGAGCTGCTCGGGGCGCTGCGTCTGCTGACCCTGCCCGCCTTCGCGGTCGCCTGGCTGATCTTCCTCACCGTCGCCGCCGGGGCGGCAGGCCGGCGACGCCGCCGCGACGGGACGCCGGGGGACCCGGCCGCCGCCGCCCGCGCCGGCCTCGCCCGGCTGGCCGGCCGGTGGCGTACGGCGGGGCGGGGCGAGCGGCTGCTGGCCGGCACGGTCGGCGGGCTGGTCCTGGTGGAGCTGCTGATCGCGCTGCTGGCCGAGCCCAACAACTTCGACTCGCAGACCTACCACCTGCCCAAGGTGGAACATTGGGTGGCCCAGCGCGGCCTGGAGTTCTGGCCCACCGCGATCCACCGACAGGTGACCATCCCGCCCGGCGCAGAGTACCTGCTGCTGCACCTGCGGCTGTTCACCGGCGGTGACGCGCTGCACAACCTGGTCCAGTGGGCCGCCGGGGTGGGCTGCCTGCTGGGTGCCGCCCGGATCGCCGCCCAGCTCGGCGGGGGGCGGCGGGCCCAGTTGCTCACCGCGTTCGTACTGGCCACCACCCCCATGGTGGCGCTCCAGGCGACCAGCACCCAGACCGACCTGGTCTGCGCCGCCTGGGTGGCCTGCGTGGCGACCCTGGCGCTGGACGGGCTGCGCCGGCGGGCCGGGGCCGGCACACTGCTGCTGCTCGGCGCGGCGACCGGACTGACCGCGGTGACGAAGACCAGCGGGCTGATCGGGGTAGGCCCGTTGCTGCTGCTCTGGGGCATCGGCCAGCTCCGGCTGGCGTACCTGGACGGACCGGTGCGGACAGCCGGCGACGACCCGGGCCGACCGGTGCTGGTCGGGGTCGGTGCGGGGGCGGTCGGGGACGGGGACCACCCGGCGGTCACGGCCGGGCCGGCCGGGCCGGCGGTGCGCGGCGGCGTCACGGGCCGCCCGGCGGGACCGTCCCGGGGGGCCGGGGTGGCCCGGACCGCGGCCGGATCACTGCTGGTGCTGCTGGTCGCCCTGGTCGTGGTCGGGCCGTTCCTGGCCCGGGTGCAGGCCGAGTTCGGTCACCCGCTGGGCCCGCCCCGGCTTCGCGAGTCGATCCCGATGGAGCGGCACGACCCGGCGTCGGTCCTGGTGAACGCGCTGCGCATCGGGCACACCGCGCTGGACACGCCGCTCGCCCCGGTCCGCGCCGGCACGGCCGAAGCGATCATGGCGGGGTCCCGCGCGATCGGGGTGGACCCGCAGGACCGGGCCATCACCTTCGGCCGGGAGGTCTTCCCGGTGCCGGCCTGGTACCCCGACGAGGACCGGGTGGCGTTCCCGCTGGTCGGCGCGCTCGCCCTGGTCGGGGCGGTGCTGGCGCTGGCCCGGCCGGCCCGGGTCGCCCCGGCTGCGGCCGGGGCCCTGCGGGCGTACGCCGTCGTGGTGGTGGCCGCCGTCCTGCTGCACACGGCGATGATCAAATGGCAGCCGTGGGGGAACCGGCTGCTGCTGTACGCCCTGATCCTGGCGGCCCCGCTGGCCGGCCTGTGGCTGGACGCGCTGTTCCGCCGCCGGCTCGCGCCGGGCCGACGGTCGGTGGCCGCCGGCCTGGCAGCCACGGTGCTGGCCGCCTCCGCCCTGGCCGGGGTGCTCGCCCTGTCGTACGGCTTCCCGCGCCGGCTGGTCGGTGCCGGATCGGTCCTCACCACCTCGGAGTGGGACACCCGCTTCCTGCGCCGGCCACAGTGGACGGACGAGTTCCGCGGGGCCGCCGACGCGGTGCGGGCGTCCGGCGCGCGGCGGATCGGGCTGGTGCAGCAGAACGACAACTGGGAGTACCCGTGGTGGCTGCTGCTGCGTGACGCCGACGGCCGCCCGCCCGAGCTGGTGGCGCTGGAGTCGGTGCTGCCGGACCGGCCGCCGGCCGCTCCCGCCTCGACGGACGCGATCGTCTGCACCGGCAGCCGGGCGGCCTGCGTGAAGCTCGTGCCGCCCGGCTGGACGCTGACCTGGCGGGGCTACGTCGGCTACGCCCTCCCGCCCACCTGATCAGGACGAGGGTGGGCGGTGGCGGTGGTGCCGTCCCGGCAGCGGCCGAAGGTCGGCATCGGCCGCGTACCCGGCACCCCGGTGGGTGCGGATCACCCCGGCCGCCCCGCCCAGCTTGGCCCGGATCTGCGCCACGTGCACGTCGACGGTGCGGGTGCCGGCGTGCACGGCGTACCCCCAGACGCCGGCCAGCAGCTCCGCCCGGGTGCAGACCCGGCCGGGCCGGGCCATCAGGTGGGCGAGCAGGTCGAACTCGGTGGCGGTGAACGGCACCGGGACGCCGGCCACGGTCACCGTTCGGCGGGTCGGGTCGATGGTCACCGGGCCCACCGTGCGGGCCCGGTCGTCGGCCCCGGACGCGCCGGCTGCGCGGCGCAGCGCCACCCGGACCCGGGCGATCAGCTCGCGCGGGCTGACCGGCTTCACCACGTGGTCTTCCGCGCCGAGTCCCAGGCCGACGACCCGGTCCACCTCGTCGCGCGTGGTGAGGAAGATGACGGGCGTCCGGTCACCGGCCTCACGCAGCCGCCGGCAGATCTCGGTGCCGGCCAGGCCGGGCAGGGCGACGTCCAGGACGCAGACCACCGGACGCAGCCTGCGTACGGCGGCCAGCCCGACGGCGCCGTCCCGTTCCAGGTGTACGCCGAAGCCGTCCCGGGTCAGGTGGAGCCGGACCAGGTCGGCGGCGGCGGGCTCGTCCGCGACCACGAGGACGAGCCCGCGCGGCGGTGCGTCGACGGTCACCGGTTCATGATTGCCGAACCTCGACGCCCGGGGCGCGCCGGGCCGTGCTCGAATCGGGCAAGGAGCCGCTCAGCGGATCACCACGGGCCGCAACGCGGTTGGGCGGGCGGCGGTCGGGGCGTCGCCGATGGTGGCCACGATCCGCTCCCGGGCCGTCCGGAGCCGGGTCCGGAACGCGTGGTGCAGCAGGGCGTCGAGCTGCCACACCTGCCTCGGGTGCTGGGGCCGGATGAGGAATCGCTCCCGGACGCCGTCGATGGCGGTGGCGGCCAGCTCGACCGCGGGCAACCGGGGGTCCGGGCTCCACGTGACGTCGGTCAGCTCGCGCAGTTCGGCGTTGAGGTGCAGGCACAGGCGGTGCAGCACCCGGGTCTGCCGGATGACGACGAGACGCCGGTGGGTCAGCAGCAGGAGGTACTCGCCGACCGGACGCTGCGGCCGGCTGCACCGGGTCACCAGGATGGTGGCGTCGCCCGCGCCGACGCAGCGGCGGAATATCGGTATGTGTCGGCTGACGGTCTGCGCCGCCAGTCCGGTGTCGGCGGCTGCGGGCAGGAACGTTCGGGAGAAGACGTCCATGCCCTGCCCAACGACAGGGGAGCCGGCGTGACGTGGGTCACGGGCGGACTTGCGGAACTTCCACGTGCCGGGGGTCGACGGCGTCGTAGGCGACCCAGGTCCCCGGGCGAGGGCGGCCCGGCGCCGGTCGGGTGCCGCTGACGGGCACCCGACCGGCTGCGCTCACAGCAGCGGTTGCATGGGCCCGAAGCCGGAGCCGAGGCGGATCGGCGGCAGCCAGGCGCCGCCGTCCCAGACGTAGCGCAGCAGGTGGCCCGTCGAGGCCTGAACGGCGACGAGCTCCGGCCGACCGTCACGGTCGAAGTCACCGGGCTGGACCAGGTCTCGCATGCCGCCCCAGCCGGTACCGGCCGGCAGCGGCACGCCGAACCCGTCCGCCGCGCCCGGGTGGACCAGGAGTCGGCCGGTGGCGGTCTCCCGGGCGAGCAGGTCCGGCCGGCCGTCGCCGGTGAGGTCGGCCCCGCCGGTCAACTCGTCCATCGCGTTCCAGCCGTCGGCGGCGAACAGGACCCGGGTGCCGAACGTGCCGCCCCGGCCGGGATAGAACCAGAGCGCGCCGGTGGACGTCTGGACCGCCACGAGGTCCTGGTAGCCGTCGCCGTCGAGGTCCCCGACCGGGGTGATCTCCCGGACGGAGTTCCAGCCCGCGCCCAGTTTGACCCGGCCGGTGATGCCGGACCCGGTCCCCGGGTAGAGCCACAGGTACCCGGTCGACTTCTCGCGTGCGACGACGTCCTCGCCGCCGGCCCGGTCGAAGTTTCCGGGCCGGACGATCGCGTCCATGCCGTTCCAGCCGGCGCCGAGGGTGACCCGGCCGCTGAGCGTGGTGCCGTTGCCGCCGTAGACGTGCAACTGCCCGGAGGCCGGATCGCGGTACGCCACGTCCGCCCAGCCGTTGCCGGTGAAATCGGCGAAGCCGGCCGCCGGCAGCACGGCCAGGTCGAGTTGGTCGCTGTCGATGTTGAGGGTGACCCCGCCCCACGTCTCGTGGTGGTCGCCCTGGTACTGCTTCATCCGCCGCCCCGGTGCCCAGTACGACTCCGGGATGGCCGGATCCGTCACCGTGGCCACCCCGTCCCAGCGGGCGAAGTCCAGGTAGTCCGGGCCGGCGTGGGTCGGCTGCTCGTAGGCGTCGACCTGGTCGGTCACGGCACCGGTGCCGACCTTGCCGTAGAGGCCGGAGAGGTAGCCGTTGTCGTGCAGCCGGATCGTCCAGGCGCTGACGAAGGCGTTGACCGCCGCCGTGCACGCCGCGTCGCCGGTCGGGTACGTCTCCATGTCGTAGAAGACGGTGCTGTCCGGTGCCAGCCCGAGGTCGCGGGCCCGGGTGGCGGCGTCGTCCGCCGCCGCGCGGCCCTGGGTCGCCGCCTGAGCCGGGTCGATGGTCCGGGTGTACTTCGAGCAGGGTGCCTGAAGTCCGACGTACAGCGGGAAGAACCGCCAGCCCGCCGCCTGTTGGGTGGCCACCCACTCCCTGGTCAGGTTGGCCTGGGCGCAGCCCCGGTTGACCCCGCCGAGGTAGATGCCGAGCGCGCGGTACGGCGAGGCGAGCCACGCCTTCATGGTGGCGCTGGACGGCGCGGCGCAGGTGTCGAAGCCCAGGCCGGTGAACGTCCCCGGGTGCGGGCCGGCGTAGCCGGCCGCGGCGGCCGGCCCGGTGCTGCCGGCGAGGGCGATGCCCGCGCCGAGAACCGTGGCGGCCGTGGCGGCCAGGGCCCGCCGGACGCCGCGCCCGAACGCGGGCGCAGAGAAGCTGTTCGTCACGTGTCCCCGATCTTTCCCCGTGCAGTAAACGAGCCGGCGGGCGGACCCGGACGGTCCTCGCGCAGCGCCGGCGCCCCGATTCTTCCGGGACCCCGACGGCTTTGTCGAGATCGGACGGCGGCTCAGCCGGTGAGCCACCGCTGGTCGGACCAGTCGGCGGGCGGCGTCGGGGAGTCGGTCCCGGTGGGTAGACCAGGAGCCGCGCCGGCGCGGGGCGAGGAGTTTTCCGCCGCCCCGGCCGGCTGGGCGGTCAGAGCAGCTCGACGATGGTGGCGTTGGCCATGCCGCCGCCCTCACACATGGTCTGCAGGCCGTAGCGGATGCCGTTGTCCCGCATGTGCTGGAGCATCGTGGTCATGATCCGGGCTCCGGAGGCGCCGAGCGGGTGGCCCAGGGCGATCGCCCCGCCGCGCGGGTTCAGCCGCTCCGGGTCGGCCTCCGTCTCGGCCAGCCAGGCCAGCGGGACCGGGGCGAACGCCTCGTTCACCTCGTACACGCCGATCTCCTCGATGCCCAGCCCCGCGCGGCGCAGCGCCTTCGCGGTGGCCGGGATGGGGGCGGTGAGCATGGCGACCGGGTCGTCGGCGGCGACCACGGCGGTGTGCACCCGGGCCAACGGGCGCAGGCCGTGCCGGCCGGCCCACTCGGAGGTGGTGACGGCGAGCGCGGCGGCGCCGTCGGAGATCTGGGACGCCGAGCCGGCGGTGACCACACCGTCGGACCGGAACGGGGTCTTCAGCTCGCCGAGCTTCGCCGGCGTGGTGTCCCGGCGGATGCCCTCGTCGGCGGCGAACTTGCCGCCGTCGGGCAGGACCACCGGGGCCAGCTCCGGATCGAACGCCCCGGCGTCCTGCGCGACGGCGGCCTTCTCGTGGCTGGCCAGGGCGAACTCGTCGAGCTGGGCGCGGGAGAAGCGCCAGCGGGCGGCGATCAGCTCGGCGCCGACGCCCTGGTTGAACGGCAGCGGGGAGTCCTCGGCGAAGCCCTCGACCCCCCGGTAGCGGTCGCGGATCCGGTCGCTGAACGGTGCGGCGTCGCCGACGCTGGAGCCCATCGGCACCCGGGTCATCGACTCGACGCCGCCGGCCACCACCAGCTCGGCCTGGCCGGACGCGACGGTGGCAGCGGCGAAGTGCAGGGCCTGCTGGCTGGACCCGCACTGCCGGTCCAGCGTGGTGCCGGGCACCGACTCCGGCCAGCCGGCGGCGAGTACGCCGTTGCGGGCGACGTTCCAGGACTGTTCGCCGACCTGGGACACGCAGCCCCAGACGACGTCGTCGACCTGCTCGGGGTCGATCCCGGTGCGCTCGGCCAGGGCGCGCAGCACGTGGGCCGAGAGGTCGACCGGATGCACGGTGGCCAGGCTGCCCTTGCGCCGCCCGACCGGGGTCCGTACCGCACCGACGATGACCGCGTCACTCATGTTTACTCCCCGGTAACCTGGCGGGCCTCGATACTACGTCCTGTCCCGGCCGGCCGTCCCCCGCACCGGCCGATGGCGGCAGGCCGAGGCGGTCCCGGCAGGGCATGCTGTACGCATGCGGCCAGAGCGGATCCCGGAGTCGTCGACGGCGGAGCGGCAGTGGCGGGTGCCGGCCTCGGTGCCGGTGGTCAAGCTGATCGGCGCGGCGGCGCTGGTCGGGCTCGGGCTGCTCCTCGCCGAGGGCGACCGGGTGCGGCTGGTGCTGGCCGCGGCGGCCGCCGTCGGGCTGGCCGGTTGGGCGGCGCGCGACCTGCTGGTGCCGGTGCGGCTCGCCGTCGACCCGGCGGGGATCACGGTGATCCGGGGCCTCGCCGGCCGACGCCGGCTCGCCTGGGACACCGTCGAGGCGATCACCGTGGACCGTGGACCCCGGCGGGGGCTGTCCACCGAGATCCTGGAGATCGACGCGGGCGACTCGCTGCACCTGTTCGGCCGGTACGACCTGGACGCCCCGCCCGGCGAGGTGGCCGAGGCCCTGCGCGCCGCCCACGGCGAGGCCCACTGACGTCACGCAACGGGCCGGCCGCGTCGGGGATCAGCCCGTGAGCGTCGCCGTGCGGACCACCGCGAGCCCGATCAGCGCCACCAGCACCAGCACGGCGCCGGCGGCCTGGAACAGCCCGCGCCGGGACCGGGGCGCGTACGCCAGCAGCAGGGCCAGCACCCCGCCGGTCACCAGCCCGCCGAGGTGGCCGGGGATGGAGATGCCCGGCACGGTCAGGGTGAAGACCAGGTTGATCACCAGGACCGGGAGCACCGAGGAGATGCTCCGCCCCATCCGGCGTTCGATCACGATCAACGCGGCGAACAGGCCGAAGACCGCGGTGGACGCCCCGGCCGTGGTGGAGTTCTCGGCGCTGAACAGGTAGGCGGCCACGTTCCCGCCGAGCCCGGCGACCAGGTAGAGGGAGAGGAACCGCAGCGGCCCGAGGTTGGCCTCCAGCGACCGGCCGAGCACCCAGAGCGCCCACATGTTCAGCAGCAGGTGGATCACGCCGTAGTGCAGGAACATCGCGGTGACCAGCCGGTACCACTCGCCCTGGGCGATGCCGTGCACGCTGCCGTCGGGGAAGAGGGCCTGGCCGAGCACCGAGCCCCAGTCGGTCAGCGGCGTGCTGCCGCCCATCAGGCCGCCGAAGCCGGAGCCGCCCGCCACCGCGTCCCCGCCCCGGTCGGAGGCGATGGACAGGACCATGAGCAGCACGTTCAGCGCGATCAGGGTCTTCGTGACGTAGCCGTGGCGGCCGACGGTACCGCCGCCGAAGGCGGTACGCGTCGGCCGCACGCTACGGCGTCCCTCGTCCACGCACTCGGGGCACTGGTGCCCGACCGAGGCGTCCCGCATGCAGTCCGGGCAGATCGGCCGGTCGCAGCGGGTGCACCGGACGTACGTCTCCCGGCCGGGGTGCCGGTAGCAGACCGGGGTGGTCGGTGGGGACTCACTCACGGCCGCTGCCTCCCGGTGCCGGCGGGGCGCTCAGTCATGCGAGCAAAGGTACCTCGCC
Source organism: Micromonospora sp. NPDC002296 (assembly GCF_040296145.1). Taxonomy (NCBI): domain Bacteria; kingdom Bacillati; phylum Actinomycetota; class Actinomycetes; order Micromonosporales; family Micromonosporaceae; genus Micromonospora; species Micromonospora sp. NPDC002296. The sequence continues at coordinate 15,410 of NZ_JBEOWQ010000001.1, forward strand.
ACCCCGGTCAGGCCGGGGTGCGCTCGATCTCGACGCGCTCGATGACGACGTCGGAGACCGGGCGGTCGCTCGGGCCGGTCGGGGTGCTGGCGATCGAGTCGACGACCTTCGCCGACGCCTCGTCGGCCACCTGGCCGAAGATGGTGTGCCGGTTGGTCAGGTGCGGGGTCGGCCCCACGGTGATGAAGAACTGCGAGCCGTTGGTGCCCGGCCCGGCGTTCGCCATGGCGAGCAGGTAGGGCCGGTCGAAGCGCAGCTCGGGGTGAAACTCGTCACCGAACTTGTAGCCCGGGCCGCCGCGACCGGTGCCGGTCGGGTCACCCATCTGGATCATGAAACCGCTGATCACCCGGTGCGAGATCGTGCCGTCGTAGTACGGGCCGTTGCCCGGCTGACCCGTACGCGGGTCGGTGTATTCCTTGTTGCCCTCGGCCAGGTCGACGAAGTTGCGGACCGTCTTCGGCGCGTGGTTGGGAAAGAGCTCCAGCCGGATCGGGCCAGCGTTGGTGTGCAAGGTGGCGTAGACAGCCTCGGCCACGGGTACTCCTCAGTCGTTGGTCAGTTCCATGCGGATCCTCCCATGTGCCCGATCTGGCAGTGCGGAGGCATCCGAAGGTGGAGGATGACGGAGGAACAACTCCCAGGAGGTGGGACCGTGTTTGGAATCGGGCGGCGAAAGACCCAGGGGCAGCGAGCCAAGGTCGAACTGAACCAGGGCATCGGTCACCTGAAGCAGGCCGCCACGTACGCGGCGAGGGGCGCCGGCGCCACGGTCGGCCCGCGGGTCCAGGCGGCCCGAGGCGCGGTCGCGCCGACCGCCCTCGTGGTGCGGGACCGGGCGTCGAGCGGTCTCGCGTCGACGGTCGCGGCCCTCGCGCCGCTGGCCCTGGCCGTCCGCAACGCCCAGGCCGAGGCGGCCGGCAAGGCTGTCGCCGGCAAGAAGGCCGCCGCCGGGCGGCAGGCCGCGCTGAGCAAGAAGGTCAAGGCGAAGAGCCTGAAGGTCACGCGGAGGAAGCAGAAGAAGTCGTCGCGCGGCACGATGGTCGGCCTGCTGGCCGCCGGCACGGTCGCCGGCCTGGCCGGCGCGATGGCCATGCGCCGCCGCCGTGAGCAGCAGGAGTGGACCGAGTACGCCCCGGCCCGCACCCTGGAGCCGGCCCGCGACGAGGTGGACACCCTGATCGTGGAGACCCCGTCGGCGAACGGCGCGAAGGTGGCCGACTCGTCCACCATGTCCGGTGGCTCGCCGGCGGCCGGCGGGCCGACCGGGGCCGGCAGCTCGGCGGTGGCCGGCGGCGACAGCGCCTCCACCAGCACCCTCGACACCCAGCCGGTGATCCACCCGAACGACAAGGTGCCCTCGGTCGCCGAGGGCGCCCGGGACGTCTCCGGCCGTCCCGCCGACGACCTCACCACGGCCCTCGGCAAGGAGAACACCGCGCGGTCCGGCGGCCGGCGCTGACCCCTTCGGGCCATCGCCCGCGGCGCGGAGACGACCCCTGTCGTCCCGCGCCGCGGGCGTTCCAGGGCACCTGTCCGTCGCAGCCGGGCCGGGCCGAATGACGGGTGACGGGCGTCGGGCTCAGAGCCAGCCGTTGCGGCGGAACCAGCGGTACAGGGACAGCGAGACGACCAGCATCAGGGCGAGCACGACCGGGTAGCCGTACGTCATCCTCAGCTCCGGCATGTTCACGAAGTTCATGCCGTAGATGCCGGCGATCGCGGTCCAGACCGCGGCGATACCGGCCCACGCAGCGATCTTGCGCATGTCGTTGTTCTGGTCGACCGTGACCTGGGCCAGCCGCGCCTGGAGGATCGAGTTGAGCAGGTCGTCGTACGAGTTGACCTGCTCGACGGTGCGGCTGAGGTGGTCCTGCACGTCCCGGAAGTAGCGCCGCACCTCCTGCGGGACCTCCCGGTTGACCTGGGCGGTGAGGGTCATCAACGGCCGTTGCAACGGCGCCACCGCCCGCTTGAACTCGACCAACTCCCGCTTCATCTGGTAGATCCGCTGGATCCGGCCGCTGCTCTGCCGGTCGAAGACGTCGGCCTCCAACACGTCCAGGTCGTCCTCCAACCGGTCGGCCACCTCCAGGTAGAGGTCGACCACCCGGTCGGTGATCGCGTACGCGACGGCCCAGGGGCCGTGCTCCAGCAGCTCGTGCCTGGCCTCCAGGTCGGCGCGGACCGGAGCGAGCCGGCAGGCGTCACCGTGCCGGACGCTGATCACGAAGTTCGGGCCGATGAACAGCATCACCTGCCCGGTCTCGACGACCTCCGAGTTCTCGGTCAGCTCGTCGTGCTCGCAGTACCGGGCGGTGCGCAGCACCAGGAAGGTGACCTCGCCGAAGCGTTCGAGCTTGGGCCGCTGCTGGGCCTTGACCGCATCCTCGACGGCCAGCTCGTGCAGGCCGAAGGTATCGGCGATCGCGGACATCTCGGCCAGGTCGGGTTCGTGCAGGCCGACCCAGACGAACCCGCGCTCGCGGCGGGCCGCGGCCAGCGCCTCCGCGTAGTGCCACTCGCCGGGCTGCCGGCTGCCGTCGACGTAGAGCCCGCAGTCCATCACCGCGCTGCGCCCCGGCCCGACGGGCTCGGGGACGCGCTGGCCGTCGTCGGGGTTGAGGATCCGGGTCATCGCCCGCACCGGGGCCCAGGCCCGTGGCTTGATCACCCGCCCACCGTCCGGCGACGTGGCCCGGCTCCGCTCCGCCCGGTCCGACATGGCGACCCCCTCCCCACGCTGTCGCGGCAGCCGCACGCCGTCGCGGGTTGCAGGGTACGCCCGCGGCCGACGCCGACCGGCCGGCGTCGGCCGCCGCCTCAGCAGGTGGCGGACGGGTGCCCCGGGCGCGGAGTCGGGAGGGCGCCGGGGCGGGCCGTGCCGCGTCAGGGGGGTGAGGGACGACACGGCCCACCCGGCGCCCTTGGGGGCGGGGGTTCTGCTGCGCGCACCACCGGTCGGGTGGCCGGGGCCCGCATCGGGGCAGGTCGGCCGGGAGACGTGAGTGGTGCTCGCAGCATTGTGGGCCGCGAACCGGCCGGGCGGCAGACCCGACCCGGCCGGCACCGCGCTTCTGTCAGGAATCCGACAGATGGTCAGCCTCGGACGGCCGCCACCGCCTCCGCGAGACGACGAACACCCTCGTCGATCTGATCGACGGTGACCGCCGAGAACGCCAGCCGCAACGCGTGCTGCCCGCCGTCGAGCACGAAGTCGCTGCCCTTGACCACCGCGACGCCCCGCTCGGCCGCCGCCGGGGCGAGCCGGTCCACCAGCACGTCCTCCGGCAGCTCCACCCAGAGGAAGTAACCGCCGTCCGGCTCCACGAACCGGGCCTCGGGAAGGTGCCGGCGCAGCGACTCGGCGAGCACCCGGGCCCGCTCGCCCAGCGCGGTGCTGACCGTCTCGATCGAGCGGGTGATGTCGCCGGAGACGCAGAACTGGTGCACGATCGCCTCGGACACCATGCCGGGCGAGATGTAGAGGCTGGTCGCCTTCTTCGCGATGTCGGCGATCAGGTCCGCCGCCCCGATCAGGTAGCCGACCCGCACCCCCGGGCAGACCGTCTTGGTGAAGCTGGAGGCGTGCACCACCACACCCCGGGTGTCCAGCGAGAGCATCGACGGCAGCGGCTCGCCCCGGAACCGGATGTCGGCGTACGGGTCGTCCTCGAAGATGACGAAGCCGTGCTCGGCCGCCAGGTCGAGCAGCTCCCGCCGCTTCTCCAGCGACAGCGTGACCCCGGCCGGGTTCTGGTAGTTGGGGATGACGTGCGCGAGCTTCGGGCGGACCCCGGACTCCAGCAGCTTGCGCAGCTCGGCGATGTCCAGGCCGTCCGGCTGGATCGTCACGCCGTGGATCTCGCCGCCCATCCGCTGGAGGTTGAGCAGCGTCCGGTCGTACGTCGGGCGCTCGACCACAACCGCGTCGCCGGGGCGGACCAGGTGGTCGAACAGGAAAGCGTCGGCCTGGAGCGAACCGTTGGTGACCAGCACCTGGTCGGCCTCGACGCCGTGCTTCTCGGCGATCCACTTCCGCAGGGGCGGGTAGCCGACGGAGGTGCCGTAGGCCGTTACCCCGGCAGGGTCGGCGTCGAAGGCACGGACGGCGGCGGCCTTGAGCCCCTCGACATCGACGATGTCCAGCGAAGGAGCCCCACGGGCGAAGGAGATCAGCTGCTCGGCGGTCATGCGGACGAGCCTAGGGCCTGGCCCCGGCGATCCGACCGGCATACACGCCAAGTTCAACATGCGGGCAGCGGACGGACGGCGGAACGGCCGAGGCGGAAGCGGCCGAAGGTACGCGACACTCAGGTGTCGATTATCGGACCGGTCCCTGGCCGCGCCCCCGCGACCGCCGAAGGATGGGCGTCCGCGCGGCGCCGACGGATGGCACCGGCACCGGCACCGGAGGAGTGGTGAGTTTCACGTGACCGAGGACGGTACGGGTCGGCTCGACGACCAGGCCTTCGCACAGTGGCTGGCCGGCGCGGCCGGCAGGGCGCTGACCGCGCTGCGCGCGGAGCAGGGCTTCGCCGACCCGGCGGCACTCAAGAACGCCGGCGACAAGGTCTCCCACGACCTGATGTCGACCGCCCTGGCCCGGTGGCGGCCCGCCGACGCGGTGCTCTCCGAGGAGCAGGCCGACAGCCGGCGCGCGTGGGCCGGCGACCCGGCCGCCGGGGCCCGTCCCGCGCGGCTGGAGGCGGACCGGGTGTGGATCATCGATCCGCTCGACGGCACCCGCGAGTTCTCCGAGTCCGGGCGCGACGACTGGGCGGTGCACGTGGCGCTCTGGCAGCGCTCGGCCGGACCGGACGGCGCGCTGGTGGCCGGCGCGGTCGGCATGCCGGCCCGTACCGCGCCGGACGGCACGCCGCTGGTCCTGGGCACCGCCGAGCCCGCCGTGCCCGCCGTGGCCGGGCCGCTGCGGATCGCGGTGAGCCGCAGCCGGCCGCCCGCGTTCGTGGGCGAACTGGTCGAGGGCATCGACGCCCGGGCGGTGCCGATGGGCTCGGCCGGGGTGAAGGTCTGCGCGGTGGTGACCGGCGAGGTCGACGCGTACGTGCACGCCGGGGGCCAGTACGAGTGGGACTCGGCGGCCCCGGTCGCGGTCGCCCTGGGCGCCGGCATGCACGCGTCCCGGATCGACGGCTCACCGCTGCGCTACAACCGGGACGACCCGCGCCTGCCGGACCTGCTGGTCTGCCGCCCGGAGCACGCGGAGTCCCTGCTGGCGGCCATCGACCGCCACCGTTGACCGACGGATCCGCCGCCCGGCGGGCGCGGTCGTGGTGCTCCCGCCCGGTCCCATCGACACCGCCGACCCGAGGAGGGTCATGAGCTCCGGCCCCACCACCGCACCCGCCCTGCCCCCCGCCCCGGCCGAACCCGGCGGCCCGCGCCGCCGGCTCGGCCGGTGGCTGCTGCTCCCGGTGGCCGCCGGCGCGGTGGCGCTGGGCACCACGGTCGCCCTGGCCACCAACGGGGACCTGCCCGGGCGGCCGGCACCGACGATCACCGACGCCGCGTCCGAGGGCGCGGGCCTCGGCCCGGCCGCCCCCGGCGCCCGGCCGACGCCGAGCGGGAACGAGGGCTTCGGCAAAAGCCCGAAGTCCGCCTCGCCGAGCCCGGGCGTCAGCGGCGGGACGGAGGCCGGCGCGTTACCGGGCGGCCGGAACACCCTCCCGGGGGCGAGCATCCACCTTCAGGGTGGGGAGAGCTTCGCCACCGGGCTGGCCCGGTCCGACCGCAGCTACGGCCCGCTGCGCATGGTCCGGGTCTTCTACCCCGGCATGCCGCCGGCCTGGTCCGGCAGCCGCGCCGACGTCGCCGACCGGACCGTGGTGGTCTCCTTCAAGGCGCCGCCCGGCGAGGTGGCCGCCGGCCGGCACGACTCCCGGCTCGCCAACTGGTTCCGCTCCGTCCCCCGCAACCTGGACGTCTACTGGTCGTACTTCCACGAGCCGGAGGACGACATCGCCCGGGGCTCGTACACCGCCGGGCAGTACCGGGCCGCGTGGCAGCGGCTCGCCGGCCTCGCCGACCGGGCCGGCAACGCCCGGCTGCGGGCCACGCTGATCCTGATGTGCTGGACGCTGAACCCGAACTCGAACCGCACCTTCGAGGACTACTGGCCGGGTGGCGACGCGATCGACGTGCTCGGCTGGGACTGCTACAACAGCGGTGGCAAGTTCAACCGGTACACCGACCCGGCGCAGGTCTTCACCCCGATGATCGCCAAGTCGAAGGCGCTGGGGAAGCCGTGGGGGCTCGCCGAGACCGGCAGCGTCCGGATCGCCGGGGACAGCGGCGCGGGGCGGGCCGACTGGATCCGGGCGATGAGCCGGTACCTCGACGGCCAGCGCCCGCTGTGGGTGGCCTACTACGACTACCAGGTCGCCGGGGGCGACTTCCGGCTCACCGACGCGCCCAGCCGGGACGCGTGGCGGGCCTGGTGCGCCGCCTCCTGACGCTCAGATCCCCCGGCCGCGTCTGTGCAACGTACGAAGGACGCGGTCGGGGTCGACGGCCCGGCTGGCCACGGCCAGGGCCAGGTACGCGCGCGGCTCCCGGGGGTTGCGGGCCAGCGTGCGCCGGGCCCAGCGGACCGCCTCGCCCCGGTTGCCCAGCGCCGCCTGGGCGAAGGCGATCTGCCCGCTGACCCGGGCCTCGCCGGCCGGCACGGTGGCGAACTCCGGGTACCGGCCGAGCAGCCACTGCAACGCCGTGGCGATGGTCTCCCAGCGCTGGGCGAAGTACGACTGCTTGTGCCAGCGCACCGTCACGTACGGCTCGACGATGTTCACCAGCGGGGCGTGCCGGGCGGCCCGGAGCAGGAACTCGTAGTCCTCCGCGTAGCTGCCCGGGATCTCCTCGTCGACCAGCCCGATCCCGTCGAGCAGCGCGTCCCGGCGGATCAGGAACGTCGACGGGTGCAGCTCGGTGTGCCGGTCCCGCAGCAGGGCGGCCAGCGGCACCCGGTCCACCGAGAGCACCCGGTCGACCGGGGGACGGCCGTCGTAGTCGACCCGGATGCCACAGCTCACGAACGCCCCGTCCGGGGCGGCACGCAGCGCGGCCACCTGCGCGGCGAGCTTGCCGGGCAGCCACTCGTCGTCGTCGTCGCAGAACGCCACCAGGTCGCCCGTGGCGGCCAGGACGCCCGTGTTGCGGTTGCCGGCCAGGCCCGGGGTGCGCTGGTTGACCAGCACGGTGATCCGGGGGTCGTCGGCCAGCGAACGGTCCGGCTCGGACTGGTCGTAGACGACCACCACGTCGACCGGGCCGGGGTATTCCTGGCCGAGGATCGCGTCGAGGGCCTTGCGCAGCAGCTCCGGGCGGTCCCGGGTGGGGACCACCGCGGTCACCGACGGGTGCTCGTTCAACGGCTCGGTCATGGTGCCTCCGTGGAGCCCGGGCGGCCGAGGCCGACGTATCCGTACCGCAGCCGCAGCGGCAGCGTCGCGACGCTCACCACCGCCCGGCTGCGCGAGGGCAGGGCCGTGCGCCAGGCATCGTCCTGCCGGACGCGCAGCGGCCCCGCGTTGAACCGCAGCGGGTTGCCGGCGATGCTGTGCGCACGGACCAGCGGCGTGGGCGACGGGTCGAGCACCCGCAGCGCGTCCGGGGTGTCCGCCAGGCCGGCGAAGCGGCGGACCCGGGAGACGGTGCCGCGCGGGTCGGCGGTGAAGTCCTCATAGCGCAGCCGGATCACCGGCGCCCGGGTGGCGAGCAGGTGGAACGCGGCGTTCTGCGCCGTCCACAGCTTGCTCACCGTGAACGGCGAGAAGGTCGGCATGTACGCCTCGGCGTCCACCACCTCGGGCCGGCGCACCTGCTTCGCCCACGAGTGGGCCACCGCCCGGCTGTCCCGGACCAGGTGCAGCACCCGCAGGTCGAGGTCGTCGGCCCAGCGCAGCGCGAACGCCGTCGAGGCGTGCTTGCTGGAGTCCACCACGAGCTGCGCCCCGGTCACCGCCATCGCGGCGGCGTAGATCCGGGTGTAGAGGTCGGCGTAGCGGCGCACCTCGGCCAGCTCGGCGTCGGGCAGGTCGCCCCGGGCCAGCCGGGGGATGTGCCGGGTCCGGTCGACGGTGGCCTTGAGCGCGAGCACGTCGTCGCGGTCGACGGCCGACCAGCCGCCGAACGCGTGCTCGCCGACCCGCTGCCAGAAGTCGCAGGCGGTGAACCGCTCCCCGCAGCCGCACCGCTCGTCGCCGCCGAGGGCCCGCTCCCACAGGTGGACCACCTCACCGACGGCGCAGACGTCGGGGTGCTGGGCGAGGATCAGCTCCAGCAGCGTGGAGCCGCTGCGGCCGAGGCCGCCGACGAACAGCACCCGGGCGTTCACCGCCACCACCTGCGCCGCCCCGGCTTCCGGCTGGTCCGGACCAGGTCCTCGACGATCCGACCCACCGCTGTGGCGGCGGCGACCCGGGGATCGGGCCGGCCCGGGTCGGCAGCCAGCGCGTACGCCTGCGGGTCGGCCACCCCCCGATCGAGGGCCGCGACCAGGTCGGCCTCGGACTCGGCCAGCCGGACCATCCCGGCCGCGCCGAGGCGGCGGGAGAAGAGCTGCTGGTGGTCGTCGACGTGCTCGTCCCGGGTCGGGTCCCGGGGCACCACGATCGGCAGGTGCCCGTGCCGGCGCGCCTCGGTGATGGTGGCCGGCCCGCCGTGGCAGACCACCAGGTCGGCCTCGGTCATCGCCCGCTGGAGCTCGTCGTGGGCCAGGAACGGAGCGGCATCGGGCAGCCGGGGCGCGCGGCTGCGCCCGTGCTGGACGACGAGGCGGACCTCGGGGGCGAGGGCGTCGCGGCCGGCGTGCCAGCGCTCCAGCCACTCGACCAGCCGGTCGAACCGGTGCACGTCGGTGCCGACCATGGCCAGCACGGTGCGCCGGGCTGGGGAATTGGTGCGCTGGCGGGGGATCGGCAGGCTCACAGCAGGTTTCCCACCACGGTCGCCTTCGGGTAGAGCCGGCGCTGTTCCTCCCACTGCACGAGCATCGCGGAGAGGAAGGGCCGGCACAGCCGGGCCGACAGCGTCGCGGTGTCGATCCGGTCGTACACCTCGATGTAGACGGTGGGGATGCGACGCAGCCGGGCCACCACCACGAACGGCACGGCGACCCCGGCGCCGGTGGTGACCACCGCGGCGACGTCCCGCCCGCGGAACACCCGGACGGCGAGCCACATGTTGCGGACCAGGTTCTTCACGTTGCGGGTGGTCGGGTGGTGCGCCCAGACCACGTCCTCGCCGTCGAGCAGCGACCGGGCGTCCGGGGTGTCGAACGTGACCCAGGAGTGGGCCCGGTCGCGATACCACGGTTGCAGCGCCACCAGCTGGGCGAGGTGCCCGCCGCTGGATCCGACGAGCATGACTTCACCAGACTCCACGTCACCCGCCTCCCACGGCCCCGGCCGAGCCCCGGGACACGCCCACGGGGGGCGGTCGACCGGACGGCGCGGCGCCGCAACAATGTATCGGCCACCCGGCCAGGAACATAAGTGGCTCTCACCATCATCGGACCTGTCGGATGGTTGGCTGCGGCCCTTTCGCCAGTGCCTCACTCCGCAGTCCCGTGCCTAGACTGCCTGCTGACAGCAACCCGGGCGAGAGGATGGCGGATGACCGACACGGCCGAGGCGGCGCAGGGCGGCGGCACCCGGGCGGTCACCGTCCTGTACGTCTGCGGGATGCCGCGCAGCGGCTCGACCCTGCTCGACCTGATGCTCGGCCAGTTCGTCGGGCACTGCGACGTCGGCGAGCTGTTCTACCTGTGGCAGTCCGGCGTCGAGCGGAACTTCCGCTGCGCCTGCGGGGAGCACTTCGACGCCTGCCCGTTCTGGGGCGAGGTCGGCCGGCGGGCGTACGGCGGGTGGGCCCAGGTCGACGTGGCCGAGGTGCGGGCGTTGCAACGCCGGGTCGACGCCACGGGAAAGCTGCCGCTGATCGTGAACTCCCGGATGTCCCCGGCGTTCCGGCGGGACCTGGACCGCTACATCGAGCTGCTGACGAAGCTCTACCGGGCGGTGGCCGACGTGTCCGGGGCGAAGGTTGTGGTGGACTCGACCAAGCGCCCCTCGCTGGCGTACATCCTGGCCCGGGCCCCGCAGATCGACCTGCGGCTGGTGCACGTGCTGCGCGACCCGCGCGGGGTCGCGTACTCCTGGAGCCAGGTCGTCGAGCTGCCCGAGGGCACCTCGACGAAGGGCCGGATGAACCAGCGCTCGGCCCGGCTGACCGCCCGGCGCTGGGTCACCGTCAACGCGATGGTGGCCGCGCTGGCCCGTCGTGGCGTCCCCCGGGTCACCGTCCGGTACGAGGACCTGGTCCGCGACCCGCGCGCCGAGCTGGGCCGGATCGCCGCGCTCACCGCCGACGTGACCGGCGTCGTGGACCCGTTGGAGTTCCTGCGGGACAACGAGTTCGAGCAGGCCGGCTCCCACGCGGTCGCCGGTGGCCGGATCCGGATGCGCAGCGGCCCCATCACCCTGGCGCTGGACGAGAAGTGGCGCCGGGAGTACGCCCCGGGCCACCGCCGGCTGGTCGGCGCGCTGACCTGGCCGCTGCGCCGCCGCTACGACTACCGCTGACCCGCCCGCCGGCCCCGGGCGTGGCACGCGCCCGGGCGGCGGGTTCAGGGGCGGGCGGCGGCCAGGTGGGCGTCCAGGGTGTCCAGCAGCTCCGGGGCGCGCTCGTAGTCGAACTTGCGGGCGAAGTGCGCCCCGCTGGCCAGCGCCCGGGGCAGGTCCTCGGCGGTCAGCGACTTCGGGTGGTTGAAGGTGCTGCCCCGGAAGTCGAAGTACCGCTTGCAGTCCGGCACCAGGTTGAACAGCCCGGGGCTGCACGCGATGGTCTGGAAGACGGCCTCCACCGGGGAGAGGCAGCGTCGGAAGTACGACACCACGTCCGGCCGCCGGTCGAAGTACTCCCGCAGGTACGCCACCACCGGCCAACTCAGCGAGGCGAACGCCGACCCGCCGTGCAGGCGCAGGTCGGGCCCGAACGGGGTGCGGGCCCGGCGGCCCACCGCCAGCCCGTACGACACGTGCACCCGGACCAGCGGCTGCACCCGGTTGACCGCCTGGATCGGGCGGAGCAGCTTCTTGCCCCGGGGGGTGAGCGGGAGCAGCCGGCGGTGCTGGAAGTGGTAGCGGGACCGGACCCGGCTGCTCGGCCAGTGGCTGTCCGGGCCGAACGCGTCCCAGTACTCCATGAACCCGTCCGCGCCCGAGTCGACCAGCTCCGCCTCGCACTCGCCGAGCGGCCGCAGGGGGTAGTCCTGACCGGTGATGTTCACCAGCCAGTCGACCTGCACCCCCTCGTCGTTCAGCCAGTCCACGGCAGCCATGTAGCGGTCCACATGACTGAAATCACCGTAGCCGCCCTCGTGGGTCTGCACGACGACGTCGGGCAGCGAGCGCAGCTCGGTGAGGTCCAGCGGGGGGCCGTTGACGTCGTGGCTGATGTGCACCACGCTGTCCGGGCTGTACCGCTTCACGGCGTGGACCAGCCGGTTCATCTGCTCGGGGGACCGGTGGCTCTGGATGTGGTAGCAAAACCGCACCCACCCATCCTGCCCCCCGAACCCGGCTGCGGAGAAGCGGACCTTCGTCGGCTTCCCCTCACTGCCCGGATCGGGGAGACTCAGGGTTCCGCCATGATGCCGCCCGCCGCGGCCGACTGACCGGTTCCGGTCCACAGGAAGCGACACAGCCCGATGCCCTCGCCTCACCACACCGATCTGCGCGACTCAGACGGTCCCACGCTGATGACCTACCTCGAGTGGCTGCGCCGCCGGTGGTGGATGCTCGTGGTGGCCGCGCTGCTGGGCGCGGGCGCCGGGATGTTGGTCAGCCAGGTGCAGACCCGCACGTACGTCTCGACGACTTCGCTGCTGGTCCGCCAGGTCGGCCAGGACGCCAACCCGGGCGCCAAGGTCAACCTGGACACCGAGGCCCAGGTGGTCCGCTCCCTGGTGGTGGCCGAACGGGCTCGGGCCCTGCTGAAGACGACCATCCCGCCGGAGGACCTGGCCCGCTCACTGTCGGTAACCGTGCCGCCGAACAGCCAGGTGCTCCAGATCGTGTACGAGGCGCAGAGCCCCGAGGCGGCGCAGGCCGGGTCGCACTCCTTCGCCCAGGCGTACCTGGACCTGCGGCTGGCCACCGCCACCCGGTCCCTGGAGAACGAGACGACCGCGCTCAAGCAGCAGATCGCCGAGACCAACAAGCAGCTCGCCGCAGTCGCCGGGAAGATCGCCGGGACCCCGTCCAACTCGGTCGAGCGGGCCCGCGCCGAGGCCGACCGGAACGTGCTGACCAACAATCTCGCCAGCCTCAACAGCCGGCTGAGCCCGCTGCTGAGCATCGCGCTCGACCCCGGCGAGATCATCTCCGACGCGGCGCTGCCCCGGAAGCCCAGCTCGCCGAACACCACCCTCAACCTCGCCAGCGGCCTCGGCGCCGGGCTGCTCTTCGGCATCGTGGTCGCCCTGGTGCTGGACCGGCTGGACACCCGGGTCCGGCGCGGCCGGGACGTGGCCGACCGGCTCGGCCTGTCGATGCTGCTGGAGCTGCCGCCCCGGCCGACGGGGCTGACCGTCCTGCCGGCGGCCCACGAGGTCGCCCGGGAGCTCGGCCGGCTGCGCAACGTGCTGTTGTCCACCATGCCTGAACCGCGGCCCGGGCGGGGCCGCCTGCTGCTGCTCACCGACACCTCCCGCGGCCCGGCCGCCGGCTTCGTCGTCGGCAACCTCGCCGCGGCGTACGCCCGCACCGGGGCCCAGGTCGCGGTGGTCACCACCAAGCCGGACTCCCCGCTGGCCGGGATGCTCGGCGACATCCGGCCCCGGCACACCCTCGCCGACGTGCTGCGCCACGACGTCTCGGCGCTCATCGCGCTGACCCCGGCCCCCGGCCTGAACCAGCTCCGGGTGCTGCTCCCGGGCAACCTCGACACCGAGGTGGAGCTGCCCGTCGCCACCATGCTGGAGATCCTCGCCGAGCTGGCCGCCCGTTTCGACCACGTGCTGATCGAGACGGCCCAGCCGACGGCGGCGGTGGAGGCGCAGGCGCTGGCCCGGCACGTGGACGGCGTGATCCTGGTGATCGAGGGCGGGCAGACCCGAAGCAGCGAGATCACCGCCGCGATGCAGCAGTTCGAGCAGGTCGACGCGCCGGTCCTCGGCGCGGTGCTGACCCCCCGCCTCGCCGACCGGGGCCCGACGGTCCGGCCGGCCCCGCCCACCACGCCGGCCCGCCGGGCGGGCCCGCCGTCGCCGCGCCCGCGGCCGACGCCCGCCGGGCGGCCCCAGCCGGGCACGCCGAACTTCGAGTCCACGATGATCCTGCCCCGTGCCGGCGCGGGTGCCCGGGACACCGCCGCACCGCACCGCACCGCACCGCCCGGCATGGCCAAGCCGGGCCAGGTCCCGCCCGGCATGGCCAAGCCGGGCCAGGTCCCGCCCGGCATGGCCAAGCCGGGCCAGGTCCCGCCGCCCGGGCCGCCGGGCCAGCAGAAGCCGAGCGGCAAGTCCACCGTCTACCGCTCCGCCCGGGACACCGACGGCCCCGACCCCGGCCGGTACTCGATGGCCCTCGACCCGTCCGAGGAGCGGGAGTGAACCGCCGGCGGGCGCTGGGCACTACGCTCGCGGCCGTGCTCGTCGCCGTGCTCGGCGCAGGCTGCGCCGAGGAACAGGCGCCCGGCGCGACGAACGTGGCGGAACCGGGTTCCCCGGCACCCCGGCCCAGCCCCACCCCGAGCCTGCCGGCCGCGCCGCTGTCCGGAAAGCCGGCCGCGGCAGCGACGGCCGCCCGCCAGGCCGTGGTGGTGCCGCTGCGGGTGACCGCCGGTACCAGCCCGGTTGGGCTGGCCGAGGCCGACCTGGTCTACCAGGAGTTCGCCGAGTCGGAGAGTTTGCACCTGACTGCGGTCTACCAGTCCCGGGACGCCGCCCGGGTGGGACCGGTCGCCGAGATCCGGCCGGTGGACATCCGCACGGTGGGCGTGCTGCAACCGTTCGTCGGCTACGCCGGCGGGCCCACCGGGTTCCTCCGCCAGTTCGAGGCGGCGGACCTGCCGGGGGTGACCCCGGCGCAACGCTCGGCCGCGTTCCCGTCCGGCCAGGCGTCCGTCGCCGCGCTGCGGCAGGCGGCCCCGAAGGGCGGCGCCGCGCCGACCCGCGTCCTCGACCACGCCGCCCCGGGGACCCCGCTGGCCAGCCAGGGCGTCACCCCGGCCGGCCGACTGACCGTCACCGCGCCCGGCCACCCCGCCCAGACCTGGGCGTACGACGCGGCCAGCTCGTCGTGGCGCGGCCGGGTCGGCAAGGCCACGGTGAGCGTCGCCGCGGTGGTCGTGCTGACGATGGAGTACCGCACCATCGACGTCCGCAAGCCCAGCCCCCGCTCGCTGCCCGGGGCGAACGTGTACGGGTCCGGGGCCGCGGTGGTGGTGTCCGGGCCGTCCAGCGCGAAGGCGCAGTGGAGCAAGCCCGGGCAGAAGATGGTCTGCAACGTCACCGACACGGCCGGCTACCAGGTCCGCCCGCAGCCCGGCCCGGCCTGGGTGATCTACGCCCCGAAGACCGCCAAGGTCAGCGTGACATGACCACGGCCGCCCCGCTCCGGCCCACCTCCGGGCCGGAGCCGGCACGAGCCGGACGCCGTCCGGCCGACCCGCCGGAGAGCCCGCCGGTCGGCACGGCCCGCCGCTGGTCGCTGCGGCTGCCCGCCGCCTGGCCGGTGACCGCGCTCTTCGTGCTGTACCCGCTGTGGTGGGCCCTCGGCCTGCCCTCGTTCATCTTCGCCATCCTGGCCGTCCCGATGGCCTTCCAGCTCTACCGGCGCGGCAACGTCAAGGTGCCGCCGGGCTTCGGGATCTGGCTGATCCTGCTGGCCTGGGTGGTGCTGTCCGGGCTGATGCTCGGCATCACCGCGCCCGACACGCTCGCCCCGAGCGGGTCCGGCCGGTACATCGGCTGGGGCATCCGGGTGATGAACTACACCGCGCTGACCGTGACGATGCTGTACGTGCTCAACCTCAGCGAGCGCGAGCTGCCCCGCAAGCGGCTGGTGAAGCTGTTCGGCTTCATGGCCGTGATCACCGTCATCGGTGGGTACGTCGGCGCGCTGTTTCCCCAGCTCAAGTTCGTCGCGCCGCTGAACTACATCCTCCCCGCCGCCATCGCCAAGGAACCGTTCGTCAACCGGCTGATGCACGTCGAGGTCGCCCAGGTGCAGGAGGTGCTCGCCGGGGAAGCCAGTTCGCCCCGCCCGGCCGCCCCCTTCGAGTACACCAACACCTGGGGCGAGAACATGGCCATCCTGCTGATCTGGTTCATCGTCGGCTGGGTGGTCCTCGGCCGGGGGCCGCGCAGGCTCACCGGGTACCTGGTGGTGGCCGCCGCCATCTTCCCGATCGTCTACTCGCTCAACCGGGGGCTGTGGATCGGCCTGGTGATCGGCGCGGTGTACGTGGCGGTGCGGATGGCGCTGCGCGGCCGGATCGTCGTCCTGGTCGGGTTGGCGCTGGCCACCGGCCTGGTCGGGGTGGCGGTGCTCGCCTCGCCGTTGGGCACCCTGCTCAACGAGCGAATGGCCAACGGGCACAGCGACGACATCCGGTCCACCCTGTCCAACGGGGCGGTGGCGGCGGCGAACCACTCGCCGGTGCTCGGCTACGGCGGCAACCGGGCGCTGATCGGCAGCAACCGGTCCATCGCGATCGGCAAGTCGGCCGACTGCAAGCAGTGCGGCAACCGGGAGCTGGGCAGCAACGGCCAGCTGTGGAACCTGCTGACCGGCCAGGGGTGGGTGGGCGCGTTCTGCTACAGCGCGTTCTTCCTCTGGTGCCTGTGGCGGTTCCGGCACGACCACACCCCGATCGGCATCGCCGGCAGCCTGGTGTTGATCCTGATGCTGTTCTTCCAGTTCCTCTACGGCTCGCTGAACACCACCCTGGCGTACGGGCTGATCAGCGTGGCGCTGCTCGCCCGCAACGACCTGCACCTGCGCGAGCTGCGCCGCGAGGCCCGGCTCGC
This sequence comes from Micromonospora sp. NPDC002296, assembly GCF_040296145.1. Classification (NCBI taxonomy): domain Bacteria; kingdom Bacillati; phylum Actinomycetota; class Actinomycetes; order Micromonosporales; family Micromonosporaceae; genus Micromonospora; species Micromonospora sp. NPDC002296. Next base: position 31,467 of record NZ_JBEOWQ010000001.1, read on the forward strand.
CGCACCGGAGACGACTGGCCCGCGCGCGTGGCCGGAACGGCGGTCCCACTGATGCTCACCCCACCACCGGGCGCGGACGCGCGCGGCGCGTACCTGCCTGAGCTGGCCGGCGTGGTCTGGCCGGCGCCGGCCCGACCGGCGCTGCGGCGCGGCGGCCGGGCCGGGTTCGCGGTGGTGCCGTCGGCCGCGCGCCCCCGGCTGCTGGTCCCGGCCGGCTCCCGGCGGGCGGCGGCGGGCGCGGTCCGGCACTCCACCGAGGCGCAGGGGGCGAAGGCCCGGCTGCGCCGCGCGGTGCTGGCGGCGGCGTTCCGCACCGGGCTGGGCCGGCTCGCGTTCCGGGACCGGCTGGTGGTCGACGCCGCCGCCGACGCGCTCGACGCGCACCTCGCCGCCGTGCTGGGCCGGCCGGCGCTGCTGAGCATCCACATCGGCCCGGCCCGGGCCAACCGCAAGCCGGTGGTCCAGCTCCTCGACGCCGCCGGCGACCCCATCGGGTACGCCAAGCTCGGCGTCGACCCGCTCACCCGGGCCCTGGTCGACGCCGAGGCGGCGGCGCTGAGCCGGCTGGCGACGCTCGACCTGCCCGGAATCGCGGTGGCCGAGGTGCTGCACCACGGCACCTGGGGCGGGCACGCCCTGCTGGTGCAGAGCGCCCTGCCGGTGGGCCTGCCCCGGGCCGCCCCCGCGCGGGCCGCCGAGGCGGAGCGGGCCGCCATGGTCGCGGTGAGCCGCTGCGTCGGCGTCGACCGCCGGTCGTACGCCGAGAGCGCCCATGCCCGGCGACTCGCCGGCGAGCTGGCGGCGCTCGGCGACCGCCCGGAGGCGGCCCGGCTGCGCGCCGTGCTGGCCGAGGTCCGCCGCGCCGACCCGGTGCTCGACCTCGGCGCCTGGCACGGCGACTGGAACGGCGGCAACAGCGCCGCCCTGGCCGACGGCCGGGTGCTGGTCTGGGACTGGGAGCGGTTCGCCGACGACGTGCCGGTCGGCTTCGACGCCCTGCACCGTCGGGTGCAGACGGCGATCACCCGGGCCGGCGTGGAGCCGCGGGTGGCGGCCGGGCGGCTGATCGCCGACGCGGCCGGGCCGCTGGCTGAGTTCGGGCAGCCGGCCGGGGTGGCCGATCTGGTGGCGGTGCTCTACCTGGTCGAGCTGGCCGCGCGGTACCTGCGCGACCGGCAGGCCGAGGCGGGCGCCCGGCTGGGACACGTGGCCGCCTGGCTGTTGCCGGCGGTGGAGGATCACCTGGCCGGTCGGCCGGGCGCGGGAGGAGTGGCGAAGTGACGCTGGTAAAGGCACAGGCGCGGCGCGCGGTGCGGTCGGTGAGCCGGACGTACGGCCGGTGGACCGCGGGGTCGCGGCTCGCCCCCGACTTCCTCATCGTGGGCGCCCAGAGGTGCGGCACGACGTCGCTGTTCAAGACCCTCTCGCAGCACCCGGCGGTGCTGCCGGCGAACTACCACAAGGGCGTGCACTACTTCGACACCGGCTACGACCGGGGGATGGACTGGTACCTGGGTCACTTCCCGACGGTGCGCCGGGCCGAGGCGGTCCGGGAGCTGGCCGGGGTGCGCGGGGTGACCGGCGAGTCGAGCCCGTACTACATGTTCCACCCGCTGGCCGGCGAGCGGATCGCGCGGGACCTGCCGGACGTACGGCTGCTGGTGCTGCTGCGCGACCCGGTGGAGCGGGCGTACTCGGCGCACTCGCACGAGGCGGCCCGGGGCTTCGAGCCGGAGGGCTTCGAGCGCGCCCTGGAGCTGGAGGAGGAGCGGATCGCCGGGGAGCGGGAGCGGCTGCTCGCCGACCCGACCGCGCACAGCCACCACTACCAGCACAACGCCTACCTGACCCGGGGACGCTACGTCGAGCAGCTCGAACGGCTGGAGTCGATCTTCGGTCGGGATCGGCTGCACGTGGTCGACGCGGACGACTTCTTCGCCGACCCCCGGCCGTCGTTCGACGCGGTCTGCGACTTCCTCGGCCTGCCGCACTGGGCGGAGATCTCGTTCGGCAAGCACAACGCCCGGTCCCGCTCGCCCCTGGACCCGGCGCTGCGGGCCCGGCTGGAGGAGCACTTCGCCCCGTACGACGAGCGGTTGAGCGCCTGGTGGGGACGCGTGCCGTCGTGGCGACGGTAGCGCCGGCCCGGTCCCCGGGCGGCGAGCTGGGCGGGGCGGCACGGCACGGCGTGGCGAACCTGCTCGGGGTGGCCGTCGCGGCGGTCGCCGGGTTCGGCCTGAACATCGTCGTCACCCGGGCCTGGTCCATGGCGGACGCGGGCCTCTTCTTCGCCGCCACCAGCGCCTTCATGATCGCGTACGCGGCGGCCCGGCTGGGCACCGGCGTCGGCTCGGTCTACTTCCTCAGCCGCTACCGCACCCTCGGCCAGCCGGAACGCATCCGCGCGTCGGTGCTGGTCGGGCTGCTGCCGGTGGTGCTGTTCGGCACGCTGATCGCGCTGGCCGGCTGGTGGGCCGCCCCGCGGATCGTGGCGCTGACCTTCGACGAGCCGGTGCCCGGGGCGGTGCGGGCGCTGCGGGTGCTGCTGGTCTTCGTGCCGGTGGCCGCGCTCTGCGACTTCGCGCTGGCCGCCTGCCGGGGATTCGGCAAGATGCGCCCGCTGCTGCTGGTCGAGCGGCTCGGTCGGAGCGGGCTGCAACTGGTCGGGGTGGGCCTGGTCGCCCTGTTCGGTCTCTCCGCCACCACCGCCCTGCCGCTGGCCTGGGCGCTGCCCTACCTGCCCGCCGCTCTGCTCGGCACCGGGTGGCTGGCCCGGCTGGTCCGGCGGGCCGAGCGGGGCGCCCAGGTTCCGCCGGTGTCGCTGCGCGACGAGTTCTGGCCGTACTGGCGCTACAGCGGCCCCCGGGCGCTGAGCGGGCTGGCCCAGATGGCGGTGCAGCGGCTCGACATCGTGCTGCTCGGCGCGCTGCGCGGGTTGCCCGAGGCGGCGCTCTACACGGCGGCCACCCGGTTCCTGGCCCTCGGGCAACTCTCCGGGCAGGCGCTGTCCACCGCCGTGCAGCACCGGCTGGCCGAGCACCTCGTCCGCGACGACCGGGCCGCCGCCGGCCGGCTCTACCAGGCCGCCACGGGGTGGCTGGTGCTGCTGGCCTGGCCGGCGTACCTGCTCTTCGCGGTCTTCGCCGAGCCGATGCTGCACCTGTTCGGCGACGGGTACGCCGCCGGCCAGCGGGTGACCGTGTTCCTGGCGCTGAGCATGCTGGTGGCCACCGGCTGCGGCATGGTCGACACGGTGCTCAACATGGCCGGCCGGACGTCCTGGACGTTCTACAACGCGCTGGCCGGCACGGTCGTCAACGTGGTGCTCAACGTGCTGCTCATCCCGCGCTTCGGCATCATGGGGGCGGCGGTCGCCTGGTCGGCGTCCATCCTGATCACCAACCTGGTGCCGCTGGCCCAGCTGCACCACGCGTACCGGCTGCACCCGTTCGGCCGGGGCACGCTCGTCGCCGCCGGGCTGGCGGTGGCCTGCTTCGGGGTGCCGGCGCTGCTGGCCCGCACGGTGGCCGACGTCGGGCCGGTCACGCTGGCCGTGCTGGCGGTGCTCGGCGCCGCCGGGTACGCCGCCGGGGTGTGGCGGCTGCGCCGGGTGCTCCAACTCGACGCGCTGCGGGCGCTGCGCCGGGGTCGGCGGCGCTGAGGTCCCGGCCGCGGGCCTGTCCATCGAACGTCCGCCATCGGCACGCCGGTGGCCTCAGCACGGGGAAGGTACGGCAACGATGAAGCGGTTCCAGACGGCGGCGGTGCTCCTGCTCGGATCGGCGCTGGCCGTGTCGGCGTGTTCCGAGCCGGCTCCGGAATTCGTGCCGCCACCGGCCACGCCGACCGGCACCGCGCCGGCCGCGAGCCCCCGCGCGGCGGACGGCCTGAGCACCACCGGGCGCGGCCCCGAACTGCCCGGGGAGGGCGTCTGGCTGGGCGCCTGGGTGAAGCCGGACTGGCAGACCCCGGAGGGCCGGGTCGAGGCGCTGACCGCGTTCGCGGACCAGACCCGCGGCAAGGTCGTCCTGGCGCACATGTTCCACGACTGGGAGGACGACTTCCCCGGCCCCACCGAGCACGCGTTCCAGGCGGCCGGGAAGCTCCAGATGATCTCCTGGTCCGGCGCCGACACCCGGTCCATCCGGGACGGGGTGTACGACCAGCTGATCCGGCAGCGGGCCGAGAAGATCAAGCAGTTCGGGGTGCCGCTGCTGCTGCGCTGGCGGTGGGAGATGGACCGCCCCAACCTGACCCAGAGCGTGCACTCCCCGGAGGACTACGTCGCCGCCTGGAAGCGGATCCGGGGCATCTTCACCGAGGTGGGAGCCACCAACGCCGGCTTCGTCTGGTGTCCGCACGTGCAGGGTTTCGTCGACAAGAAGCGCGACGCCGCCGCGTACTACCCGGGCGACGACCAGGTCGACTGGCTCTGCACCGACGTGTACCCGGGCAAGGAGTTCGACGGCTTCGCCGAGCAGATGGACACCTTCATGGCGTTCGCCGCCAAGCACCCCCGGCCGGTGATGATCGGCGAGTTCGGGGTGACGTACCCGGGCGGGCCCGGCCAGCGCGCCGCCTGGCTGAACGAGGCCCGCGACTACGTCAAGCAGCACCCGCAGATCAAGGCGGTGGTCTACTTCGCCGCGAAGCAGACCACGAAGCCCGTGTACGACAGCACGTTCAACGATGACCCGGAGGGGCTGGCCGCGTACCGGGAGCTGACCGCCGACCCGTGGTTCGCCGCACCGCCCCCGCCGGTCCCGGCGCACGGCCCACGTACCCGGTGACCCCGGCCTCCCCGGCGACCGGCCCGCCGGTGAAGGCCGCGTCGATCCGATGACGGACACAACGGGCACCCCGGGGTAGACGCCGTGCGCCGCATGCGCCATCGTGTGCTGAGACTCCGTGTTCCCGGTCGTCGCCTCCCCGACCGGGGATCACCAGCATCACCCGACCGGCCAGGCCGGTCGGGTGGAGGCATCCGCATCGTTTTCTCCGCCGTTCATTCGGAGTTGCCCGTGGCCCGTTTTCCCGCGCTCAGCCGCCGACCACTGGCGGTCCTGACCGCCGCCGCACTCGCCGTCACCGGCGGCGTCGTCGCCAACCCCGCGCCCGCCGGCGCCGGCCACGCCACAGTGGTGGGCGCGGTCCCGTCCGGCCCCACGCCGGACGTCGTGGACGGCACCGTCTTCGCCATCCACGACGCCGGGAGCAAGGTCGTCGTCGGCGGCTCGTTCACCGGGGTGGAGAACCGCGGCTCGGACGTGAAGATCCCGCGCAAGTTCGTGCTGTCCTTCGACAAGGCCACCGGCAACGTGGACACCGCGTTCGCCCCCGTGGTCGACGGCGAGGTGCTGGACGTCCTCGCCGGCCCCACCGCCGGCACGGTCTACCTCGCCGGCAATTTCAACACCGTCAACGGGACGAACCGCCGCAAGCTCGCCCTGGTCAACCTGTCCGACGGCAGCCTGGTCGCGAGCTTCCCCAACCTGGCGTTCAACGGCCTCGTCAACGACGTCGCCAAGGTCGGCAGCCGGCTGCTGGTGGGCGGCACCTTCACCACCGCCGCCACCAAGCCGCGTGGTGGGCTCGTCTCGCTCAACGCCACCACCGGCGTCGTGGACGACTACCTGACCGCCACGCTGACCGAGCACCACAACTACGACGGGATCAGCGGCGCGAGCGCGGGCGTCGGGGCCGAGAAGCTGGCGGTCTCGCCCGACGGCTCCCAGCTCGTGGTGATCGGCAACTTCAAGAAGGCCAACGGGGTGCTGCACGACCAGGTGGTCCGGCTCACCCTCGGCGCCGCCACGGCGACCGTCTCGGGCTGGAACACCAACCGCTACGAGCCGCGCTGCAACGCGAAGGCGTTCGACTCGTACGTGCGGGACGTCAGCTTCTCGCCGGACGGCCGCTACTTCGTCGTCGCCACCACCGGCAGCCCGTACAGCGGGACGCTCTGCGACGCGGTCGCCCGCTGGGAGACCTCCTCCACCGGTACGGCCGTCGAGCCGACCTGGGTCAACTACAGCGGCGGCGACACGTTCCTCTCCGTCGGCATCACCGAGCAGGCGGTCTACGTCGGCGGCCACTTCCGCTGGGTGAACAACAGCTCCGCCACCAACTCGGCGTACCCGGGCGCCGTCGCCCGGCCCAGCATCGCCGCGCTCGACCCGCTCAGCGGCCTGCCGCTGACCTGGAACCCGGGCCGGCACCCACGCGGCTACGGCGTGGCCGAGTTGCTGGTCACCCCGCAGGGCCTGTGGCTCGGCTCCGACCAGGAATGGATCGGCAACTTCAAGTACCGCCGGGGGCGGATCGCGTTCTTCCCGCTCACCGGCGGCGCGGTCCCGCACTCCACCGCCACCACCACCCTGACGGGCAACGTCTACTTCGCCGGGGTCGGCGCGGCGAACACGATGCGCACCCGGGCCTACGACGGCCTCCGTGGGGTCAGCCTCTCCGCGCCGGTCCCCAGCCCCGACGGCACCGCGTGGTCGGCGGTCCGGGGAGCCTTCTGGGTGGGCGGCACCCTCTTCTACGGGGTGAACGGCGCGCTGTGGCGACGGACCTTCGACGGTGCCACCTTCGGCACGCCCAAGTTGGTCGACCCGTACCACGACCCGCTGTGGGACAACGTGGTGACCGACTCCGGGCCGGAGGGCCAGAAGTACGCCGGCAGCACGGTGAACTTCTACCCGGAGCTCCCGAACGTGACCGGCGCGTTCTACACCAACGGCCGGCTCTACTACACGCTGACCGGCCAGAGCGGCCTGTTCTGGCGCTGGTTCAGCCCGGACAGCGGCACCGTGGGCGCGGACAAGTTCACCGTGGCCGGCGCGACCGGCTTCGCCGACGCCGGTGGGATGTTCGTCTCCGGATCCAGCATCTACCTGGTCAGCCGCACCACCGGCAACCTCTCGTCGGCAAGCTGGGTCAACGGGGCGCCGACGGGTGGCTGGACGACGCGCAGCGGCCCCCAGGTCGACGTGATCGACTGGCGGGCCGCGGCCGTCTTCACCGGCCCTGACAGCCCGACACCGCTGCCGACGAAGCGGAGTCCGGTCAAGCGGACGCCCAGGCAGAGCCGCTGACCCGTGCCCGACGGCCCGGCCCCCGCGCGGGGGCCGGGCCGTCGGCGTTCCCACCGGTGGCGTCCCTGGTCACCAGGCATCGCCCTACACGGCGTCGGCTCGCTACTGTCGACGGGTGTCCACCGAGCCTCTCCGCTGCGCCGGCGCCCTGATCGTCGACGACGACGGCCGCCTCTTCATCCAGCGCCGGTCCCCGCACCGGGTCCTGTTCCCCGACACCTGGGACATCGTCGGCGGCCACCTGGAACCGGGCGAGGGGGTGGAGGACGCGCTGCGCCGGGAGGTCACCGAGGAGACCGGCTGGACCGTGTCGCACGTCCTCGGCCCGGTCGGCGAGTACCGCTGGACCGGCGCCGACGGGCTGGACCGGGTCGAGACCGACTTCCTGGTCCGGGTCGACGGTGACCTGAGCCGGCCCCGGTTGGAAGAGGGCAAGCACACCGAGTTCCGCTGGCTGGCCGAGCGGGACGTCGCCCTGCTGGACGAGCACCGCGACGTCAACGACGGGCTGATCCGGCGGATCGCCGAGGACGCCTTCGCGGCCCTGCACTCGATCGGTCTGTGAGCGACGACGTCGAGCTCGCGCCGCACCGGTTCGCCGGGCTGATCGCCCCGGCGGTGGATCGGGTCTTCGTCGCCGGAATCCTCGCCGGCCGCGACGGGGGCGGCGCGGAGCTGAGCCAGCGGTACGGCGGGCCGGCGGCCACCGGCTTCCTGATCGAGTTCCGCACCCGGCTGGCCGCGCCGGGCGGGACCGTCGACCCGGCGGGCTTCGCCGCCGTGACCCGGTACCGGGACCCGGGGTCCTGCCAGCGGGCGCTGGACAAGCAGGTCGCCTACGGCATGCTGCACCGCCGCCCCGACGGATGCTTCTCCGCGACGGAACGCGGGCAGGCCTTCCTCACCGAGATCTACCAGGTGCACGCCGAGGTGACCGAGGAGCTGTGGATCGGGCACGACGACCGGGTGGTCCGGCTGGTCGAGGCGCTCGGCCGGCTGCTCACGTACGCGATGGTCGCCGCCGAGGAGGAGCCGGGCTCGGCCGGCGACGCGTTCGCCGTGATGGCGCCCCCGCACGAGCCGGACGGCGCCTCGCCGGGGGTGCTGCTGCTCAACCGGCTCGGCACGCTGCGCTACCACCGGGCCGACGCGCACGAGGCGGCGTGGACGGCGGCCGGGCACACCGCGCTCAGCATCACCGAGCTGCCGGCCGGCCCGGAACGGCTGGCCATCGAGCAGGAGACGGACCGGCGGGCGGCGGGCCCGTACGCGGTGCTGACCGCCGACGAGCGGCTGGCCGTGCTCGCGGACCTGGCCGCGCTGCCGGGGTGAACTCCCGGTTGACGTCGGGCGTGTTCCGCCCCGGCGCTATCCTCCACCGATGACCCGGAGTCGTACGAGGGAGGCGGTCGCATGATCGGGATGGTGCTCGCGGCCGGTGCGGGGCGTCGACTGCGCCCGTACACCGACACCCTGCCCAAGGCGCTGGTGCCGGTGGACGGTGAGACCACCATCCTGGACATCGCGCTGCGCAACCTCGCCGAGGTCGGGCTGACCGAGGTGGTGATCGTCGTCGGGTACGCCGCGGACGCGGTCGTCTCCCGTCAGGCGGAGCTGGAGAAGCGCCACGGCGTCACGATCAGCCTCGTGCACAACGACAAGGCCGAGGAGTGGAACAACGCGTACTCGCTCTGGCTGGCCCGGGAGCACTTCGCCCGGGGCGTCCTGCTGGTCAACGGCGACACCGTGCACCCGGTGAGCGTGGAGAAGACCCTGCTGGCCGAGCGCGGCCCGGGCATCCTGCTCGCGGTGGACACCATCAAGGCGCTGGCCGAGGAGGAGATGAAGACCACCTTCGACGCCGCCGGCCAGCTCACCCGGATCACCAAGCTGATGGACCCGGGCGAGGCGTACGGGGAGTACATCGGCGCGACGCTGATCGAGCCGCAGGTGGCCGACGCGCTCGCCGACGCCCTGGAGACGACCTGGCGGCGGGACCCGAACCTCTACTACGAGGACGGCTACCAGGAGTTCGCCGAGCGGGGCGGGGAGGTGCGGGCGGCGCCGATCGGCGACGTCTCGTGGGTCGAGGTCGACAACCACGCCGACCTGGCCCGGGCGCGGGAGATCGCGTGCCGCTGCTAGCCCGCACGGTCCTCACCCCGCTGCACATCGACGTGCGGCGGGGCGCGGTGGCGGACCTGGCCGCGATCCTGGCCGACGGGCGGATCTCCTCCGGCGGCGACGTGGCGGTGGTGGTGGGGCCGGGCCAGGGCACGCAGATCGCCGAGCTGATCCGGCCGTCGCTGCGCTCGGCGGACGTGTTCACCGTGGCCGGCGGCACCCTCGACGCCGCCGACGACCTCGGCGGGAAGCTGCGCGCCCGGTCGTACGACGCGGTGGTGGGCATCGGCGGCGGCAAGACCATCGACGTGGCGAAGTACGCGGCCACCCGGCGCGGCCTGCCCATGGTCACGGTGGCGACGAGCCTGGCCAACGACGGCATCGCCTCCCCGGTGGCCTCGCTGATCACCGACGGGATCAAGGGCTCCTACGGGGTGCACATCCCGATCGCGGTCATCATCGACCTGGACTTCGTGGAGGCCGGGCCGGAGCGGCACAACCGGGCGGGCATCGGCGACGTAGTGAGCAACATCAGCGCGCTGGCCGACTGGGAGCTGGCCCGCCAGGTCCGGGGGGAGCCGGTCGACGGCCTGGCCGCCTCGCTGGCCCGGGCGGGCGCCGAGGCGGTCCTCAACCACCCCGGCGACATGACCGACGACGCGTTCGTCACCGTGCTCGCCGAGGCGCTGATCTCCAGCGGCCTGGCGATGGCGATCTGCGGCACCAGCCGCCCGTCCAGCGGCGGCTGCCACGAGATCATGCACGCGGTGGACGCGCTCTTCCCGGGCACCGCCTCGCACGGCGAGCTGGCCGGGCTGGGCGCGCTGTTCTGCACCTGGCTGCGGGGAGACCTGCGCCGGTTCCGGGAGATGTCGGCCTGCCTGGCCCGGCACGGCCTGCCCCGGCTGCCGGCCGACGTGGGGCTCAGCGACGACCAGTTCGTGGAGGCGGTGCAGTTCGCGCCCCGGACCCGGCCGGACCGGTACACCATCCTGGAGCACCTGGCGATGTCGCCTTCCGAGACGCGGGAGCGGCTGGCAGACTACGCCGGTGCACTCCGCGACCACCTTGACTGATTCGTCCCGCCCCTCCGTAGCCGACTTCCACCGGGTCAACCGGGGCGGCGGCCTGTTCAGCGAGTCGGTCAGCCAGTGGCTGGGCGCGGTGTTCGCGCTGGTCGCCCAGCGGCTCGGGCTGCGACCGACCGCGCTGACCATCGCCAACCTGGTGCTCGGCCTGGCCACGTCGGTGACGGTGGTGGCGCTCGCCGACCGGGTCGCCGCCGGGAGCGTGCCGGCGTGGGTGGTCGGGTTGGTCGCGCTGGTCGGCTGGCAGGTCGCGTACGCCCTGGACTGCGCCGACGGGCAGCTCGCCCGGGTGACGGGGCAGGGCAGCGCGGCCGGCGCGCGGGTGGACGTGCTCTGCGACGTGGCCGCCCAGATCGCCCTGGTGGCCGCCCTGTCCGCCACGGCCGTGGCGCAGCGCCCGGAGACGCCGTCCTGGCTGGTCGCCGTCTTCGCGGGCACCTGGATGGTCAATCTGGTGACGTCGGTGATGCAGGCCGGCCCGAACGCGGCCAGCATGGTCACCTCGACCTCGCTGCCGGTGCGGCTGGCGAAGCTGGTCCGCGACTACGGCGCGGTGATCTTCGTGGCCGGGCTGGTGCTGGCGTTCGCCCCGGCCCTGGTGTTCTGGGTGATCGTGGCGTTCACGGTGGTAAACGGCGGCTTCCTGCTGGCCAGCATCGCCTTCTCGGCCCGCGCCTCGCTGCGCTGACCCGCAGGGGCCTGTCTCGTCACATCCGGCTGCCAGCCTTGATCGATCACTCAAAGAGTGACGTGCCCCGGCTCCGAAGATGGGAGCCGGGGCACGTCACTGCCTCATCGCTCGTGTGTCCGGTGCCCGAGCCCCGTCCCTATGGGCCGGGTCATCGGTCCGTCAGGGGCACTCGCCGTCGCACGCCCGCCGCTTCGGGGCGCAGACCCCTTCAGCATTGTCTCAGGGCATCACCGTATGCCAGTTCTTCTCGCAGTGGATGATCTTCCCGGCCGAGTTCGCGTGGCAGGCTCGGGAGTTCAGGTTCCCGATCGGATACGAGCTGTAGAAGTACGCCCTGGCCGTGCCGGCGCCGTTGGTGGAGCAGTCCAGCACGGGGACGGTGCGGAAGTGCCAGTGGTCACTTTGCCATCCGCCGTGCGTGTAGGCGATCTCGATGGTCCCGCAGTAGCCGTCGGTGGCGGTGTCCTCCACGTACGCCTGGATCGCGGAATATTCGCCGGAGGTGGTCCACTCGTCCACCTCTTGATACACGCCGCCAACACTGCTGCGCGTGTCCCCAGCGTATTTGTACCCGTTGCCGCCTGGGGAACTGGTGTCGTAGTACCAGTCGTCGGTGCTGTGTGCGCTTGCCGCACTGGGGACGGCGATCACCAGGCCCAGCACCGCAATGAGCACGAGCGAAATGCGTTTCACGGCTCTCTTCTCGTGCCTGCCCGGTCCGGCGGTGAACAGCAGTCTGGCGAGTCTCCGTACCATGGGGGGTTCCCTTCTCTGGAGCGAGAAACGGTCGTCGTTGCTGAAACCACCATCGGACCGTCGGGTATCGGCTGTCACCTTGCTTCGGTCTGAGCCGAAAGGCCACCATCGATGGGCGTTCGAGGAGAGTCGGCGCTGGTTCTGAATTGGAAGGGTCACGGGTGGTCTACCGGATTCACTTCACGGCAGAGGACCTGGGACGCACCCGGGTGATGGGGTCGCCGTCGCCGCTGGTGGAGACCATGCGGGTGGTCCGTGGGTTGTGGAAGCCCTCGTTGATGCGGCATGTCCCCTGGACCGGGCCGGTGGTTCCACGTCTGCCGGCCGAAACCCGCTTGGTCTTCGATCTGGCGCCGGCTCGTGGCTACTCGCCGAACTTCCTGTCCCTGGCACGGCTCGGCGGCGCGCAGGAGTGCCTGGAGCAGGTCCGGTCCACACCCCGGTCGCTGATCCGCCGGGAGATGACGCGCTTCGCCGAGGAACGGCCGGTGCCGGGCTGGGCACGCCGACTCGACGACGACCCGCAGGCCCTCCAACGCCTCGCTGATGCCCTCGGCCAGCTACACACCACGCTGATCGCCCCATACTGGGACCAGGTGACCGCCTGGATCGCCGCCGACCGGGCCGCCCGGGCCCGGGACCTGGTCGACCACGGGATCGACCACCTGTTACGCCATCTGGGTCCGCCGCAGATCCGCTGGAACCCGCCCGTCCTGGAGATCCACACCGGGCTCACCGGCGAGCTGCATCTCAGCGGCCGCGGGCTGCTGCTGATTCCCTCGGTGTTCGGCTCCGGCAGGCCCAGCCTCGACTGCGACGCCGAACCCCAACCCTGGCTGAGCTTTCCCATCCCCCACAACGGGCAGCGCTTTCCCGACCCGATCACGCCAGCGGAGTCGGCAGCGGCACCGCGGCAGATGGTCGCGCTGCTGGGCCGTACCCGCGCGACCGTCCTGCACGTCATCGCCCAGCAGCCCGGTTGCACCACCGGTGAACTTGCCGCCACCGCCCGCATCAGCGCCAGCAGCGCCAGCGAACACGCCACCGTGCTCCGGAGCGCCGGACTCATCACCACCACCCGCCGCAGGCAGAGCGTCCTCCACGTCCTCACCCCGACCGGCCGGTCCCTCCTCGGCACCGGCCAGTCCGGCGCTGCCTCGGCTGGCCGGTGGTGAACCACACCGCAGCGAGGACGAGCAGGAACTGGCCGAGAGGCTAAACACCAGTCGTCCGCCTCGCCCCGCCTCGTTGATCATGAAGTGATCGCCATGAGGTCGCCTTCTCCGCCCGCGCCTCCCTGCGCTGACAGCCGTCATCACGACCCCCCGGGCGGTTCGGATCCGTGGTCTTCCGCGCGTTGTCGGCGGAGTTGTTCGAGGACGGCGGTGTCGGCGTCGAGGTCGGGGCGGTCGACCTGGCGGTCGAGGTCGACAACATGTTCGAGTTCCTGGATCGCCAGGTCGAGGTCACCTTCCGCCCGGTGGACCATCGCGATGTTGTGCCGGGTGACAGCTTCGCCGACCCGGTCGCCGACCTCCCGCCGGATAAGGAGCGCATGGTCGTAGAAGCCGAGAGCCCGCCGCCGATCCCCCAACCCGACGTGCACGGACCCGATGTTGTTCAGGGTGACAGCTTCGGCGGCCCGGTCGCCGACCTCCCGCAAGATGGGCAGCGCCTGATCGTAGAAGCCGAGAGCCCGCCGCCGATCCCCCAACGTGTCGTACACGTGGCCGATGTTGTTCAGGGTGGCGGCTTCGCCGGCCCGGTCGCCGACCTCCCGCGCGATGGGCAGCGCCTGGTGGTAGAAGTCGAGAGCCCGCTGCCGGTCACCCAACCCGGAATACACGAGACCGAGGTTGTTGAGGGTGGCGGCTTCGCCGGCCCGGTCGCCGACCTCCCGCCGGATAAGGAGCGCCTGATCGTAGAAGCCGAGAGCCCGCCGCCGATCCCCAAACCTGTCGTGCACACCCCCGATGTTGTTGAGGGTGGCGGCTTCGCCGGCCCGGTCACCGACCTCCCGCACGATGGGCAGCGCCTGATCGTAGAAGCCGAGAGCCCGCCGCCAGTCACCCAACCCGGAATACACGAGACCGATGTTGCTGAGGGTGGCGGCTTCGCCGGCCCGGTCGCCGACCTCCCGCCGGATAAGGAGCGCCTGATCGTAGAAGCCGAGAGCCCGCCGCCGATCCCCCAACCCGGAGTACACGAGACCGATGTTGGTAAGGGTGGCGGCTTCGCCGGCCCGGTCGCCGACCTCCCGCAGAATGGGGAGCGCCCGGTCGTAGAAGCCGAGAGCCCGCCGCCGATCCCCCAACCCGGAGTACACGAGACCGATGTTGGTGAGGGTGGTGGCTTCGCCGGTCCGGTCGCCGACCTCCCGCCAGATGGGCAGCGCCCGGTCGTAGAAGCCGAGAGCCCGCCGCCAGTCCCCCAACCTGCCGTGCACGTGGCCGATGTTGTTGAGGGTGGCGGCTTCGTTGCCGTGGTCGCCGGACTGCTGGTACATGGTCAGGGCCCGGTGGAAGTCCTTCAGCGCCGGCCGGGGCTGGCCGGTCGCCGACCGTGCCCAGCCACGGTGGTAGAGGGCGCTGGCGTCCGGGCCCAGGGTCAGGGTCGCGGTGGCCATGGCCTCGACGGCGGCGAACCGGGAGGTACGCAGCCACACCTGGCACACCCGGGCACCGGTGTCCCGGGCGATCGCCGCCTGCCGACCGGCGACAGCGAGCCGGTGCACCTCGACCCACCGGACGAGGGTCAGGGGGTCAGTGGCCATCGGGGGCGGTGGGGTCGAGGACCCAGAGTCGGTGGAGGGACTGTGCGGCGGCAGCGCATGCCTGGGTGTGTTCGTCGTCGGTGATCAGGGGGCGGACGAGGGGGTGCAGGACGTTGGAGACGTAGTAGCGGGGCTGTCGGGTTTCGGGGTCGGTGCCCTCTTCGAGCAGGCCCAGTTGAACGGCCCGCTGGATGTGCCGGGCGGCGTCGGGGTGTTGGTGCAGGGCGTGGACGGTGGCGGTAGGTACGGGTAGTTCGACGACGTTGATTCTGGCGAGCATGCGGCGGAGTTCGAGGGGCTGGGAGTCGAGCAGATTGTCGGCCAGGACGGTCTCGCGGCGGAACCGGTCGGTTTCGTTCTCGATGGCGGTGAGCAGGCCGTCGATGTCGAGGGTGGGATCATCGACGATCCGGTTGAGCCAGTCGAGCAGGCGGGGGTTGCCCGCCGCAGCCTCGATCGCCCGGTCCCGGATGGTCAGGTCGATCGTGGATCCGGGGCGCAGGTTCGCCAGGTTCGCGATCTTCTTGTCCTGCTCGACGGGGGTGAGGGTCTCCAGGCCCTCGACGGCGACGGTGGTGCCGGCCGGGGCGGGGAAGCGGTAGCGGCTGGTGATGATGACGCGGCTCGGGCTTCCGGTGTCGCGGATGGCGGTGAGCAGGGCGGGCAGGATGTCGGCCATCGCCGGGGCGAGCACATGGCTGCCGTCTTCGCGCTGGTCGAGGTTGCCGGTTTCGAAGTCGTCGAACACGAACAGGCAGGGTGTCCCGCCGAGCGGCCCGTCGACGTCGAGCAGGTACCGCAGCCGGATCGGGAGGGGAACCTGTTCGTTGTCGAGGAGTTTGTTGGCCTCGCTGGTCTGGTCGACACTGTCGAAGCGGATCTTGCTGGTCAGCTCGCGGAACTTGATGGCGTCGACCTGGCCGTACCAGACGGCGTGCTGGTGGGTGGGCATGCGTTCCAGGAGCCGGGAGGCGAGGCTACTCTTGCCTAGCCCGCCCATGCCGGCCAGCAGCAGGCCCTGCGCCGCACCGGGGGTGTCGGCGGGTTGCCTGAGGGTGCGCAGGCAGCGCTGGATGAGCCGACGCCGGCCGACGAACTCGGCGCGGGACGCGACCCGGGACAGTTGGGTCTGTGGGTCCAGGAACTGCTGGTCGGCGGCGCGTACCTGCGACCTTCTGCGGCCTTTGGTGTGCAACGGCGTGACCATGGGTGCCAGCGGGGACCGGTCGGCGTAGACCCGGAGCAGATGCCAGTAGCTGCTCTTCTTGTCGAGGAACAGGTGGCGGCGGGCCTCGATGACGGCCTGGTCCAGCGACCGGCCGTCGGCCAGGGCCCGGTAGAGAGCGGCGGCGAAATCGGTGGCGGAGACGTCCCCGACCGGCAGCGCCCAGCCGAGCACTGCGGGGGCACCAGCCTGGACCAGGCTTTCGCTCATCGATGGGAACACGCCGCCGTCAGGGGCGTCCGCGGTCAGGCAGCCGGAGACGAACACCAGCCTCGGCCAGTGTCCCTGCATCGCCTGGGCGATCTGATCGGCCGTCGCCCTGGCGGTCGCGCCGAACTCGTCTTCCACCACGAAGACCGGCTCGCCGCCGTCGGTGGTGGCGTGCCCGCTCAGGTGCAGCACGTCGAAGTGGCCGGCCCCGTAGTCGCGGCTGAGGAACCGGAGCCCTTCCAGCGTGCCGCTCTCCTCGACCACCAGATCGGTGCCGGTCCGTCGCGTCGCCGCCAGGATCGCAGCCTCCTCGGCCTCGAAGTTGAGCTCCGGCTCGACACCTTCGGGGGAGGCTGCCATGAACAGCACCCGTAACGGCCGGTTGCCCGGCGTGACCGGGCTGGTCAGCGCCGCGTGGGTGCCGACTGCACGGACCGGCAACAGCGGCGCCCGCCCGGCCACGGTCAGGAACGTGCCCTGCTGGGCGAGTAGTTCCCAGGGCAGGTGCCGCAGCCGCTGCTCGGCGGTGATCCGCAGCACCGCCCCGTCGGGACGGGCCAGGATCGGGGTCAGCCACCGCTGATCGCCGTCGAGGAACTCCGCCAGCCGCGCCCCCAGCTCAGCCAGCCGGACCGCGCCGTACACCTTCTGCGCGCCGGCGTCACTGCTGTAGTCACGCCGCACCAGCGTGATCAGCTCATCGACCGCGGCCCGGTCCAGACCACGCGTCCGGGGCGGCTCGCCATCGGCGGACAACCGCAGCTCGTAGTAGTTCGAGGTCTGCGCGAAGACCTCCAGTTCGAAGGTGGTCATCTGCCCATCCCGTTTTGGTGGCCGGTGATCAGTGCTGCCCGGTGCCGTCCTGCCGCATGGCGATCTCCAGCCGCGCCTGGCTGCCCTCGGCCAGCTCGATCCGGGTGCCGTCAGGCAGCAGCACCGTGACCGCAGCACCGTCCCGGCGGCGGGAACTCCACCACTCGGTGATCGTCTTGGCCACCTCGACCCCGGAGAACACCAGCCCGATGACCGCGATCACCATCTCTGCCGACCGGTGCACCTGCACCGGCGACACACTGTCGTTCGGCCCCACGGCCGCGGCCAACACAGCCCGCAGCTCCGCGGCCCACCGCGCGGCCTGAGCCCCGGAAACCTCCACTGTGGCGCTGCTCATCGCCCACACCCTCCCCTGATGTGCCCGGTCAAGCCGGCCCAGGACCGCCCGCGTCCGGGCCAGGCGATCGACGGCGAACCATGGCGGCCACTGTACGTTTCATTCGGGTACCGGGCCCGGTCGGTAGACCAGGCTCATGTGACGAGTTTCCGACTCACTGACCGCATCCCGGCCATCGTGGGAAGAACAATGACGACCAACGCACCCGCCCCACACCGGTGCCGTGGTCCGGCCCTCGGCAAGCGCCGAGTCGGCAGCCGGAGCAGCAGGAAGAACGAGGTGGCTCGGGCATGGAGGATCCAGAACCGTCGCGACCGCGTCCCCTCAGCCTCGCCGCGACGGCCACCGTCACCCGACACGTGGAGGTGCATCGGCTCGCTGTCGCCGGTCGGCAGGCGGCGATCGCCCGGGACACCGGCGCCCGGCTGTGCCAGGTGTGGCTGCGTACCTCCCGGTTCGCCGCCGTCGAGGCCATGGCCACCGCGACCCTGACCCTGGGCCCGGACGCCAGCGCCCTCTATCAGCGTGGCTGGGCACGGTCGTCGACCGGCCAGCCCCGGCCGGCGCTGGAGGACTTCCACCGGGCCCTGACCATGTACCAGCAGGCCGGCGACCACGGCAACGAAGCCGCCACCCTCAGCAACATCGGCCACGTGCACGACAGGTTGGGGGACCGGCGGCGGGCTCTCGGCTTCTACCACCAGGCGCTGCCCATCTTGCGGGAGGTCGGCGACCGGGCCGGCGAAGCCGCCACCCTCAACAACATCGGCCACGTGCACGACGGGTTGGGAGACCGGCAGCAGGCTCTCGACTTCTACCACCAGGCGCTCCCCATCCGGCGGGAGGTCGGCAACCGGGCCGGCGAAGCCGCCACCCTCAACAACATCGGGCTCGTGCACGACAGGTTGGGAGACCGGCAGCAGGCTCTCGACTACTACCACCAAGCGCTCCCCATCATGCGGGAGGTCGGCGACCGGGCCGGCGAAGCCACCACCCTGAACAACATCGGAGGTGTGCACGCCGGGTTGGGGGATCGGCGGCGGGCTCTCGGCTTCTACGACCAGGCGCTTCCCATTCTGCGGGAGGTCGGCGACCGGGCCGGCGAAGCCGCCACCCTCAACAACATCGGCCTCGTTCACGTCGGGTTGGGAGACCGGCGGCGGGCTCTCGACTTCTACCACCAGGCGCTCCCCATCATGCGGGAGGTCGGCGATCGGGCCGGCGAAGCTGTCACCCGGTACAACATCGCGATGGTCCACCGGGCGGGCGGTGACCTCGACCAGGCGATCCAGGAACTCGAACACGTCGTCGACCTCGACCGCCAGGTCGACCACCCCGACCTCGACGCCGACACCGCCGTACTCGAACAACTCCGCCGACAACGCGCGGAAAGACCAGGGATCCACATGAGATAGGTCCGCCAGATCAATCTGATGGGCCCATCAGAGACAGACCTAGACCTGTCCCACGTACGGGAGGGAACGGATCCCGCGTCTGCGGTGCGGAGGGAACGTCAACCGCACATCGTCGCGGGAGTTCTTCAAACCGCGCCGGCAGGCATACGTGCCGAGAGCCGCAGGTCGATGTTGACACCGGCAGCGCCGCTCGGGTCGTGGACCTGCAACCGGACCTCCAAGCTCACCGCCGTTTCACCCCATCCTTGCGCCTCGATGTTGAGGTGGGCGATCTTCTGCGATTTCAGACGAGGCAGGTATCCCAGGGGCGCCAGCTCGACCTTGTCGGATCCCAGAGCGTTCATCTTGGACCGCTTCTTACTGTCCGGGTTCTCGGCCAGGTTGCGGAAGTCTTCGGTACCTCCCAGGTTGACCTGATAGGAGCTGACCAGGGTCAAACCGCGCTCCTCCAGCAGCCGCAGCAGGGCTTTGTGCACGACGGAGGTGCCGAACTAACTGGCCAGGTCATCGCCGACAAGCGGCAGGCCTGCTTCCTCGAATCGTTCGAGCAGCGACAAGTCCCACGCGATCGGGTCCGAGGTGGTGTTGACGAACGCAACGCCCGCCAGCAGAGCAGCCTCCGCGTACGCCCGAGCAACATCCGGCCGCCCACTCGGCGCGGAGTAGAGCAGCACCTCGGCACCTTCCAACGCCTCCGCCACCCGCCGAGTCTCGGTCGAATCCGTGAGCCCGCGCTGCACGCTCACGCCAGCGAGAGGAAGCTCTGCATCGAGGCGGGGGAAATTGTTCGGCGGCGCGAAGATCGCATCGCACAGATCCTTGCCCACCTTGCCCTCGGAGAGGGCAAAAGCCGCAACGAAGTCGATATCACCAACACCCAGCCCGTTCACCTGGGGCTGACGAATGCCCACCAAGCAGCCCGGTGCTGCGGTAGAAGTTGATCCCCTGCACCAACGCTGACGTGTTGTTGCCAACGCCGACGACTGCGACCTTCGCTTCTCGATCACGCACGACGCTACCAACCTACGCCCGCAAACGGGATACGCCGTCGCCCCGCCCGGCCCACCGGCGATCATGAAGTTATCGCCATCCATCTCGGCGATTCTTGCCGCTAACTTCATGATCACGGGCGGTCCCGGTCCGGCCCTGCTCTCCTGGCCGCTCAGCTCTCCGGCGGCGGTGGTTCGTCCGCTCCCCGGGCCTTCCACGGCTGGTGTTCGGTAATCCAGACTTCTACGTCTTCCACCAGCCAGACCGCCCCGCCCGCCAACCGGTCGAAGGGCTCCGGGAAATCGGGTCGGCTGGTGAGCTGGACGACTCGGACGCGCGACACGCCCAAACGCTCCTGAAGCTCCGCACTCCCGTACAGCTTCCGCCGCCAGCCCATTACCGAAGCATCCGAGAGCCGCACGGGCGGCTGTCGACGCAGCAGACCCGGCTCCGAAGATGGGAGCCGGGTCGCGTCACTCCCTCATCCAGTACGGAGAGGTAGCGCTAGTTGCTCTTGAGGGAGTGGATGAAGCTGCGCCAGCCCTGGGCGTCGAAGGCCAGCGCGGGGCCAAACTTGTCCTTGCTGTCTCGGACGGCCACCCCGTCGCGGAGGTCGGCCACCTCGACACACGCGCCGCCGTTGCCGTCGCTGCGGGTGGACTTCCGCCACACCGCGCTGGTGAGGTCCGGATTCGTCATGTCAACCTCTACTTCATCTCGTCGGCGATGCGCAGGACGAGCCCGCGCGACTCCGCCGGCCCCAACGCCGCAGCCCGGAGACGGTCCCAGTGCCGATTGTAGGCCCGGACCGCCTCGGGACTGTCGAGGTAATCCGCGTCCGTGAACGTCTCCAGGTAGACGACGTCCGACGCGACTTCCTCCCCGAACCGGAGGATGATGAAGTTGAACGAGGAGACCACGTAGGTCTCGGCATCCAGCGGAAACACCTGGATGGTGACGTTCGGGCGGTTGGCGAGAGTGGCGATCTGGGATAGCTGCTCCCGCATGGTCTCCCGATCGCCGAGGTTCCGCCGGAGCGCGGACTCGCTGAGGATGAAGTTCAGTTCCGGCCCGTCCAGGCGATCGATGACCTTCTGTCGTTCGAGGCGAACTTCGACCTGCTGCTCCACGTCCTCCCTGTCGATGATCGCCCGGATGTAGGGCTCGGTCTGGAGGATGCCGGGGATGACCTCGGATTGGTACCAGCGGATCTCCGCCGCGTCGGCCTCCAGGTCGAGGTACTGCCGGAACCAGTCCGGCACCACGTTCCGGTAGCCGCTCCACCGCCCCCGTTGCCGTCCGGCGCGAGCGAGGTCCCGTAGCGGCTCGGCTTCCTCCCCGGTCACCCCGTAGAAGTCGAGCAGCAGCTTCAAGTCGGTCAGCCGGATGCCGGACTGGCCCAGCTCCAGCCGGCTGACCTTGCTCGACGCCGAGTCGATGACCTCTGCGGCCTCTTCCTGGGTCTTGCCTGCCGCCTCGCGGGCGCGCTTGAGGGCGTTGCCGAGGCGACGCCTCTGGATCGTCGGGGTGACCATGCGGCGAGTATCCCGCCCCTGCCACCGCCCGCCCGGCGACACGCCGTGAGTTCCCAAATCAGGATCGCCTCGCTAGCCTATTTTTCTGGACTCCTAATTTGAGGAACCAGAGGTCTTTCGGGAGGACTCATGGCTCGGCATGCGAAGAACCCGACACACCCCGGCCTGCTGCGCTGGATCTGGCCGTTCAAGCGCCGTCGCACAAAGCCGCTCGACCATCTCGGCCCGGCGACCATCCACCCGACGCGACCGGCGGCATACCGGGCCATCGGCGTGGCCCGGGTGACCTACCTGCCGGAACGGCCGTTGCCGGTTCTCGCGGGGAAGCACCAAGCGGGGTGCTGGTCGTGACGGCGCGGCGGACGCCCGACCGTGAGGACCGAGGCGAGCAGATTCAGGCGGCGGAACGGGAGGCCGCGCGGCAGCGGATCTTCGCGCAGGCCGAGGCGGACCGGATACCGGCAGAGGAGACCACCCGGGCGGTGCCGGACCGGCGGTGGCGGCGTGGACAGCAGTGATCTGCTGCCGGTCGGCCGGCGGGTGGCGTACTGGCGGAGGCGGCGCAGGCTGTCGCAGCAGGTGTTCGCCGATCGGCTCGGCAAGTCGAAGTCCTGGGTCGACAAGGTCGAGCGGGGTGTCCGGTCGCTGGACAAGGTGTCGACGTTGCGGGACATCGCCGCTGCTCTACGGATCGATACCGCCGTGTTGCTCGGCCGAGACGTTCAACCCGCCGTGGTGGCCGAACGGGTCGAGGGGGTGGAGCGGATTCGGGAGGCCCTGTCGGCGTACGAGATTGCCCTGGGCCGGCCGGTGGCCGGACGTCTTGTGCTGCCGGCCGACCGGTTGGCCCGGGATGTCGAGCACGCGTGGGTCATGTTTCAGCATGCCCGGTATCCGCAGGTGATCGCCGTGGTGCCGGGCCTGCTGGCCGGCGTGCAGCGTGTCGTCGCCGACGATTCCGGGTGGGGTCGCCCGCTGCTGGTGGAGGTGTACCGGCTGGCCGCGTCGCTGCTGGTGAAGCTCGGCGAGGTCGATCTGGGCTGGCTGGCCGCAGACCGGGCCATGGCTGCCGCGACCGGCGATCCCGTGTTGGTGGCCGCCGCTGCGGTGCAGCTCGGCCAGGTGTTCCGCGCTTCCGGGCGGGCGCGGGCGGCGCTGTCGGCGACGCTGGCCGCCGCGTACCGGATCGCCCCGCCCAATCCGGGGGACGGTAGCCCCGGCGCGTTGTCGTTGTGCGGGACGTTGCTCGTGCAGGCCGCCCTGGCGGCGGCCCGCCGGGGCGACGACCACGCCACCGCCGAACTCCTCGACGACGCTGCCGGCATGGCCGCCCGGGTGGGCGACGGCCAGGATCATCACCGGACCGCGTTCGGGCCGACGGCCGTCGACCTGGCCCGTGCCGCCGCAGCCCTCGACCTGGGCGACGCGAGCGAGGCGGTTGCCTGGCACGAGAAGACGACCAAGCGGGACGCCTGGCGGTGGCTACCGGTGGAACACCGCGCCGCGCACCTGGTCGACGCCGCCCGCGCCTACGTCCAGGCCGATGACCCGGTCAGCGCGGGCCGGGTGTTGGTCGACGTCGACCGGATGGCACCGGCTGAGGTACGCCACCGGCCCGCCGCCCGGGAGGTGCTCGCCCAGGTGGCCCGCGACCCGCACGCCCCGGCCACGATCATCCAACTCGCCGTCGCCCTCGGGGTGACCTGAGCATGACCGCGCCGTTCCTGTCCCTGGCCCAAATCCGCAACCGGCTGGTCCTCACCGCCCGAGCGGTCCTCCGCGACCACCGGACCGGTCCGAACGGCCGCTGCCGGGTGTGCCGGACTCCGGACTGCCGAGTGGCGACCGCCGCCCGCAACGTCATCCACGCCGCCTCTGCTCCCCGCGCAGCGGAAGAGCAGGCAGCGGAGGAGATCCGTGCCCTCTGCAACGGTGAGCAGGTTCCCTCTCCCGCAGGCGTTGTCCCCACTGCCGAGCTCAAGGCAGCGGACGACGCCCAGTGGTAGGGGCCGATGCGGGTGCCGCCGATGGTCAGTCACGGAGATCGCCTGTCGCGTACCGGCACCCCGCCCGGCGTGTCGCGCCGGTGAGCAGCAGACGATCAAGGGACGGCCCACGTCTCACTTTTCATCAACGATCACCGCGGACCGCAGGGACCCCACGCGCCGGGTCTCTGCGAGCGCGTTGGCTCAGCGGGGCGGCGCGGTGGCCGAGACGCCGGCGTACACGTCGATCAGGCGCTTCGTGACCACGTCGGGGTGGAAGGTGCGCTCGTACCGGGCGCGGGCCGCCGGGGCGAGTCGCGCCGCGCCCGCCCGCGCCACCGGCAGCGCGGCGGCCATGGCAGCCGGCTCCGGGGCCACCACCCAGCCCACCTCGCCCGCCTGCACCCCCACCGGCAGCGCGACGCGCCCCTCCCCGGGCGCGGCGGTGGCGACGGCGGCCGGGCCGGTGCCGGCGGGCTCGCGCGGGCCGTCCGCACCGAGCAGGTACGGGATGCCGCCGAGGGCGGTACCGAGCACCGGCCGCCCACTGGCCAACGCCTCGATGATCACCGTAGGCAGCACGTCGTGCCAGGTGGAGGCGGCGATGATCACCGCGCTGGCCTCGATCGCCGCGCGCACCCCGGCGCGGTCCAGCGGGCCCAGGTACGTCACGTCGGCGCGTTCGGCGGCGGCGGCCTCGGCCAGCGGGCGCAGCTCGCCGTCCCCGGCGATGCGCAGCGGGCCGAGTGAGCCGTCCGGGTGCCGCCGCCAGGCGTCCAGCAGCAGGCCCAGCCCCTTCTCCGGGGAGAGCCGGGCCATGTACAGGAAGCCGTCGCCGAGCGGCGCGGGCGCACCCGGGTCGGGGATGCCGTTCGGCTTCACCACGATCCGGTCCGCCGGGACGCCGTAGTCGCGCAGGTGGTCGGCGACCGCGCTCGTGAGCGCGATGAAGCGGTCCACCGACTTCCAGGTGGGGCGGTGCACGGCCAGCGTGGTGGCCATCAGCGCGCTCTGCGCCCGCGAACCCCGGTAGCAGCGGTGCACGATCGCCGGCACGCCGAGCGTCCGGCCCCGGCAGTCCTGGCAGATCATCCCGTCGCGGAAGTACAGCC
The DNA here is from genome assembly GCF_040296145.1 of Micromonospora sp. NPDC002296. Lineage (NCBI taxonomy): Bacteria > Bacillati > Actinomycetota > Actinomycetes > Micromonosporales > Micromonosporaceae > Micromonospora > Micromonospora sp. NPDC002296. The sequence goes on from NZ_JBEOWQ010000001.1 coordinate 55,639, forward strand.
CGGAGGAGCAGACCTGCCGGTAGTTGTGCACCGTCTGCACCACCGGCACGCCGTGCTTGTGCGCGGTCCGCACCACCCAGGGCGAGAGCAGCGGGTACGGGTTGTGCAGGTGCAGCACGTCCGGCCGGTGCTCGGTGATCAGCCGACTCAGCTCCTGCTGCGCCCGGGGGGCGTAGATCGGGGAGACCGGCAGCAGCGCCTTGGCCGACTTCGGCATGCTCGGGATCTCGTCGGAGCTGCGCAGGAACGGCAGCACCTCGACCCCGGCCGCCGTGAGCTGGGCGATCTCCGCGTCGACGATCGTGTTCTCGCCGGAGGGCTGAGCCTCCCGGTACCGGTTGTGCGCCACCACGACTCTCACGGGGAAGAAGGCTACCGTTGGCTGATGCCTGAACTTCCCGAGGTGGAAGCGCTCGCCGGCTACCTGCGGGAGCGCGCGGTGGGGCGGCGCGTCGACCGGGTCGAGGTCGCCGCGATCAGCGCCCTGAAGACGTACGAGCCGGCGCCGGCCGCCGTGTCGGGCCGTACGGTGACCGACGCCCGGCGGCACGGCAAGTTCCTCGCCGTGGTCTTCGGCGACGACCTGCACCTGGTGGTGCACCTGGCCCGGGCGGGCTGGCTGCACTATCGGGAGTCGTTCCCCTCCGGCGGGCCGTTGCGCCCCGGCAAGGGGCCGATCGCCCTGCGGGTCCGGCTCGACGACGACTCCGGCTTCGACCTGACCGAGGCGGGCACCCAGAAGAAGCTGGCCGCGTACCTGGTCACCGACCCGGCGGCGGTGCCCGGGGTGGCGAAGCTCGGCCCCGACGCGCTCGCCGCCGACCTGGACACCTTCGCCGGCCGGCTGCGCAGCCGGCGGGGGCAGGTCAAGGGGGTGCTGACCGACCAGACGGTGCTGGCCGGGGTGGGCAACGCGTACTCCGACGAGATCCTGCACGCCGCGCGGCTGTCCCCGTTCGCGCTGACCGACCGGCTGACCGACGAACAGGTCGCCGCCCTGCACGAGGCGACCGGTCGGGTGCTCGGCGACGCGGTGTCCCGCTCACTGGGACAGAAGGCGGCGGAGTTGAAGGGCGAGAAGCGGTCCGGCCTGACCGTGCACGCCCGGACAGGGCTGCCCTGTCCGGTCTGCGGCGACACGGTGCGGGGGGTCTCATTCGCCGATTCCAGCCTCCAGTACTGCCCCACCTGCCAGACCGGCGGCAAACCCCTCGCTGACCGTCGGTTGTCGCGCCTCGTACGCTGAGTGACCGAGAGGGGTGGTTACGGAGTGGAATCGCCGGGCGAGCACCGATCCTCCCGGTCCGCGCCTCTACCGGGGCCGTCATCCATCGGTATAGTGGCTCGGTCCCCGGCTTTCGCACCTGAGGTGGAGCCGGCCGGATCCCGCGCGGCACACCGGGCGAGAAGTCCCTCGGGTCTCCAACCGGTGCGGACCCCGCGTGGGAAACTGAACGGTGGGCGACCCGAGCCCTCACTGCGAGTGAGCGGCGCGTGTCATGCGGGAGGACATGGGTGAGGTGACGACAAGCCTCCAGCGCCCGGTAACCAACGAAGGCCGGAGCAAACTCGTGCGGCACGTCGACAGCTTCGAGATCCAGCCGCCGACACCGCCGTCACACAACGGCGTGCCTCGGTCGGCCTGGGCCCGGGCCCGCCGACGCGTCTCCCGCTGGCACCGCCCCTACACGACCGTCCTGCTCCTGCTCGACTTCGGGGCGGCGGCGCTGGCGAGCTTCCTCGCCATCCAGATCTTCGATCAGGCCGCCTCCGGCTTCTACGGCGTGAAGGAAAATCCCACCTGGTTCTACACGGTCGCCTTCGGCCTGCTGCCGCTCGGCTGGGTGGTGATCCTGTGGGGCAATCGGGCGTACGACCGGCGCTACCTGGGCCTGGGCCCGGACGAGTTCAAGCGGGTGATCCGGGGCGGCGTGGCGGTCGCCGCGACCGTCTCCTTCCTCGCCTTCGCCACCGTGACGCAGCTCTCCCGGTGGACGGTCGGCTTCGCGCTGCTCGGCGCCCTGGTGCTGATCCTGTTCGGCCGCATCCTGGCCCGCTCCACGCTGCACGCGGTCCGCCGCCGGGTCGGCCAGGCCGGGCACCGGATGGTGCTGGTGGGCACGCTCCCGGAGTGCCTGGAGGTCTACACGGCGGTCACCCGCAACCCGAGCGCCGGGCTCGTGCCGGTGGCCATCCACATCACCGACGGGTACGCCGCCGCCCGGGGCATGCAGACCCCGGTCCCGGTGTACGCCGGCCGGGACGTCCTCGCCCTGGTCCGGGAGGTCGGCGGCGACACGATCGCGGTCTGCGGCTCGGCCAGCTCCGAGCCGGGCGAGCTGCGCCGGCTGGCCTGGCAGTTGGAGGGCTCCGGCGTCGACCTGGTGGTCGCCCCGCAGCTCACCGACATCGCCGGCCCCCGGGTGCACATCCGCCCGATCGAGGGGCTGCCGCTGCTGCACGTCGAGGAGCCGACCCTGTCGGGCCCGGCGCTGCTGGTCAAGAACCTGATGGACCGGGTCGCCGCCGGGCTGGGCCTGCTCCTGCTCGTACCGGTCTTCCTGGCCGTCGGGGCCGCGATCCGGCTCTCCGACCCCGGGCCGGTCTTCTTCCGCCAGCCCCGGGTCGGCCACGAGGGCCGGACGTTCCGGGTGTGGAAGTTCCGCACCATGTACGTCGACGCCGAGGACCGGCTGGCCGGCCTGGTCGACCAGAACGAGACCGACGGCATGCTGTTCAAGATGAAGCAGGACCCCCGGGTCTTCCCGGTGGGCCGCTTCCTGCGGGCCTCCTCGCTGGACGAGCTGCCCCAGCTGATCAACGTGCTCTGGGGCGAGATGTCGCTGGTCGGGCCGCGTCCGCTGCCCGCCGACGACGGCGACTTCCTCGGCGACGTGCGCCGCCGGCTGCTGGTCCGTCCGGGCATGACCGGGCTGTGGCAGGTCTCCGGCCGATCCGACCTGTCCTGGGACGAATCGGTCCGACTGGACCTCTACTACGTCGACAACTGGTCCCTGGCGTACGATCTGAGCATCCTGTGGCGCACGGTGGGCGTCGTGCTGGCGAGCAGGGGCGCGTACTGACGGGCTTGGCGTAGCGGGCGGGACAGGCCAGGATCGCTGCGTGGCTGGCAACATCTCCGCCGTCGTCGGCGTGGTCTCGCTCGGCACCGCGCTGGCCGCGGCGCTGTACGCGGTGGTCCGGCTGCGCGCCCGGCGGGGCATCGCCACCGCCACCCAGCGGGCCACCTACGAGGTGCTGCACACCGCCGGGCTGGCCGCCGAGCCGCTGCGGGCCGGCCTGAGCGCGGCGGGCGCGGCGAAGGCCGTACGCCACCTGCGGGCCCTGGTCGGGGCGGTCGGGCTGGCCCTCACGGACCGGGAGTCCCTGCTCGCCCTCGACGGACGCGGGACGCACCACACCGACCAGCTCGTCGCGGCGGCCCGGCGGGCGGTGGCCGGCGGGCGGTCGACCGTGCTGGGGGAGCCGGAGCTGCACTGCGACCGGGTCGACTGCCCGGTCCGGGGGGCGGTGGTCGCCCCGTTGCGCGCCGACGGCCGGGTGGTCGGGGCGCTGGTCGCGGTCGCCGACGGCCCGCCCGCGCCGGGGCTGGTGCAGGCCACCCTGGAGACCGCCCACTGGGCCGGCAACCAGCTCGCCCTGGCCGAGCTGGACGCCTCCCGGGAGCGGCTGGCCCGGGCCGAGGTGCGGGCGCTGCGCGCCCAGATCAGCCCGCACTTCATCTACAACGCGCTGACCGCGATCGGCTCGTTCGTCCGGACCGACCCGGAGCGGGCCCGGGAGCTGATCCTGGAGTTCGCCGAGTTCACCCGGTACTCGTTCCGCGCGCACGGCGAGTTCACCACCCTGGCCGAGGAGCTGCGCTCGATCGACCGGTACCTGACCATCGAACGGGCCAGGTTCGGCGATCGGCTCCAGGTGCGGTTGCAGATCGCCCCGGAGGTGCTGCCGGTGACGCTGCCGTTCCTCTGCCTCCAACCGCTGGTGGAGAACGCCGTCCGGCACGGGTTGTCCCGCAAGCCCGGCACCGGCATGGTGAGCATCGAGGCCCGGGACGCGGGTGCCGAGTGCCACATCACGGTGGAGGACGACGGAGTGGGCATGGACCCGACGACGCTGACCGCCGGGATCGCCGAGCTGGCCGGGGCCGGCAGCGACCCGACCGACGACCCGGGCCAGCACGTCGGCCTCTCCAACGTCGACGAGCGGCTCCGCTCGGCCTTCGGGGACCGGTTCGGCCTGGTCGTCGAGACCGGCCTCGGCTCCGGTACGAAGGTGAGCATGCGGGTGCCGAAGTTCCACCCCGGCGTGCGGGCGGGCTCGTGAGCGAGCGGCCCGGCCCCGCCGGCCTGGCCACCGGCGCCTTCCTCCGGGTGCTGGCGGTCGACGACGAGCCGCCGGCGCTGGACGAGCTGGCGTACCACCTGCGGGCGGACCCCCGGGTGGCCCGGCTGCACACGGCCGGGGACGCCACGGAGGCGCTGCGGGTGCTCCGCGACGGCGACATGGACGTGGTCTTCCTGGACATCCGGATGCCCGGGCTGGACGGCATGGAGCTGGCCCGGGTGCTGCGCCGCTTCGCCCGGCCCCCGGCGATCGTCTTCGTCACCGCGTACGACGACGGCGCGGCGGACGCCTTCGACCTTGGCGCGACGGACTACGTGCGCAAGCCGGTACGGGCCGAGCGGCTGGCCGAGTCGCTGCGCCGGGTGATCGGCTCCCGGGTGGTGCCGGCGCACCCGGCGGCGCCGGCCCGGGCGGAGGACGACCCGACGATCCCGGTCGAGCTGGCCGGCACCACCCGGATGCTGCCCCGCTCGGCGGTGCGCTGGGTGGAGGCGCAGGGCGACTACGCCCGGCTGCACACCGCCGACGGCTCGCACCTGGTCCGGGTCTCGCTGGCCACCCTCGCCGAGCGCTGGGCGGACGCGGGATTCGTGCGCATCCACCGGTCGTACCTGGTGCAGTTGAAGCTGATCGCCGAGCTGCGCCTGGTCAACTCCGGCTACGTCGTGGTGCTCGACGGCACGGAGCTGCCGGTGAGCCGGCGGCACACCAGGGAGCTGAAGGACAAGCTGGTCCGCACCGCCAAGCAGGACTGGAACCGCTGAGCCGGGAACAATCGCAACGCTGCCGTACGTTGTACGGTAGACGTACGACTCCCGGGAGGCCACCGTGACCGCCATGGACCACACCACCGACGCCCACCGCACCGCCGACGCGGACCGCAGCTCCGACCTGGACCGCACCGCCGTCATCGAATCCGGCGGCTTCGACCCCGGCGCCGAGTTCGACCGGCAGGTCGCCGACCTCGTCCGCCTCGGCTACCCGGCCCTCGCCGGCCGGACCGTCGACCGGTTCACCGAGCTGGTCGCGCCGCTGCGGGCCGCCGCCGTGGCCGGCGCAGCCGAGCTGCCGCCGCCCACCGAGGCGCGGGTGCCGTTCCTGCTCGTGGTCACCCGCGACCTCGTACCCGTGCCCGACCGCCTCGCGCTGACCACCCTCGCCGGCAAGCGCAGGCCCGGCTTCCTCGACAAGAACTTCCCCCTCGCCGACCTGCCGAGGTTCGAGCCGGTCAAGGAGCTGGAGCTGCCGGCCGGGCCGGCGTACCTGCTCTTCGACGTCGACCGGGGGGAGGAGTTCCGCAACGTGACGCCGGCCGCCGCCGTGGACGCGATGGCCACCCGGGGCCGGCTGCCGATCACCATCGACGAGGGGATCGCCCTCGTCACCCAGTTCCCGGCCGCGCTGGCGAGCAACCGGTGCTTCTCGCTGGTCGGGTCCCGCTGCGGCGACCGCCGGGTGCCGGCGCTGTGGATCAGCCAGGGCGCGCCGAAGCTCGGCTGGTGCTGGCACGGCAACCCGCACACCTGGCTCGGCTCCGCCTCCGCCCGCCCGGAACGGATCGGCCTGGGCTGAAGCGCCGGAATCGGGCGACGTTCACCGCCACACGGCGCAGTCACCACCGGCTCCGTTCCTTGTCACCAACGCGTTGTCCACCGGGTTATCCACAGGGTGTGGAGAGTTCTCCACAGGTTGTTCACAACGTGCCCCACCGATCTCCACGGCCCCCTGCCTACAGTCACCTCCCATGAGGGAACGCAGGGTGCTGGTGGTCGAGGACGAGCGGACGATCGCCGAGTCGGTCGCCACCCGGCTGCGGGCCGAGGGATTCACGGTGGAGATCGCCGGGGACGGGCCCACCGCCGTGGACCGGTTCCGGACGTGGCGGCCCGATCTCGTCGTCCTCGACGTCATGCTGCCGGGCTTCGACGGCCTGGAGGTGTGCCGGCGGATCCAGGGCGACCGCCCGGTGCCCGTCCTCATGCTGACCGCCCGCGACGACGAGACCGACCTGCTCGTGGGGCTGGCCGTCGGGGCGGACGACTACCTCACCAAGCCGTTCTCGATGCGGGAACTGGCCGCCCGGGTGCACGTGCTGCTGCGGCGGGTCGAGCGGGCGGCTGCCGCCGGGCCCGCGACGCTGACGGTCGGCGACGTCGAGATCAACCAGGCCGAGCGCCGGGTGCTGCGCAACGGCGTGGAGGTGCACCTGACCCCCACCGAGTTCGACCTGCTGGTGCACCTCGCCGGCCGGCCACGCGCGGTGCTGCCCCGGGAGCGGCTGCTCGCCGACGTGTGGGGTTGGGCGGAGGGCGGCGGCACCCGGACGGTCGACAGCCACGTGAAGGCGCTGCGCCGCAAGCTCGGCGCGGACCTCATCCGCACCGTGCACGGCGTCGGCTACGCGCTGGAGACACAGTCGTGATCGAGCGCCTCGTGACGTGGCTGAACCGGGTGCTGCCCCGGCCGCTCGACCCGGTCCGCTCGATCAAGGTGAAGCTGGGCGTCCTGCTGGTCATCTCGGGCGCCGCCGGCCTGTCCTACTTCTGGTACGCCATCGGCTGGCTGCCCCCGATGACCTCGGCGACGGCGATCGGCCTGGCCCTGCTCACCTCGCAGGTGCTCGCGCACGGGATGACCTCCCCGCTGCGGGAGATGACCGCGGCGGCCGGGGCGATGGCCCGGGGCGACTACTCCCGGCGGGTCCGGGCCACCTCCCGCGACGAGGTCGGCGAGCTGGCCCACGCGTTCAACAAGATGGCCGCCGACCTCGCCGCGGCCGACCAGCGCCGGCGGGAGCTGATCGCGAACGTCTCGCACGAGCTGCGTACGCCGATCACCGCGCTGCGGGGGGTGCTGGAGAACCTGGTCGACGGCGTCGCCCCGACCGAACCGGCCGCGCTGCGCACCGCGCTGGCCCAGACCGAGCGGCTCAGTCACCTCGTCGCCGACCTGCTCGACCTGTCCCGGCTGGACGCCGGGGTGGTGCCGCTACGCCGGACGCAGATCGACGTCGCCGACTTCCTCGACGAGGCCGTGGAGCACGCGGCGGCGACCGCCGTCGGGGTCGGGCGGGACGTCCGCTTCCGGCTCGACCCGCTGCCGGACCCGCTGACCGTGTACGCGGACCCGGCGCGGCTGCACCAGGTCTTCGCCAACCTGCTCGACAACGCCGCCCGGCACAGCCCGGCGGGCGGGACGGTGCTGGTCGGCGCGGAGGAGCGGGACGGCCACCTGCACTTCGAGGTCACCGACGAGGGCGAGGGCATCCCGGCCGCCGAGCGCTCCCGGGTGTTCGAGCGGTTCACCCGGGGCGACCGGTCACAGGGCGGCGGGACCGGGTTGGGCCTGGCGATCGCGCGCTGGGTGGTGGAGCTGCACGGCGGCGCCATCGCCGTCCTGGACCCCGACCCACCCCACCCGGGCTGCCGCATCCGGGTGTCCCTCCCCCACCCCACGCACCCCTGACCCTTCCCCTCTTCCCCTTCCTTCCTCTCCCCTCGGCGTCGATCAAGGAGTTGCGGTGCCCGACATGAGCGACAAATCATCAGACGTACCACAGCACGAGCCCCTGATCGACAGGAAAACGGCGGACGGAAACGGGCAGCAGGTCGCGGTGGCGGGCGGTGGGGGGCAGGCCGCCTCCGGGACGCCCCGAACAGGGGTGCCGCCGCAGCCAGGAGTGCCAGCGCGGACTGGGCTTCCGCCTCGGCCACCGTCCTTTCTTGAGCGGCGGTGGCCGGGGCCGAACGGGCCGGCCCGGCCCGTGGTGCTCGGCGCGGTCGCCGTGGCCGCCGCCGTGGCGGCGTTCTTCGTCCCCTTCGACCGCCCCGGGCTCGGCTGGCTGGTGGCGGTGCTCGCCGCGACCGCCGCGCTCGTCACGGCCGCCACGGGACGCCGGAACCCCGCACCGGACGGCTCGACGCCCGGCCCGGCGTCCGATCCACCGCCCGGCACGATGGTCCGTCCGGAGGCAACTGCCGGCACCGACGTCTCCCCCGACACGACCGCCCGAACCGGGGCGGCTGCCGGGTCCGCCGGCCGTCCCGACGCCACGGGGGCGCCGGGGCGGGCGGCGGATCAGGCGGAGGGCCGCGCACCGGACCCGGTGCTGGGCCAGCCGGCGGGCCCGGCACCGGGCCGGGCCCCGAGGCGGGCACCGGACCGGCTGATCTGGGCCGTCGCCACCATCGCGCTCGTCTCGGTCGGGTACGTCCGGGCGGCCGGCTGGCTCTTCGTGCTCTGCCTGCTCGCCGCCGTGGTCACCGGCGTCCTCGCCGTGGCCGGCGCCCGGACGCCGCTGGGCATGCTCACGGCCGCCTCGATCACCCCGGCGGCCCTGTTCCGGGCGCTCCCCTGGGCGGGACGCGGGCTGCCCAGGTCCGGCCCCGGCGGGTCGACGGTCGGGCGCGGCCTCGCCACCGTCGCCGCCTCGGTGGCGCTGCTGCTCGTCTTCGGCCTCCTCTTCTCCTCGGCCGACGCGGTCTTCGCCGACCTGGTGACGGGCCTGCTGCCCGAGGTGTCGGTGGGCGCGACGATCGGCTGGCTGTTCCGCTGCGCGCTGATCGGTGCCGGCCTGCTCGGCGCGGCGTACCTGCTGGCGGCACCCGCCGACCTGGACGGGCTACGGGCCGCCCCGGGCCGGCCCGTGCGCCGGCTGGAGTGGGTGGTGCCGCTGGCCCTGCTCGACGCGCTGTTCGCCGCGTTCGTGCTGGTGCAGCTCACCGTGCTGTTCGGCGGCTCCGCCCACGTGCTGCGCACCGCCGGCCTCAGCTACGCCCAGTACGGCCGCGGCGGCTTCTGGCAGTTGCTGACGGTCGCCGCCCTCACCCTGCTGGTGATCGCCGGAGCCACCCGTTGGGCACCCCGGGCCACCCGAGCCGACCGGCTCCTGTTCCGGCTCCTGCTCGGCACGCTCACCGCGCTCAGCCTGGTCGTGGTCGTCTCGGCGCTGCACCGGATGCAGGTGTACGCCGACGCGTACGGGGCGACCCGGCTGCGGCTGGTGGTGGCCGCCGTCGAGCTGTGGCTCGGGGTGCTGTTCGTCCTGGTCGGCGTGGCCGTGGTGCGCCTGCGGGCCGACTGGCTGCCGCCGCTGGTGGTGGGTACGGCGGTGCTCGCCCTGCTCGGGTTGGCGGCCGTCAACCCGGACCGGCTGATCGCCGAGCGCAACGTCGACCGGTACCGGCTGACCGGAATGATCGACGTGCGGTACGCCTCCCGGCTCTCCGCCGACGCGGTGCCGGCGCTGGACCGGCTGCCCGAGCCGCTGCGCTCCTGCGCGCTGTGGAACATCGCCCTCGATCTGCCGGTCGACCACGTCCGGACGGCCAACCTGGGCCGGGCGGCGGCCCGTGACCTGCTGGACCTGTCGCCGGTCGGGGCGACGGCCCTGAGCTGCCCCACCCTTCCGCCGCGGGTGAGGTGAGGACCGACACGCGGACGGCCCGACGGACAGCGGCCCCGCGCGGCGGACGGCCACGGCGCGGACGCCCTTGACAATCCCGTCGATCGGGCGAGACTGCCGGGGTGGCCGCACCTGACGATCCCGTACCGCCACCCCGGGCCCCGGGCCCGGCCGGGTCACCGGTCACCCCGACCGGGACCCCGGGCCGGATGCCGGTCGCGCCGGGCCGGACCCGGGTCGTGCTGGCCGAGGTGTCCCGCCGGGAGCCCGACGCGGACCGGGCCCGGGCCGAGCTGACCCAGCAGACCCGGGTGGGGGAGGCGCTGGTCCGGGGGCTGGTCCGGGCCCAGCTCGCGTTGGCGTTGCGGCTGAGCCTGGTGGTGCTGATCGGGCTGGGCGGCCTGCCCCTGCTGTTCGCCATCGCGCCGGCGGTCGGCCGGGTCACCGTGTTCGGGGTGAACCTGCCCTGGCTGCTGCTGGGGGTGGCGTCCTTCCCGTTCCTGATCGCGGTCGGGTGGGCGTACGTGCGGCTGGCGGAGCGCAACGAGCAGGACTTCACCGACCTGGTCCAGCGGCCGGAGCGCTGAGATGGGCAACGGGTACGTCGTCCCCGCGATCGTCGCGGTCACCCTGGTCACCCTCGGGATCGGCTTCTACGGGCTGCGCCTGGCCCGCACCACCTCCGACTTCCTGGTCGCCTCCCGCTCGGTCAGCCCGACCTGGAACGCCGCCGCGATCGGCGGGGAGTACCTGTCGGCGGCGAGCTTCCTCGGCGTGGCCGGGCTGGTCCTCAAGTACGGCGTGGACGTGCTCTGGTACCCGGTCGGCTTCGCCGCCGGCTATCTCGCGCTGCTGCTGTTCGTGGCCGCGCCGCTGCGCCGGTCCGGCGCGTTCACCCTGCCGGACTTCTGCGAGCTGCGGCTCGGCTCGCGCCGGCTGCGCACCCTGGCCACCGCCTTCGTGATCTTCATCGGCTGGCTGTACCTGGTGCCGCAGCTACAGGGGGCGGGGCTGACCCTGGCCACGCTGACCGGAGCGGCGTACCCGGTCGGGGCGGTGCTGGTGGCGGTGGTGGTCACCGCGAACGTCGCGCTGGGCGGGATGCGGGCGGTCACCTTCGTCCAGGCGTTCCAGTACTGGCTGAAGCTCACCGCGCTCGCCGTACCCGCGATCTTCCTGGTGTTGCAGTGGCAGGCCGACGCCCGCCCGGCGGTGACCCCGCCCGACGGGCCGGCGTTCCGGACCGCGACCACCGTCGTGGTCGAGCACCGGGCGACCCTCACCTTCCCCGACGGCGACGCCCGCGAGGTACGCCCCGGCGACCGTCTCGACTTCGCGGCCGGTGACCCGGTGCCAGAGGTCTCCGGCACGGCCACCCACGCCGCCGACTGGCTGCTGCCGGACACCGCCGGGGACGACGACCGGGGGCTGTTCGCCACGTACTCGCTGATCCTGGCGACGTTCCTGGGCACCATGGGGCTGCCGCACGTGCTCGTCCGGTTCTACACCAACCCGGACGGCGCGGCGGCCCGACGCACGACCCTGGTGGTGCTGGCCCTGGTGGGCGCGTTCTACCTGCTGCCCACCCTGTACGGGGTGCTGGGCCGGATCTACACCCCGCAACTGCTGGTCACCGGGCAGACCGACGCGGTGGTGGTGCTGCTGCCCGGGGCGGCGCTCGGGGACGGCACGACCGGCCGGCTGCTCGCCGCACTGGTCGCGGCCGGGGCGTTCGCCGCGTTCCTGTCCACCTCGTCCGGGCTGCTCACCAGCGTGGCCGGGGTGATCTCCACGGACGTGCTGGGGCGCGGCTCGGTACGCGGCTTCCGGCTGGCCACGGTGATCGCGGGCGGGGTGCCGACGGTGCTCGCGCTGAACGTCTCGGGGCTGGACGTCTCCCAGGTGGTGGGGCTGGCCTTCGCGGTCGCCGCGTCCAGCTTCTGCCCGCTGCTGGTGTTGGGCATCTGGTGGCGCGGCCTGACCGACGTGGGTGCAGCCGCCGGGGTGCTGGTGGGCGGCGGCGCGGCCGTCGGGGCGGTGCTGCTGACGGTGCTCGGGCCGCCGCTGTCCGGCTGGCCGGCCACGCTCACCACGCAGCCGGCCGCCTGGACCGTCCCGCTCGCCTTCACGGTCATGATCGCGGTGTCGACGGCGACCCGTCGCCGGCTTCCCGCCGACATCGCCGGCACCATGCTCCGCCTGCACTCCCCCGAGGCGCTCCGCGCCGAGGGAAGGTCCCCCTCCTGACGTTTCCCCTGAACGGGCCCGGTCAGCCGTGCGCCGGACCCGCCTCCTGCCGAAGGAGGAGGCCAGGCTCGTCCCGTGGCGGGAGCGATCACTCGTCCCGGCCGGATACCGTCGGACCATGACTGATGAGCACCCCGCGCTCGCGCTGCGTGGCCTCGCCAAGCGGTTCGACGGCAAGGTGGCGGTGGCCAGCGTCGACCTCGACGTCCCGGCCGGCTCGTTCTACGGGCTGCTCGGCCCGAACGGCGCCGGCAAGACCACCACCCTGTCCATGGCGGTCGGGCTGCTCCGCCCGGACGCGGGCGGGGCGTGGGTGCTCGGGCACGACGTGTGGGCGGATCCGGTCCGAGCCAAGCAGCTCCTCGGCGTGATGCCGGACGGCGTGCGGCTGTTCGACCGGCTCACCGGTGCGGAGCTGCTGGCGTACCACGGTCTGCTGCGCGGCATGGACCCGGCGGTGGTCGACCAGCGGGCGGCGGAGCTGCTCGACGTGCTCGCCCTCGGCGACGCCGGCCGGACCCTGGTGGTGGACTACTCCGCCGGCATGAAGAAGAAGATCGGCCTGGCCTGCGCGCTGCTGCACGGGCCCCGGCTGTTGGTGCTCGACGAGCCGTTCGAGGCGGTCGACCCGGTGTCGGCGGCGCTGATCCGGGACATCCTGCACCGGTACGTCGTCGGCGGCGGGACGGTGGTCTTCTCCAGTCACGTGATGGAGGTCGTGGAGCGACTCTGCTCACACGTGGCGATCCTCGCCGAGGGGACGATCAAGCAGGTCGGCACCCTCTCCGAGGTGCGCGGCGACCGCTCGCTGGAAGACGTGTTCGTCGAGGTGGTCGGCGGGCGCACCGCGACGGGCGAGGAGCTGGCGTGGCTGTCCCGGTGACCGCGCCCGCCGAACGGGCCCGACCGGTCTCGGCCCGGCACTTCGTGCGGCTCAAGCTGCGGGTGATGGGCAACAACTTCCGTGGCCAGGGCTGGCGGATCGCCATGTTCGTGGGCGGGGTGGTCGCCGGGCTCTGGTTCGCCGCCACCGGGTTCTTCCTGCTGGCCGCCCCCGGGCTGTCCGACGAGCCGAAGTACGCGCTGATGGTCGCCGCGTTCGGCGGTGGCCTGCTGGTGCTCGGCTGGCTGCTGCTGCCGCTGGTCTTCTTCGGCGTGGACGAGACGCTCGACCCGGCCCGGTTCGCCCTGCTGCCGCTGACCCGGCGCACCCTGGTCACCGGGCTGCTCGCCGCCGCGCTGGTCAGCGTCCCGACGGTGGCGGTGCTGATCGCGACCCTCGGGCTGGTGCTCACCGCCGGCATGCTGGGCGGGTGGGCGGCGGCGCTGGTCGCGGCCGTCGGGGTGGCCGCCGGGCTGATCCTCTGCGTCGCCGCGAGCCGGGCGGTGACCAGCGCGTTCGCCACGATGCTGCGGTCGCGGAGGGTACGTGACCTGGCGGCCGTGCTGCTCGCGGTGCTCGCCGCATTGCTGGGCCCGTTGCAGCTCGTGGTGCTGGCCGCCGTGCGGCAGGCCGACTGGGACCGGCTGGCCGGCGTGGCCCGCATCGTCGGCTGGACCCCGTTCGGCGCCCCGTGGACGGTCGGCATCGACGTGGCCGAGGGGCGGGCGTGGGCGGCCCCGCTGAAGCTGCTGATCACGGCGGCGGCCATCGGGGCGCTGCTGTGGTGGTGGTCCCGGTCGCTGGAGTCGGCGATGGTGGGGGCGGCCGGCGGGGGCGCGGCGAAGGTCCGCCGCGGCCCGGTCGGCGGCGCGGTGGCGCAGCTCTTTCCCCGGGCTCTCGGCTGGGCCCGGCGGGACCGGTTCGGCGCGCTGGTCGCCCGCGAGTGCCGCTACTGGTGGCGGGACGCCCGGCGGCGGGCCAACCTGATCACGATCGCGGTGATCGGGATCTTCGTGCCGGTGATGGTCAACTTCGGCGGGACGAGCTTCTCGACGGAGAACGGGATGGAGTTCGCCGCCCCGGACTCCTCCCCGGTGCTGGCCAGCCTCTCGGTGATCTTCGTCGGGGTGCTCGCCTCAGTCACCCTGGCCAACCAGTTCGGGTTCGACGGCAGCGCGTACGCGGCGAACGTCGTCGCCGGGGTGCCGGGCCGGCTGGAGCTGCGCGCCCGGGCGGCGGCGTTCTCGGTGTACGTGCTGCCGATCCTGGCCGTCGTCGCGGTCGTCCTGACGGTGGTGCTGGGCCGGCCGGCGTGGCTGGGCCTGTTGGCCGGCACCCTGCTCGCCTCGTACGGGGTGGGGCTGGCGATCAACGCGCTCATCTCGGTGCTCGGGGCGTACTCGCTGCCGGAGACGAGCAACCCGTTCGCGATGAACAGCGGGGCCGGGTTGGCGAAGGGTCTCCTCACCCTGCTGTCGATGATCGGCTCGGCGGTCGCCGCGGTGCCGATGGTGGTCGCGGCGGCGCTGCTCGGCGACGTCTGGCTCTGGCTGGCCCTGCCGCTGGGCCTCGCGTACGGCCTGGGCGCGGCGCTGCTCGGGACGTACCTGGCCGGGGACCTGCTCGACCGGCGGGCCCCGGAGCTGCTGACGGCCGTCACCCCGCGCCGCTGACGACCCACCCGGCGGTGACCGGGCAGCGGCGGCGCGGGAACGCGGGTCAGCGGCGACGCAGGAACGCGTAGAGGAACACGTTCCGGTTCGTGTCGGTGACGTTGACCAGTTCCCACCCGAACTGGGACAGGTACTCGACGCCCTCCATCAGCAGGGTGACGGCGCTTGGCCGGTCAAGGCCGGGGCGGGCGAGCAGGGCGAGGTGCCGGTGCGGGTAGGTCCGCAGGTCCACCTCGTTGCGGGCCAGGGCGTCGACGTCGAGGATGCGGGTCTGAGCGAGCTTCTGCGGCGTCACGGGGGCCATGCCCGGCACGATAAGGCCCCCGCGCACGCGCCGCCGGCCGTCCTCATGCGTGGCTTGGCGGGTGGCGGCACAATGGGCCGATGCCTGTCGTCGAGTCGGCGATCACCGTTCCGGTGCCGCCCGAGCTGGCCTTCGCGGTGTCGCAGACCGTCGCTCCGGTGCGTTACCGGTGGGACCCGTTCGTCCGCGAGCAGCACTTCACCGACGGGGCGACCCGCCCCGGCAAGGGCGTGCGCACGTTCACCCGGTCCCGGCACGGCCTGGTCATGGTCAGCGAGTACGTCTCCTTCGCGCCGCCGAGCCACGTCGGGATGAAGATGGTCCGGGGCCCGTGGTTCTTCGAGATGTTCGCGGGCGGCTGGCGGTTCACGCCCGGCCCGGAGCCGGGCACGGCGGTCGCCACCTGGCGGTACAGCTTCCGCTGCCGGCCGGCGTTCCTGCGCCCGCTCGCCGACCGGGTCGGGGTGTGGCTGCTGGGCCGGGACATCCGCCGCCGGATCGCCGGGTACGCCACCGGCTGCACCGACCCGGAGGTACTGACCGCCGCCCGCCGCTCCCTCACCACCGACGAGTGAATGTCAGCAGACGATCATGGGCACCTCGCCCGCTGGATGAAGTCGTGCCATGCCTCGGGGGCAGGTTGAGCACCGGACCGGACCGATTGCACGACCGCAAACGCTGGTGCCAGTTCCTCAGCTCCCTCAAGACCCTACGCGCCCGATGGCCCGACCAACGCCTGCACTTGATCGCAAATTACTTCTCCCGCACAAGCATCCCGAGGTCCGCGCCTGGGGTAGCACCAACCCGACTCGGCGCTTCGCCCTAAACGGCATCGACTACCGCAGCCACGCCGAGCAGGACACCCCCACCAGCGCCTACATCCGATGCCCCAACCAGCACACACGGCCGAAATCCGCGTTCGCCGTCAACTCCAAGATCGCGCCCGAATTCAACCGTTCAAGGCTGTTGACCGAGCACTAATTAACTCAGGCAGGGCTGTTACCCAAACAGACCGACAGGCTCCAACGGCTTGGCATCGATCACGAACGCGAATCCGATGAACAACCCACATGGACCACTACGGCAGCACTTCAATAATCGTACCGACCTAATCCTCAATAACCTCGTCAGCTTTGCCGCAGTCGTTAAACTCACGCAAAATGCCCGACTGG
The DNA here is from genome assembly GCF_040296145.1 of Micromonospora sp. NPDC002296. NCBI lineage: Bacteria > Bacillati > Actinomycetota > Actinomycetes > Micromonosporales > Micromonosporaceae > Micromonospora > Micromonospora sp. NPDC002296. Next base: position 71,690 of record NZ_JBEOWQ010000001.1, read on the forward strand.
GGCACCCCACCCCAACCGAGCATCTCGCCAAACTTCCAGCTCCTCGCAAGAATAAAACCCCGTGCTGCAACCCTTAGATCCGCTCAGCACGTCAGCAAGTTGTGTCGCTGCCCCAGTCCCAGAGGAGAGTGTCGCTAACCCAACCATGATAACCAGTAGTTACATCCCTCAGATAGGTCCAGGTATTGGACGTACGGCCGTTTGCCGTCACGGAATCACCAGTGACGAAACAATAGTAATCTACCAGATGTGAAGTCTGGCCATAGGCGACAACACCACACGACGTGTGCGGGCCGCTACGAATATTGACGTTGGCGACCTCAAACCAGTTTCCGTAACGGCCATCCCCATAAGTATTAGCATGGCTGCATGACGCGCTGGCTGGCGCGGCGGTGCTGACAACCACGGAGCCCATTGCAGTAAGCAGCAGGACTGAGGTAGTTGCGGCCAGTCTTTTGAGTTTCATCTGTCCCTTCCCATGAGAGGAATCCGGGTGAACAATCACTACAGAAGCGTAGCATGCACTTCGATAGATGTCGATATCATGACCTTGTCCGCCACAGGGGTACTGCCACCCGGACGCAAGCCCTCGGATGACCGCAAGGTGTTGTGCGGGATCCTGTTCGCGCTTTGCACCGCGATCCCGTGGAGTACCTCTCTCATGTCCGGACACTCAAGAGCGTCCCAAAACCGGTCCGAGCCCGTCGACCGCCGGTTCCCAGATCCGCACCGGCACCGAACCACAGGTCATGGCCGCCCTCCGCAACGCCGCCATCGGCGCACTACGCCTGACCGGGATCACCAACATCGCCGCCGCCAACCGCCACCACGCCCGCGACAGCCATCGACTACTGATCTCTACTTGGCATCACCTAACGAGTTTGCCGGGGCCCTGACCAGGACCCCTTCTTACGTCGGTCGGCGTCCTGGTCGGCATTGAAGGGATGGTCGCGGCGATCCCAGGTCGGGGTAGGCAGCGGGGGTTGGCCTTGGACGTGTACGCCTTGTCGACCAGGACCCAGCACGGACGGTTCCTGAGCCGGCCGCCGCCCGCTTTTGCCCGCAGGCCATATATCTGCCCGGCGGTTCGGCCTGCGGATCCCATTTACACGCCCGGCACGTCGCACCCAAATCCCATCAATGAGCTGCCGTTTCGTCCATGTCGGCGGCCGACCTGGCCTACGCCCCACGGGTGCCAACGCCGCCCGCTGCCCATCACTCAGGTCATGCCACCTCGCCGGCAGGGTGATCCAGAGGCCTCCTCTGATGGTCTTCTTCGTTGATAAATGACGTACCGGAGACTTCACTTATCGATCACCCGCGCCGCAACTCCCACACCCGCATCCACGGCGCGGATTCGATTCGGGCGCTAACGGCGGAGGCGGGCGACCAGCTCGCGCAGCTCGGTGGTCGCGCGCGCCCGGCCGGCCTGCACGAGCGGTTCCTGGGCTGGGCGCGCGCCCGGGGCGGCACAATGTTTCACGTGAATCATCAGCCGGGTGCCGAGATCCACCACACCGACCCGTTCGCCGTGCCCTCCGGGCAGAAGTCTCCGGCCCGTCGCCTGCGGGGCCGCCTCGCGGCTCCGGTGACGCTCTGGACCGCGCCCGGGCCGGCCGGCCTGACGGTGTCGTCCACGCTGGTCGCCGAGGGAGAGCCGGACCGGCTGCTCGGCCTGGTCGACCCGGAGTCGGACCTGTGGGCGGCGGTCGAGGAGGCGGGACGGTTCGCGGTCGTGCCGCTGGGCCCGGCGCACCGGCAGCTCGCCGACCGGTTCGCCGGCCTGTTCCCGTCGCCGGGCGGCCTCTTCGCCACCGGCGGCTGGGCCGACACGGAGTACGGCCCGGTCCCCGCGGACACCGGCGGCTGGGCCGGCTGCCGGCTCGACACCGCCCGCGAGTACGGCTGGGCGCTGCTGGTCGAGGCCACCATCGAGGCCGTCACCCTGACCGAGGAGACCACCCCCCTCCTGCACTACCGGGGCCGGTACCACGAGCTGACCTGAGCGGGGAGGCCGTCACGTCGCCGCGTGGGGTCCGCCAACCGGTCACCGGAGTGACGTGGGTCACTTGGCGCAGGCAGGCGACCGTTCGGCGCAGTGGGCGACCGGGGTCGGCCCACGTCTTCCCGGGCGAGGGGCGGGGTTCATACCGTGCGCGAAACTCCCCACGCCTGTGAAGGTGGTGATCCACAGATGTCAACGGACACACCCGCGCCGGACGCGCCGGAGACGGCGACCTCGGCCGCGTCCGCCGCTGACCGGTACCTCGCCGTACAGCGGTCGGACGAGTTCGTCGGGTTGCGTCGCGCGCTGCGCGGCTTCGTCTTCCCGATGACCGTCGCGTTCTTCCTCTGGTACGCGCTCTACGTGATCCTGTCCGCGTACGCGCGGGACTTCATGGGCACGCGGCTGTTCGGCAGCCACATCAATGTGGCCCTGGTCTTCGGGCTGCTCCAGTTCGTCTCGACGTTCCTCATCGCCTGGCTCTACTCCCGGTTCGCCGACCGGCGGCTCGACCCCGTCGCCGACCGGATCCGCAACGAGATCGGGGAGGTGAGGCATGAACACGGTCCTCGCGGCTGAGGCGGGCGGCGGCACCGCCCGCAACCTGACCATCACCCTGTTCCTCGTCTTCGTGGCGATCACCCTCGCCATCACCGTCTGGGCGAGCCGGCAGACCAAGACGGCCACCGACTTCTACGCCGGCGGCCGGTCCTTCTCCGGGTTCCAGAACGGCATGGCGATCGGCGGCGACTACATGTCGGCGGCGTCCTTCCTCGGCATCGCCGGCATCATCGCCCTCTACGGCTACGACGGCTTCCTGTACTCGATCGGCTTCCTGGTCGCCTGGCTGGTGGCGCTGCTGCTCGTCGCCGAACTGCTGCGCAACTCCGGCCGCTACACGATGGCGGACGTGCTGGCGTTCCGGATGCGCCAGCGCCCGGTCCGGACGGCGGCGGCGGTCTCCACGATCACTGTGTCGATCTTCTACCTGCTGGCCCAGATGGTGGGCGCGGGCGCGCTGGTGGCGCTGCTGCTCGGCATCAAGCCCGGCACCACGTTCCTCGGCATGGACGCCGACACCGCCAAGATCGCCACGATCATCATGGTCGGCGCTTTGATGATCATCTACGTCACCGTGGGCGGCATGAAGGGCACCACGTACGTCCAGATCGTCAAGGCGTTCCTGCTGATGACCGGCGCGCTGGTGATGACCCTGCTGGTGCTGGCGAAATACAACTTCAACCTCTCGGAGCTGCTCGGCGCCGCCGCCTCCTCCTCCGGCAAGGGCGAAGCCCTCCTCAGACCGGGCCTGAAGTACGGCGTCGAGGTCGCCGGCGACGCGACGCAGACGTTCTACAACAAGGTCGACCTGCTCTCGCTCGGCATCGCGCTGGTGCTCGGCACGGCCGGCCTGCCGCACATCCTGATCCGCTTCTACACCGTCCCGACCGCCAAGACGGCCCGCAAGAGCGTGCTCTGGGCGATCGGCATCATCGGCGCGTTCTACCTGCTCACCCTCGCCCTGGGCTTCGGCGCGGCGGCGCTGGTCGGCAGCAAGGACATCGTCGCGCAGGACAAGGCCGGCAACACGGCAGCGCCGCAGCTCGCCGAGGCCCTCGGCAGGGAGTTCTTCGGCGGCGATCTCGGCGGGGCGACCCTGCTGGCGATCATCGCGGCGGTCGCCTTCGCCACCATCCTGGCGGTGGTCGCCGGGCTCACCCTGGCCTCGTCGTCCAGCCTCGCGCACGACTTCTACGCGAACGTGGTCAAGAAGGGGCAGGCGTCGGAGCGCCAGGAGGTCCGGGTCGCCCGGCTCTCGGCCCTGGTCATCGGCGCGGTGTCGATCGCCCTGTCGATCTACGCGCAGAGCCTGAACGTGGCGTTCCTGGTGGCGCTGGCGTTCGCGGTGGCCGCCTCGGGCAACCTGCCGGCGATCCTCTACAGCCTGTTCTGGAGGCGCTTCAACACCTCCGGCGCGGTCTGGTCGATCTACGGCGGCCTGCTCTCGGCCGTACTGCTGGTGTTCTTCTCGCCGGTGGTCTCCGGGGCGCCGACCGCGATGTTCCCGGACCACGACTGGCACTGGTTCCCGCTGTCCAACCCGGGCATCATCTCCATCCCGCTCGGCTTCCTGTGCGGGTGGATCGGCACGGTCATCTCGAAGGAGCACGACGAGGAGAAGTACGCGGAACTGGAGGTGCGCTCGCTCACCGGCGCCGGCGCGCACTGATCCGGACCCGCTCGGCACCGCACCGGCCGAGCTGTCGAGGGGCCCCCGCCACGCCCGAGGCATCGGCAGGGGGCCCCTCCTCACCTCTGTAGGCTGGCCGTATGAAGGTCGCTCCGCGCTTCGGCCCCGGTCACCGTGTCCTCGTCACCGGCGGCGCCGGCTTCGTGCCGTCGCACCTGGTGGACTCCCTCGTCGCCCGCGGCTGCACGGTGGTGGTGCTGGACAACTTCGTCACGGGCTCCAAGGACAACGTCGCCCACCTGCTGGAGAAGCCGACGTTCACGCTCGTCGAGGCGGACGTCTCCGACGGCCTGCCGAACCACCACCCGGCGCTGGCCGAGCGGTTCGACGCGATCCTGCACATGGCCTCCCCGGCCAGCCCCACGGACTTCGCCACCCTGCCGGTGGAGATCCTCCGGGTCGGCTCGGTGGGCACGCTGCACCTGCTGGACCGCGCGGTCGCCGACGGTGCCCGGTTCCTGATGGCCTCCACCTCCGAGGCGTACGGGGACCCGAAGGAGCACCCGCAGCGCGAGACGTACTGGGGCAACGTCAACCCGATCGGCGTGCGCAGCGTCTACGACGAGGCGAAGCGGTTCTCCGAGGCGGCCACGATGGCGTACCACCGGTATCGGGGGCTGGACGCCGCGATCGTGCGGATCTTCAACACGTACGGCCCACGGATGCGACCGGACGACGGCCGGGCCATCCCGACGTTCATCTCGCAGGCGCTGCGCGGCGAGCCGATCACGGTGCACGGCACGGGCAACCAGACCCGGTCCATCTGCTACGTCGAGGACCTGGTGCGCGGCATCCTGCTGCTGCTCGACTCGACCGAGACCGGCCCGGTCAACTGCGGCACCGAGCACGAGCTCACCATGCGGCAACTCGCCGAGTTGATCGTGTCACTCTCCGGAAGCGCGTCACAGGTGACGTACGTCACCCGGGCTGCCGACGACCCGGAGATGCGCCGACCGGACCTCACCCTCGCCCGTGAACTGCTCGGATACGAGCCGTCGGTGGCGCCCGAGGACGGCCTCCGACGCACCATCGACTACTTCCGCGAGCGGCTAGGGTAACCGCCCGACGGGCCACGCCCCGCCGGGCGACCTGCGCTTCGGCGCGACACTCGACGGGGCTACGTACCCTCGGGTACATGTCAGCGACCACTCCCGCCGGCGTCCCGCTACCGCACCTGAGTCGCAGCGCCGGACGCGCCTCGGTCCCCGGCCCCGGCCAGGGCTCCCCGGGACGCGCCCGCGTGTCCGACGCCCAGCCGTACCCCCCGCCCGGCGACCGGTCACCGGGCGGCGGCTTCGGCGGCCCCGGCGGGCCTACCGGCCCGGGCGGGCCCACAGGTCCCGGCGGGCCAAGGCGGCGACCGGGCGGGCAGGGGCCGCGGTGGCGCCGGATCGGCCTGGTGGCCGGCGTGGCGGTGCTGGTGCTCGCGCTGCTCGGCGGGGCGGGCGCCTGGCTCTACACCAGCAACCTCAACGACGACCTGGCCCGCACCGACCCGTTCTCGGAGCTGACGGGCGGTCGCCCGGCCAAGGCGGTGAACGGCGCGCTGAACATCCTGCTGGTCGGCAGCGACTCGCGGGACCCGGACGCCCCGGTGGACCAGCAGAGCCAGTGGCGGGCGGACACGATCATCGTCATGCACATCCCGGCCGACCACAAGTCCGCCTACCTGGTCTCCGTTCCCCGCGACCTGTACGTGCCGATCCCCGAGAACGCCCAGTCGGAGTGCGGCACGGGTCAGCGGGGGAAGATCAACGCGGCGTTCGCGTTCGGCGGCCTGCCGCTGGCCGTGAAGACGGTGGAGTGCTTCACCGACGTGCGGATCGACCACGTGCTGGCGATCGACTTCGCCGGCTTCAAGCAGGTCACCGACGCCCTGGGCGGGGTCGACCTGAAGGTGGAGCGGTCGGTCACGTCGATCCACAAGCCGTTCCGGAAGTTCACCAAGGGCACCATGCACATGGACGGCGCCCAGGCGCTGGACTGGATCCGGCAGCGCAAGCAGTTCCCCGACGGCGACTTCGCGCGGATGCGCCACCAGCAGGAGTTCCTGAAGGCGCTGATGGACAAGGCGGCCAGCACGGGGACGCTGACCAATCCGAAGAAGCTGAACGCCTTCCTCCGGTCGGTGACCGACGCGGTCACGGTGGATGAGGGGTTCTCGCTGGTCGACATGGCATTGCAGTTCCGCAGCCTGCGCGGGGAGAACCTGATCTTCGTCACCAGCCCGAACTCGGGCAGCGACACGATCAACGGGGAGTCGGTGGTGGTCTCCGACCGGGAGAAGGCCCTGGGGATGTACAAGGCCATGACGACGGACACGATGGCCGACTGGGTCAAGGCCAACCAGCCGGCCGGCGGCACCGGTAACGGGAACTGACGCGCAGCACCCGTTACTTCGACGGACGTCATCGCCGGTCGGCGGTAGAACCCCCATCCCGGGGGTCGAACCGCCGACCGGTCGCATCGACCTGGACGTTCGGGCAATTCCCGTAAGTGACGACCGGGAGAACAGCAAATAATCACGTGACTAACTCGCCTTGACGGGAAGCGGTACGTACAGTGGTCCCGCCCCCGCCCCCCCGAAAACGCGAGCTGGAGCACGCATGCCGGTTCAAGCCAGCCGTCGCCCCCCGTCGCTGGAGCCCGTCGGCGCAGCCGCGCGGGTCACGTCGCAGCCCCGCCGCGGCGGCAAGCGCCCCAGCCGCGGCCCCGCGAAGAAGCGGGCCCGCCGCAAGGACCCCCTCTGGGCGCGTCTCACCCTGGTCTTCGGCGCGGTGCTGATGTTGACCAGCGGCATCGCCATCGTGGGCAGCAAGGCGCTGATCGGTCAGGCCACCGGAAACATCGCCCAGGGCAACCTGCTCGGCGACGCCGGCAAGTCCGACGCCGAGGGCGGCGCGAACCTGGACGGCCCGATCGACATGCTGCTGCTCGGCGTGGACGCGCGCGAGCGCTGGGCCGCCGACGACGTCCGGGCGGACAGCATCATCGTGCTGCACATCCCCGCCTCGCACGACCAGGCGTACCTGATCTCGATCCCGCGCGACACCGAAGCGGAGATCCCGGGCCACGGCGTCGAGAAGATCAACGCCGCGTTCCAGTACGGCGCCCAGAACGGGGGCGGCTGGGAGGGCGGCGCGCAGCTCATGGCGAAGACGATCAGGAAGATGACCGGGGTCAGCTTCGACGGCGCGGGGATCATCAACTTCGGCGGCTTCAAGAAGATCATCGACACCCTCGGCAGCGTGCGGATCTGCGTCTCCCAGGAGGTCAAGTCGCACCACATGTCGTACGTCGACGGCAAGCCGATGTGGAACGCAGACGCCAGGAAGACCGGCAAGAAGATGACCCCGGTGCTGCACAAGAAGGGCTGCCGGGAGATGGAGGGCTGGGCGGCGCTGGACTACTCCCGCCAGCGATACGGCCTGGACGGCGGCGACTACGACCGCCAGCAGAACCAGCAGCAGCTGATCAAGGCGATGGCGAAGAAGGCGACCGAGAACGGCACCCTGACCAACCCGGTGAAGCTCAACGCGCTGATGAAGGCGGCCGGCGGGGCCCTCGTGCTGGACACCGGCGGGGTGTCGATGATCGACATGATCTTCACGATGCGCGGGGTCACCGGCAACGACCTGACCATGCTGCGCACCAACGGCGGGAAGTACTTCTCCACCGCCGACCGCTCGAAGGAGATGCTGAGCCCGCAGACCCTGGAGATGTTCCAGGCGATCAAGAACGACAAGCTCGCCGAGTTCGTGTACGCCAACCCGGGCGTGCTCTCCACCCGCAAGTAACCGTCCGGCCCGCAGTTAGCCGTCCCACCTACGGGTAAGCCGTCCGAACTGCGCGAAAGCCGCCCGTCGGTCCAATCGCCCCCATAGTCTGACGCGAGAAGGTTTCACGTTCGGCGGCGGGGGGCGTCACGACCAGGTCAGGGGAAGCCGGGCGGGGGCGGCGCGAGCCGGCCCGTCGGCGCGTACCCCGGTGGAGCCGGGTGCTCCTCGGGGCCGGCCTGGCCCTCACCCTGCTGGCCGCCGCCGCGGTGGCCGGGCTCAAGATCCTGAGCCACCGGTACGAGCGCACGGTGACCCGGGAGCAACTGCTCGACCCGGATGCCCGGCGGGACCGGACCGACCTCGACGACGCGCTGAACTACCTGCTGGTCGGCTCGGACCGGCGGCCCGGCGCCACCGGGGACGACCAGCGGTCGGACACCGTCCTCGTGGTGCACGTGCCGGCCGGCACGAAACGGGCGTACCTGATCTCCATTCCGCGCGACCTGCTGGTGGCCATCCCGCCCGCGCCGAACGGTTGGGGCGGCGGCAGCGACAAGATCAACTCTGCGTACGAGCACGGCGGCGGCGGCGAGGCCGGGGTCCGGCTGCTCTCGGCCACCCTCACCCGACTCACCGGCCTGCGCTTCGACGGGGCCGCGCTGATCGACTTCGCCGGGCTGCGGCAGGTCGTCGACCTGCTCGGCGGGATCCGGATGTGCGTCGACACCGAGGTCCGCTCGATCCACACCAGGACCGTCTTCCCCGTCGGCTGCCAGCAGATGGACGGCGCCCGGGCGCTGGACTACGTCCGCCAGCGGTACGACCTGCCCGGCGGCGACTACGACCGGCAGCGCCACCAGCAGCAACTCCTGCGGGCGATGCTGGACCGGGCCGGCGAGACGAACCTGCGGCGCGACCCGGTGCGGCTGGACCGGCTGATCCGGGCGGTCGGCGCGTCGCTGACCGTCGACACCAACGGGGTACCCCTGGAGGAGTTGGCGCTCGCCCTGCGGGACCTGCCCCCGGACGCGCTGACCGGTGTGCAGGTCCCCTCCCACGCGGAGACCATCGACGAGGTCTCCTACGTGGTGCTCGACGGCGGGGGGAACGGCCTGTTCGACGCCGCCCGCGGCGAGCGGATGCCCGACTGGGCCCAGGCCAACCCCCGATGGATCACCCGGCTCTGACCGCGTCACGGGCGCGGTCGCATCTCTTCCGCACGTCGCCCGCCGGTTCGGTCCGGCGAGGATCTAGGCTTGGTGACCGTGTTCGGACCCCAGGTTCCCACCGTGCCCGTGACCGAGATCGCCGACGACACCTACCTGCTCGACGTACGCGAGGACGACGAGTGGACCGCCGGGCACGCGCCCGACGCCCACCACCTGCCGATGACAGAGTTGCAGGCCCGCCTGGCCGAGGTCCCGACCGATCGCGAGGTGGCGGTGATCTGCCGCTCCGGCGGCCGGTCGGCGCAGGTGGTGGCCTACCTGATGAACAACGGCTGGGACCAGGTGCGCAACGCCGACGGCGGGATGCGCCAGTGGGCCGCCGTCGGGCGACCCGTGGTCGATGCGGACGGGCAGCCGGGCCAGGTCATCTGAGAGCGACGGGCATGGATCCCCTCGTCTTCGCCCACCGTGGCTCCTCGGCCGACCTGCCGGAGCACACCCTCGCCGCGTACCTGCGGGCCCTCGACGAGGGCGCCGACGGGCTGGAGTGCGACGTCCGGCTGACCCGGGACGGCCACCTGGTCTGCGTGCACGACCGGCGGCTGGACCGGACCAGCAACGGCACCGGACTGGTCAGCGCCCGTACGCTCGCCGAGTTGGAGGCGCTGGACTTCGGCTCCTGGCACCCGGGCTGCGCCCCGTCGGACGGCGACGAGCCGCCCGACGAGTCGCACACCCGGCTGCTCACCCTGGAACGGCTGCTGGACGCCGTGCTGGACGCCGGCCGGCCGGTCCGGCTGCTGATCGAGACAAAACACCCCTCCCGGTACGGCCGGGACGTCGAGCGCCGCCTGGTGGCCCTGCTGCGCCGGTACGGCCTGGCCGAGCCCGGGGCGGACAGCCCGGTCCGGGTCACCGTGATGTCCTTCTCCCCGCTCGCCGTGCGCCGCGTCCACGACCTGGCCCCCGGCCTGCCCACCGTGCTGCTGCTGGACGTGCTGCCGCGCTGGCTGCCACCCGGACGGGTGCCGGCCGGCACCCGGATCGCCGGGCCGGGGATCGGGCTGGTGCGGTCCCGCCCCCGGCTGTTGACCGCGCTGCGGGCCGCCGGCAACCAGGTGTACGTCTGGACGGTCAACGAGCCGGCCGACCTGGAGCTGGTGCTCGACGCCGGAGTCGACGGGATCATCACCGACCGTCCGGCCCACGCGCTGGCCCGGCTGGGCCGGTGAGTCCCCGGGGCGGGATGACCCGCTGGCTCAGCGGCGCGGCACGGACGCCAGAACAGCCGGGGGTGTCGATGGAAGAGTCGGCGCGGCACACTCGGGACATGCCGGAGCGCACCGACCTCGCCACTCTCATCGCCGGCCATGGCAGGGTGATCGAAATGATCAACTCTGGGGAGGCCGGACTGCCGGTCCTGAACCGGCTGCTCCAGTTGGTGCGGCCGGCCGTCGGGGCGGCCAGCACAGCGTTCGTGGAGTTCGCGCCCAAGGGCGGCCGGGTGATCGCCGCGACCGAGGGCGCCGAGTGGGCCGTCGGCCGCCCGGTGTCGCCCACCGACCCCGCCACCGTCTGTCTGCTCTCCGGCACCCGCGTCCGCGACATCCGGGTGGACCGGATCCCCGGCCCGGTCGGCCAGGAGCTTGTCGACCGGGGGCTGCGCCGGATGGTGGTCGCGCGGGCCGAGATCGGCGGGCTCACCGTCGGCACCCTGCACGCCTTCTACCTCGACCACGACGAGTCGACGGCCGCCGGGCAGCACGAGGTGATGGCGTACATCGCCGCCTGCATCGCCCACATGTACGGCGACCAGACCGGCCTGCCGGTGCACGGCGACGGCCCGGTGGTGGCGGCGCTGGCCGACGGGCTGGCCGTGGTCGACCGGGGCGGCCACGTCCGGCTGTGGAACCCGGCCGCCGCCGCGGTGACCGGCCTCTCGGCCACCGAGGCGCTGAACCGTCCGCTGCCGTTCCCGCTCCCCCCGTCCGGTCAGGTCCTCGACCACCGGCTGCCGGACGGCCGCTGGCTGAAGATCACCTCGGGTGAGCTGCCCGGCCCGGGCGCGCTGTGGGTGGTCACCTTCCGGGACATCACCGACCAGCAGCTACGCGACCAGGACCGGGACCTCTTCGTCGCGGTCACCAGCCACGAGCTGCGCACCCCGGTCACCGTCATCAAGGGGTACGCGGACACCCTCACCGACCACTGGGACTCGCTGACCGACGTCGACCGGCGGCACGCCGCCCGGGTCATCGGGCAGCGGGCCAACGAACTGGCCCGGCTGGTCGACCGGCTGCTCACCTCCGCCACCGAGGGACGCCCCGGTGAGTCGCTGGCCCCGTTCGACCTCGGCGACGCGCTCCGGTCGGCGGTGGCGGACCTGCCCGCCGACCTGCGCCGCCGGATCGTGCTGGACGTGCCGGTCGGCCTGCCGAGGGCGGTCGGCGAGCGGCAGAGCCTGACCACGGTGCTGACCGAGCTGTGCACCAACGCCGACAAGTACTCCCCGCCCGACTCGCCTATCGAGATCGCCGGCACCGGCAACGACCAGAGCGTGTCGTTCCGGGTCAGCGACCGGGGCATCGGCATCCGGCCGGAGCATGTGGAGCGGGCCTTCGACCGGTTCTGGCAGGGCGAGTCCGGCGACCGCCGCGGCTACCCGGGCGCCGGACTCGGCCTGTACCTCGTCCGCCGGATCGTCGAGCAACAGAATGGATGGGTATCCCTCCGGCCGAGGGCAGGTGGCGGTACGGTCGCAGAGGTGCGGCTGCCGCGCGTGAGCGCGGCCGGGCCGCCGCCCGAGAGGCGTGAAGGAGCGCGGTGACCTCAGGGCCGGTCCAGCGGTCGTGGTGCGTGGTGGTGCCGCACCACCCCACCGGCGCGCGCCTGGCCCGGCACCGGTTCGCCGACGAGCTGGCCGGCCTCGTCCCCGCGGTGCTGCTGACCGACCTGGTGGCCGTCCTGGCCGAGCTGGTCGGCAACGCGATCCGGCATGCGGAGCCGCTCCCCGGCGGGGTGGTCCGGGTGGCCTGGCGGCTGAGCCCGGCTTCCGGCGACGGGCACTTCGTCCAGCTCCGGGTCACCGACGGCGGGGCGGGCACCGGGCCCCGGATGCGGGCCGCCGGCCAGGACGCCGTCGACGGCCGGGGCTTGCACATCGTCTCCGGCCTGGCCAGCAGCTGGGGCGTCGACCGGGACGGCCTCGGGCAGAGCGTCTGGGCCCAGTTCGACCCCGCCGGCACCCCCAGCCCGGGCCTCGTCGCCGCCGGCTGACCCCCGTCCCGCCGAGCGGGGCGGGTCGGGTCCGCCGCCTCCGGTGGGGCCTCTAGGCTGATTCGCCGTGAGCAAGCGTCGAAAGAGCCAGCGGGCCGCCGAAGTTACCCCCAAGCGGGAGAAGGTACGGGACGTCTTCGTCCCCCGACCGTTCGAGGGGCTGACCGACGAGCCGGAGTGGATCGCGCTGCGCGAGCTGGTCCCGGCCGCGTCCGCGCCCCTGCGGCTCGTCCCCGAACTGGTCGAGGAGCACGGCGACCGAACCGTGACCCTGGCGACCGTGCTGCCCATGGCGGCCCCGGCAATGACGAAGGCCGACGGCCGGGTCTTCGTCGGTCTCCAGCGCCACCAGCAGTCCGGCGACGTCTCCCGGGACCTGGCCGAGGCGCTGCTCTGCGCGCTGCGCGCCGAGCCCGGCAAGGCGGTCGCGGTGCCGCCGCTGCCGGGCCTCGGCCCCCGGCTCCAGGACATCCTGGTCGACGGGCCGCTGGACGTCGCCATGCACGAGGGCTTCGAGTTCTGGCTCGACCCGGGGGCCGCCGACGACCCGACCGTCCAGGCCTCGCTGGAGCGGGCCAACGCGGCGATCTACCCGACCGTGCGGCTCGCCGCGGCGCGGGCCGCGTACTGGTGCCAGGTGCCGGAGAAGGCGCACGTGCGTTGGGTGCTCCCGGACGACGAGGACGCCGCCCTGGACGCGCTGGCCCGGCTCAGCGCCGCCGGCACGCTGCCCCTCGCCGGGAACACGAAGTTCGCCGGCATGTTCCGCGCGCACGGCCGCCTCGTGCCCGTCTGGGACCTGCCCGAGGACGTCCCGGCCGTCGAGTGGGAGGAGCCGGTGACCGAGTTCGCCAAGCGTTACGCCGAGGCCCTGGAGACCGGCGAGCCGTTGGACGCGGCGGGCCGCCGGGCCCGGCACGGCCTGCTCGGCCGTCAGCTCACCCTCCGCTGAGGCACCCGCGCCGGGCGTCGGAGGGGCCCCTGTCGACGCCTGGCGTGGGCAGGGGCCCCTGCCCTACCGGTTCAGGGGTTCGCGGACCAGGGGGCAGGACATGCACCTCGGGCCGCCCCGGCCGGAGCCCAGCTCGGAGCCGGCGATCGGGATGACCTCGATGCCGGCCCGTTCGAGCTGGGCGTTGGTGCCGGTGTTGCGTTCGTAGCCGACGCACAGCCGCGGGGCCAGCGCGAGGGTGTTGTTGCCGTCGTCCCACTGTTCCCGCTCGGCGGTGACCGGGTCGAGGCCGGTGTCGATGACCCGGAGCTGGTCGAGGTCCATCGCGTCGGCGGCGGCCCGCAGGAACGGCGCGGGCCCGTCCACCCGCAGCTCGCCGTCGGGCCCGGCCACCACCGTGTACGCGGCCAGGGTGCTCGCCACGTTCGCATACATCAGCACGGCGTCGACGTCGACCATCGTGCAGATGGTGTCCAGGTGCATGGTGGCCCGTTCCTGGGCGATCGGGACGACCAGGATGGTGTGCGCCAGCCCGGCGGCGAAGACCTGCCGGCCGAGCCGCTCCGCCCCGGCGGGCGTGGTCCGCTCGCCCACCCCGACGGCCAGCACCCCGGGAGCCAGCAGCAGCACGTCGCCGCCCTCCAGGTGCTCCAGCCCCGGCTCGTAGACGAACTCCGTGCCGACGAAGCGCGGGTGGTGCCGGTAGATCGCGTCGGTGATGGTGGTCTCCCGGCGGCGGGCCGGCATGGCCAGGCTGGTCACCCCGACGCGGTCCCCGATCCACAGTGAGGAGTCCCGGGTGAACAGCAGGTTGGGCAGCGGGTCGATGACGAACTCGTGCCGGTCCATCAGGGCGTAGACCAGCCCGCCCGGCCGCTCCTGGCTGATCCGCAACTCCTCGTGGGCGAGCCCGGCGATGAGCACGTCGGCGAGGGCGGCCGGGTCGAGGTAGGCGAGGTGGTCGGCGACCCGGCGGCGCAGGGTGTCGCCGAGCCGGGGTGCGCTGAGCACCTGCTCGGTCAGCTCGGCGCGGGCCTCGCCGACGGCCAGCGTCTCGGCCAGTAGGGTGGCGAGGTAAAGCACCTCCACCCCGCGTTCGCGCAGGGCGGAGGCGAAGGCGTCATGCTCCTCCTGCGCCCTCCCCACCCATGGGATAGCGTCGAAGAGGAGAGAGTCGTTGTTGCGCGGGGTGAGTCGGGCCAGCTCCGGCCCGGGTCGGTGCAGCAGCACCGTGCCGAGGCGGCCGACCTCGCTGTCCACGTAGTGGGTCACCCGACCAAGGGTAGGGCAGGGTTTGGCGGCATCCGATAAAACATCGGTGGATGAATATGGCATTCATCCACACTCACTCCGGCGCTCCGACTTGCCGAGTACCCGGTATGTCGACGTAGGGTAGTGAGGACATAACTTCGAGGGACCTTTTGCCGGAGGTCGCGATGACTGTCTTTCCCGCACGCCGAGCAGCACCCACCTCGCGGGCACTGCCGCCCGTGTCGGTGCCACACCCCCGCGCCGAGGCGCCGGGGGCGCTCGAGCCGGTCCGTCCGAGCCCCCTGGAGTGGGCTCGCCGCCGGCGCGCCGAGCGAGGCGCCCGCCGGTTGGAGGCAGCCGGGGCGCGGGCCCTCGGCCGGCTCGACCACCTCGGGCCGGCCTGGCACGTCATCGAGTGGCCCCGATCGGACAATTCAGACCTCCTCCTCGACCAGGGGCAGGACGAGCGGGCCGGGTTCCTCGCGATCGGCCCGAGCGGCCTGTTCGCGGTGACCATTGCCGACCACGGCCGGGCCCGGGTGCTGGTGGCGGGGGACGTCGTCCAGATCAACGGCAAGCGCCCGGCCTACGTGGCCGAGACCCGTCGGGACGCCAAGCGGGCGAGCAAGGCGCTCTCCGCAGCCGTCGGGCTGCCGATCCCGGTGACACCGGTGCTGACCTTCGTCGGTTCCGGCGTCATCAGCGTGTACGGCCTGCCGAAGGACTGCCTGATGGCCACCCACCGCGAGCTGGACCGCCTGCTCGTGGCCGGGGGCAACCGGATCAGCCCCGCCACCGCCGACAAGCTGGCCCGGGTCGCGCAGCACCCCGGCACCTGGATGAACGGCACGTACCGCCCCGCCGCCGACTACCGGTGGTACGACGACGGCCGAACGGCGGCTGACAAGCCGGCCAACCGCCGGTAACGTCTCCGGCGACGCCACGCGGTCCGGTCACCACCCGGAGCACCGGCCGCGCCGTCGCCGGCCGGGTCAGGGCAACCGATCACCGGCGGCCTGGTGGCTGAAGCGCGGTCGACGGTCCCCGCGACAACCGGTCAGCGTGGACAGACCGTCGGTGCAAATAGGAGGCGCGGTGGCCCACGTCGAACTCTCGATCTCGGAAGTGTTCGTGCCCGCCGCTCGGACACCGCCGGAGCAGGAGTCCGACAATTTCGGCCAGTGGTCCGCCACCGTGTCCCACGCCGCCGAGCCCTGCCTGCTGATCGACGTCGAGACCCGCGTCGTCGCGGTCTCCTCGGCCGGCTGCGAGCTGCTCTGCCTGTGCTGCCCCGAGGACGTGATCGGCCTCCCGCTGCTCGAAGGGTGCCTGCGCCTGCTCGACTTCACCGCGAACCGGGGCGAACTCACCGAGCAGGACACCGACAAGATTCCGCCGCTGCTCGCCCTGCGCTCGGGGCGCCTCGCCCGGGGGCTGCTCCGGGTCCAGGCCTCGACGGCGGGCCGGTCGGACGCCACGGTGGATGCCATCTCCACGCCGGTGCTGACCCATGGCAAGGTGGCCGGGTCGCTCACCTTCTTCTCCGAGATCTGATCCGCCCATCGCCGTCCTGAACTGCACGAATGTGGCGCTCGCCGCACCCTTCGGCGCTGGGTCGGACCGGCACCCAGGCCGTAGGGTGCCCTCATGCTCGATGTCGCTCTGCTGCCGGGGGAATACGCGGTGTGCCGGTTGACCGCCGATTCCGCCATCCGGCCCGACCTGTGGGGCGACCTGGGCGACGGCGAGGTGGTCAGCGTGAGCTGGTCCGCCGATGGGGTCTCGGTGATCTGCCCCGCGTCCCGCGCCCCGGCCGAGGCCGAGACCGACTGGCGGTGCCTGCGGGTCGTGGGGCCCCTCGGCCAGCCGGTGACCGGCACCCTGGCCGCGCTGGTCGCCCCGCTGGCCGCGGCACGGGTCAACGTGGTGGCGTTCTCGACCTACGACACGGACCACGTACTGGTCCCGGCCGTGCGGCTGGACGAGGCGACCGCCACGTTGCGCCGGGCCGGCCACCGCCTCCTCGACTGACGATCCGCGCCGCCACCCTTCACCTGCGCGCCTACGGCTCCTACGATGGGCACGGCCGCCCGGCCGTCACGACGCTCTTCGATGCAAGGATCGGCTCGTGCCGCCCACCGCACCGCCCCGTACCGCACCCCGCCGGCCATCCCGCCCGGCCGTGCTGCTCGCCGTCGCGTCCCTCGCCCTCGCGTCCGCAGGCTGCGGCACGCCACCGGAGCTGCGCCGGCCGGCCCCGGCGCCGACCGCCACGGCGGGCGCCTCCGCCGGCCCGACCACGCCGGCCACCGCGACCGTCCCACCCGGCCCGGTTCCCCCGCCGCCGGCCGTCCCGCCGCCCACCGCCGGCTCCGACCTGGTCGCCACCGCCTGCCGCGAGGGCCCGTCCGGGGACCGGGTGATCACACTGCTGCGCGGCTCGGCCGACGTGCTGCCCCGGGCGGTCGGGGTGCGGGTGCGCACCGGCCCGCTCTGCGCCGGGGACTGGCAGTACACGGTGCTCCGGGTGACCGGGCACGAGGAGCTCCAGGTGGTCACCCGGGGCCGGCCGGGCGCGCTGGAGCTGGTCACCGCCGGCACCGACGTCTGCACCATCGAGGTACGGGTGGCCGGGCCGACCGGCATCCGGACGCTCGCCTGCGACGCCGTCCCGGGGGGCGTACCGGGTGCGTAGGCTGGGCGGCATGCCCGGAACACCACCCACCCGCTTCGTCTACCTCGGCCCCGAGGGCACCTTCGCCGAGCAGGCGCTGCGCACCGTGCCGGCCGCCGAACACGGCACCCGCACGCCCGCCCGCAGCGTCGGCGAGGCGCTGGAAGGCGTCCGGGCGGGGGACGCCGACGCGGCCCTGGTCCCGCTGGAGAACTCGATCGGCGGCGCGGTCGGGGTGACCCTGGACGAGTTGGCCGAGGGCGATCCCCTGGTGATCACGCGGGAGGTGATCCTGCCGGTCGAGTTCGTGCTCGCCGCCCGCCAGGGGACGTCCCTGGCGGCGATCCGGTCGGTTGCCGCCCACCCGCAGGCGTCCACCCAGTGCCGTGGCTGGCTGCGCACGTACCTGCCGGACGCCGTCGTGGTCGACGTGCTCTCCAACGGGGCCGCCGCAGCCGGCGCGGCGGGTGGCGGGTACGACGCGGCGATCTGCGCCCCCATCGGGGCGGCCCGGCACCGGCTGGCCGTGCTGGCCGACAAGATCGCCGACCACGCCGACGCCGTGACCCGGTTCGCCCTGCTGTCCCGCCCCGGCCCGCCGCCGCCCCCCACCGGGGACGACGTGACGTCGTTGGCCGTCTACATCGCCCACGACCGGGTGGGCGCCCTGTTGTCGGTCCTGATGGAACTGGCCGTGCGCGGGGTCAACCTGACCCGGATCGAGTCCCGACCGACCGGCGAGGCACTGGGTCGGTACGTCTTCTTCCTCGACTGCACCGGCCACGTGGCCGACATCCGGCTCGGGGAGGCGTTGCGAGGGCTGCGCCGGGTCTGCGCGGACGTGCGCTTCCTCGGGTCGTACCCCCGGCACCGCTGGGCCGACGGGGCGGGCGAACGGCCGGTCCCCGCGCCGGCCGGCCTCTCGGACGCCGACTACGCCGACGCGGCGGCCTGGCTGGCCCGGCTGCGTGCCGGCGAGCTGAACTGAGACCGGGGTGCCCGGTTTGCGGCGGGCACCCCGCCCCGGTCAGCTCAGCAGGCCGCCGAGCAGGCCGCCCTGCTGCTCCTGGGCGCCGCTGCCGGCGACCGGCGGCTCCTCGGAGGGCTGCACCACCACGAAGCCCTGCCCGGCGAAGCTCATCGTGAACGCCTCGCCGGTGGTGCGGCCCAGCAGCGAGCCCAGGCCGAACTGCTCGGCCCGGTGGTAGCCGGTCTGCAGGTTGGCCGACCAGCAGACGGCGGCCTGCGGGTCGACGTACGTCGGGGCGTCGACGTTGAGCACCACCGGGGTGCCCTTCGTGGTGATCGCGATCCGGCCGTGACCGGTGAAGACGCAGTTGAACAGGCCGGACGAGGAGGCCATCCCGGCGCCGCCCACCATCCGGATGTCGTACTGGAGGGTGGAGTCGAAAGCCAGCACGCTGGAACCGTTGATGGACAACGCGTCGCCCGGCTCCAGGTCGACGATGTGCACGTCCTTGGCCAGCTCGGCGAGGAAGACGTCGCCCCGGCCGCTGAGCTTCATCAGCGGGACGCCCTCGCCGGTGAGCTTCTGCTTGAGGAACTTGCCCAGGCCGCCGGAGCCGAGCGCCTGGAACTGCACCTGGCCCTGGTAGGCGACCATCGACCCGACCCGGGCCATCGCCTCGCCGTTGAGCTCGATCTTCAACATCTTGGAGTTCTGCAGCCGCATGCCGGGCTGGGCGGACTCCTTCTCCAGGTTCTCCGCGGAGAACAGCGCGCTGCGCATGGAAGTGCCTCCTGAGTCGGGGTGTTCTGCTCGGAGGGTAGGTGACCAGCGCAACCGGCGGAACGGGCCGGCGGGCCGGCGCCGGGGTGGATCTCAGCCCCAGCCGAGGTCGTGCAGCCGGTCGTCGTCGATGCCGAAGTGGTGGGCGATCTCGTGCACCACGGTCACCGCCACCTCGTCGACGACGTCCTCCTCGGTGTCGCAGATCCGCAGGATGGGACGGCGGTAGATGAAGATCCGGTCCGGCAGGACGCCGGAGTAGTCCCAGCCCCGGTCGGTGAGCGCGTGCCCCTCGTAGAGGCCGAGCAGGTCATCGTCGCCCGGGGGCGGGTCGTCCTCGACCAGGATCACCACGTTGCTCATCAGCCCGAGCAGTTCCTCGGGCACCTCGTCGAGGGCGTCGCCGACCAGTTCCTCGAAGCGTTCCCGACTCATCTCCACCGCCACGCCCCCATTCTTCCCGAGCCGCCACGCTCCGCCGAGCCCAAGATCCGGCCCGGGACGCCGAGGCCCCCATCCTGATCGGACGGGGACCTCCGCGCCGGGCGGGCGCGGTGCGCCGCAGGGATCAGGAGGCGAGGCGGGCGGTGAGGCTGATCTGGGCGCCCGGGGAGAGCAGGCGCGAGATGGGGCAGTTCTCCTTGGCCGTCTCGGCCAGCTTGGTGAACTGGACCTCGTCGAGGCCCGGCGCCTGGCCGACCGTCTCCAGGTCGATCCGGGTGACGGTCATCCCCGCGTCGGTCTTGTCGAAGTGCACCTTGGCGGCGGTCTCCACCCAGGTGCCGGTGACGCCGGCGTCGGCGAGTTGCTTGGAGAACGCCATCGAGAAGCAGGCGGCGTGGGCGGCCCCGATCAGCTCCTCGGGGTTGGTCCCCTCGCCCTCCTCGAAGCGCGACTTGAAGGAGTAGTTCCCCTGGAGTCCGCCCTTGCCGGTGCGGACCGTGCCGGAACCCTCGGTGAGATCGCCCTGCCAGCGTGCGGATGCGGTACGGATAGGCATGCACCGACGCTAACCGAAAGCCGGGCGGCGGGCGAGCCACTGCGCCCGATCGGATCCGGTCCCGGGACGGCCCCGGTTCCCGGCCGCGCGGTGTCGGCTGTGTCATGATTCGACTCAGGCCCGCGAGCGGTGGAGAGGTGGCCGATGTCCCAGGATCTCCCCATCCCTCGGCAGGACACCCGGTCCGACGGCACCGCCGTCGTGGAGTGGGGCGGGCCCGAACCCACGCCTCCCCGGCGGGCCGGTCGGCCGCTGGCGGGGCTGGGGCGGGACCGGCGGCTGCCCCTGCTGCCGGCCGGTCTCGGCGTGGCGGCGGCCTTCGCCTCCCTGGTCGGCGAGTGGATGGTGCTGACCGTGCCGAACGGTGGCCCCACGGGCAACACCATGTTGCGGGTGCCGGGCGGGGTGTCCGACATCGGCGGGTTCGGGGTGGGCTACCTGATGGGGCTCTTCGCGCTGGCGGCGGCGGTGGCCCTGGCCCTGCGGGGCACACCCGCCGTGCGGCACAACGCGCGGGTGGCCGGCCTCGCCCTGGCGGCGGCCCTGCTCGGTGTCCTGGTCGCCACGGCCTTCTCGCTCGACGACTCCGGGCAGCGCACCTTTTTCTACTCGACCGAGGACGGATTCCGGGTCGAGTACGGCCGGGGCCTGGTGATGGCCTTCGCGGCCTGTGCGCTGCTGGCCGCGGCGCTGCACCTCGCCGGTCGGGTGCCGGCCCCCGGCCCGCCCGGCCGGGAGAGCGCCCCGGTCGACGAGGCCGGGCCGACGGGCCCGGACCCGGAGCCCGAACCGGGCCGCTGGGGCCGGCGGGGCGGCACGCCCCGGTCGGGCCGCGACGCCGACCTGCCGCCCGCGCCGGCGGATCTCACCGTCCAGACCGCGCTGCCGTTCGCCCGCCCCGAACCGCCCGCCTGACTGAGGGCCCCGGCGGCCCGCACCCATCCCCGGTGGCGTCCGGCGGGGGTGCCCACCGGACGGCGCGGACCGGCGGACGCCACAGCCCCGGGCGGCACCGCCGGGCCCGGCCGCACCACGTCGCCCACGCCCGCCGCCGGGACACCGGATGGACGTTCAGCGTCGCCGGCCGGTTCGCCGGGAAGCCCCGCTAC
Source organism: Micromonospora sp. NPDC002296 (assembly GCF_040296145.1). Lineage (NCBI taxonomy): Bacteria > Bacillati > Actinomycetota > Actinomycetes > Micromonosporales > Micromonosporaceae > Micromonospora > Micromonospora sp. NPDC002296. The sequence continues at coordinate 92,906 of NZ_JBEOWQ010000001.1, forward strand.
GGCCTGCGCGGCGAGGTACGGTTGCTGCCCGCCGTCACTCCCGGTCGAGGCACCGACGACCGAACGAACGGGCCGGCGCGACGGCGGCGGGCGAAGGAGGAACGATGACCCGCCCGGGACTGCCCAAGCTGGTCGCCACCGACCTCGACGGGACCTTGGTCCGCAGCGACGAGACGGTCTCCGCGTACACGCACGAGGTGCTCGACCGGGTGCGGGCCGCCGGCATCCCGGTGGTCTGCGCGACCGGTCGGGGGCCCCGGCTGACCGAGCTGACCCTCAACGACATCCGCGCCGCCGACTTCCTGGTGATGGCCGGCGGGGGCCGGGTGGTCGACCAGAGCGACCCGGCCGGCCCGCTGGTGCTGCGCGACGAGCGACTTCCCGGCGAGGTGCTGGCCCGACTGGTCGCCGACCTGGAGACCGAGGTCGGCCCGCTCACCGTGATGGTCGAGGCGTCCGACGAGCACGACGCCCCGCTCTGGGGCGACTACCACCCGAGCTGGCCGTACCCGGACCGGTTCGAGGCCCGGACCCGCGACGAGTGCCTCTCCGGCGACGTGATCAAGGCGTTCGCCCGGACCGCCGAACACCACGTGGACACGCTGCTGGAGACCGCCCGCCGGATCATCCCGGCGGAGGTCGCCTCGTTGACCCAGGCCGGGCTCGGCTTCATCGAGATCTGCCCGCCCGGGGTCGACAAGGCGTCCGGGCTGACCGTGGTGGCGCAGCGGCTCGGGGTGGACCCGGCCGAGGTGCTGGTCTTCGGCGACATGCCCAACGACCTGCCGATGTTCGCGTGGGCCGGATGGGGCCGGGTGGCCGTCTCCAACGCCCACCCGGCGGTCCGGGCCGCCTCCGACGAGGTGACCCTGCGCAACGACGACGACGGAGTCGCGGTCTACCTGGACCGACTACTCTCCCGGTGATGGGAGAGACACCTCGGCTGGTCGCCACCGACATCGACGGCACGCTGCTCGGCGACGACCGCGCGATCAGCCCACGCACCCGGGACGCGCTGGCCCTGATGTCCGCGCGGGGCACCCCGGTCGTGCTGGTCACCGGCCGCCCGCTCCGCTGGCTCTCCCTGGTGTACGAGCAGCTCGCCGAGCCGCTGCCGGCGATCTGCGCCAACGGCGCCGTGGTGTACGACCCGGTGACCGACGAGGTGCTGCGGGCCGACCCGCTCGCCCCGGAACTGCTCGCCGAGGTGGCCCGCCGGCTGCGCGCCGAGGTGCCCGGAGTGAGCTTCGCCGTGGAGATCGTCGACAGCCGGGAGATGCGACACGAGGCGGGCTACCCGCTGCGCTGGGACGCCGACGCCGAGGCTATCCGGGCGGTCACCTCGCCCGAGGAGCTGCACTCGGTGCCAGCGGTGAAGCTGCTGGCCCGGGCCGGGGAGCAGGATCCGGACCTGTTCGTCCAGGTGGTCGCCGGGGCGCTGCGCGGGCTGGCCGAGGCGACCCACTCGTCGTACACGGGGCTGGTGGAGATCTCGGCGGCCGGGGTGACCAAGGCCGCCGGCCTGGCCTGGTACTGCGCCCGGGCGGGCATCGAACAGCGGGACGTGCTGGCCTTCGGCGACATGCCCAACGACGTGCCGATGCTGACCTGGGCGGGGCGGGGGGTGGCGGTCGCCAACGCGCACCCCGCCGTCCTGGAGATCGCCGACGAGGTCACCTCGGCGAACTCGGAGGACGGCGTGGCCGCGTACCTGGAGAAGGTCTTCGGGGTGGGGTGAGCCGCGGCGGGCCGCGGACGGCCCGGCGCGCGACGGTCAGAGGTACTGGCCGGTGCTGTGCCCCTCGCCGCCCTGCGGCTGGCCCACGCCGGGCATCCCCGGCATCCCCGGCACCAGTCCGGCCGGGCCGCTGGGCAGCGCCTGCCGGCCGGAGCGCATCTGCTCCAGCTGCACCCGGGCGGCCATCTGCTGGGCCACCAGGGCCGCCTGGATGCCGTGGAACAGCCCCTCCAGCCAGCCGACGAGCTGGGCGTGGGCGATCCGCAGCTCGCCCTCGCTGGGCGCCTTGTCCTCGGTGAAGGGCAGCGAGATCCGCTCCAGCTCCTCGCGGAGCTCGGGGGCCAGGCCCTCCTTCAACTCGACGATCGAGCGCTCGTGGATCTCCCGCATCCGGTGCCGGCTCGCGTCGTCGAGGGGGGCGGACTTGACCTCCTCCAGCAGCTGCTTGATCATGCTGCCGATCCGCATCACCTTGGCCGGCTGCTCCACCAGGCGCGTCGGGTCCTCCCCGGCGGCCCCGTCGGTCTGCACGGTGCCGACCGGCCGGCCGTCCGGGCCGACCACCACCACCGTGCCGGCGTCCCCGACGCCCTCGTGATCCGGATCGTCGTTCTGTCCAGCGAAGTGTGCTTCGGTCATGCCTCCCATCTTCGCCCAGCCGACGGGCGGCCGGCTCGGCGGGACCGATCCCGGCCGGGGTTTCCGCGCTACCGTCGCCGGCATGCCCGCCGACCCCCGTGCCGTGCTCACCCGCCCCGCCCCCGCCCCGGACGCCACCGTCGCCTACGGCAGGCATCCGGACCAGGTCGCCGACCTGCGCCGACCTGCGGGGAACGGCCCGCCCCGGCCGCTGGTCGTGGTGGTGCACGGCGGCTTCTGGCGGGCGGAGTACGACCGGGCCCACACCGGCCCGCTGGCGGCGGCCCTGGCCGGGCTCGGTCACCCCGTGGCCCAGTTGGAGTACCGGCGGACCGGGCAGCCGGGGGGCGGCTGGCCGGGCACCCTGACCGACGTGCTGGCCGGGGTGGCGGCGCTGCCGGGGCTGGCCGGGCCGGCACTGGGCGATCGGCTGCGTCCCGGCCCGCCGCTGCTGGTCGGCCACTCGGCCGGCGGCCACCTCGCGCTGTACGCCGCCGCGTCCGCCCCGGACACGGTGGCCGGGGTGCTGGCGCTGGCCCCGGTGGCCGACCTCGCCGAGGCGTACCGGCTGGACCTGGACTCGGGCGCGGTGGCGGCGCTGCTCGGCGGCGGCCCGGCGGAGCACCCCGAGCGGTACGCGGACGCGGACCCCACGGTTCGGGTACCGCTGTCGACACCGACCGTAGTCGTGCACGGCGTCCTGGACCGGCAGGTGCCGGTGGCGCTGAGCCGGTCCTACGTCGCCGCCGCGCGGGCGGCGGGGAGCCGGATCCGCTTGATCGAGCTTTCCGAATGCGAGCATTTCGGGATCATCGATCCGGAGTCGTCCGCGTGGCCGGAAGTGGCCCGTGCGCTGCGTTCCTTGCAGGTTGATCACTGATCATTGACGCAGCGTCGCGGAGGGGGTAGAACGCCGAGGGGGCGGTATCGGCCCTGCTCAGCTCCCGGAAGGAACTCGGTGTCCCAGATGAACCGTAGGCGGGCGCTCCACCTGTTGGCCGCTCTCGGTACCACCGGCCTCACCACCGCCTGCGCCGCGGAGGACGAGGACGACTCGGCCCCCACCGGCGCCCCTGTCAAGATCGGCCTCATCGCACCCCAGTCCGGCGGCTACAAGGCCATCGGCGACGAGGTCCTCAACGGCTTCCAGCTCTACCTCACCCTGCACGACCAGCAGCTCGGCGGCCATCCGGTGACCCTGCTGACCGCCGACGAGGGCGACAACGCCAAGACCGGCAAGGCAGCGGTGGACAACCTGCTCAAGCAGGGCGCGCTGGCGCTGACCGGGGTGGTCAACTCGGCGGTCATGGTCGGCATCCGGGACACCGTGGAGAAGGCCCGGGTCCCGCTGGTCGGCTCCAACGCCTCCCCCAAGAGCCTGCAGAGCGTCGTCTACATCTGGCGTACCTCGTACGTGCTGGACGAGCCGGGCCGGGCGCTCGGCCCGTACATGGCGCAACGGCTTCCCGCCGGCAGCCGGATCTCCATCATCGCGCCGGACAACCTTGGCTCCCGGGACGTGATCCAGGGCCTCCAGGCCCAGTTCAGCTCGGCCGGGGCGGCGGACCCCAGGATCTCCGACCCGGTGATCTGGGCCGACCCCACCACCACCCCGGGGAGCACCACCTACGCCGCCGACATCCGCAAGGCGCTGAGTCGGAAGCCGGACGCGATCTTCTGCCACTTCGCCGGGCCGGCCGCGGTGCAGTTCATCAAGCAGTTGCACCGGGAGCGGTACACCGGCCCGGTCTACGCCACCGGCTTCCTGACCGAGGGCACGGTGCTCAGCGAGGTGCAGGAGGTGGAGGCGCGCAACATCGTGACCGCGCTGAACTACTCCGCCGACCTCAACAACACCGCGAACCGCACCTTCGCCTCGGCGTACCGCAAGACCCACGGCACGTCGCCCACCACCTACGCGATGGCGTCGTACGACGCGGCTCAGGTGCTGGACAAGGCGATCCGGCTGGCCGGGCCGGACCCGACCTCGCAGCAGGTCAACCTGGCGATGGGCAAGATCGGCCAGATCGACAGCCCGCGCGGGGCGTGGCAGTTCAACCAGCCGCGTACCCCGCAGCAGAAGTGGTACCTGCGCAAGGTCCAGCGGGACGGCCGACTGCTGTCCAACGTGCTGATCAACGAGCTGGCCACGCTCGGCTGATCAACGAGCTGGCCACGCTCGGCTGGACGGGCCGCCGCCGACGCCGGCAGGTGTCGAGCGGGAGCGGACGTGCGACGGGCCGGTCTCCCCCCAGGTGAGACCGGCCCGCCGTCCGTCGGCGCGGCCGTGCGGTGGCGCGGCCGTCGAGCGCCGCCGTGGTCAGTGGCGCAGTTCGGCGACGCAGCACTTCACGCTGCCGCCGCCCTTCTTCAGCTCGGACAGCTCGACCGGAATCGGCGTGTATCCGGCGGCCTTGAGCCTGCCGGCGAGCCGGGTCGCGGCCCCGTTGAGCACGACGTTCGCGCCGTCGCTGACCAGGTTCAGCCCGAAGGCCAGGGCGTCGGCGTCGTCGGCGAGCACCGCGTCCGGGAAGAGTTGGGCGAGGACCTGCTGGCTGGCCGCCGAGAAGGCGCCCGGGTAGTAGGCGATGTTCCCGTCGTCGATCGAGGCCAGCGCCACGTCGAGGTGGTAGAAACGCGGGTCGACCAGGTGCAGCGACACCACCGGTCGACCGAGCGCCTCCTGCGCCTCGGCGTGCGCGGGCAACTCGGTGCGGAAGCCGTGGCCGGCGAGGATCAGGCCCCCGTGCGCCTCCGGCAGGTACGCGAAGTCGCCCTCGCCCTCGTTGATCTCGCCCGGTCCGATGAACCGCCACCCCTGGGCCTCGTAGAACGCCCGGTGCAGGGCGGCCTCGGCGGACCGCTGCTCGTGCTTGTACCGGGCGCCGTACACCGTCCCGTCGACCATGAACGCGCCGTTGGCGGCGAACACCATGTCGGGCAGCCCCGGCTCGGGAGTGAGCAGGTGGACCTCGTGACCGAGGTCGACCAGGGCCCCCCGCAGCCGGTCCCACTGTTTGACCGCCAGCTCCGCGTTGACGGGGGTGGTGACGTCCATCCACGGGTTGATCGCGTACTCGACGGCGAAGTACTCCGGCGAGCACATGAGGTATGTCCGCTTTCGCGGGACTCGCTGCTGGTTCACGGTGACCAAGGGTAGGTACCGTACAACTTTGGTAACAGCCACAACCATTGCTTCCCGAAGGCGAAACGTTGCAGATAGACGCCGTAGACCAGCGAATCATTGCGCTACTTGTGGCAGACGCGCGCGCGTCGTACGCCGACATCGGCACCCGGGTGTCACTCTCCGCCCCCGCCGTCAAGCGCCGGGTCGACCGGATGCGCGCCACCGGGGTGATCCGGGGGTTCACGGCCGTCGTCGACCCGGCCGCCGTCGGCTGGACCACGGAGGCGTTCGTCGAGCTGTTCTGCGCCGGACGGACCACTCCCGCCCAGATCGGCGTGGCCGTCCGCCGGCACCCCGAGGTGGTCGGCGCGTACACCGTCTCCGGGGAGGCGGACGCGTTGGTGCACCTGCGCGCCGCGGACATCGCCCACCTGGAGGATGCCCTGGAGCGGCTGCGCGCCGAGTCCTTCGTCACCTCGACCCGGAGCACCATCGTGCTGTCCCGCCTGGTCGAGATCCCCGGCGTCGGGCCTTCCGCGTAGCGGCCCGGGGGTCTCCAGGAGCCGAGCTGGAGCGCAGTGCCGTGGCCGCCGATCCGTCGGGCCGAGGTCGCCGCTCGGGCGGGTCACCCGGGCAGCGGCTCCCGACGGGCGATTTCGGATGCCCGTAAACAACGTCGTCGCAGTTGCAGCGGAAGGCGGCGCCAATGCGGCACCGCCTTCCCGAGCCGGCCCCGAGAAGAGTCGCTACATAGGTCGCCGCGCCGGCCGGCGGTCGGGTCGTCCGCCGCCTTCTCGGCGCGGCGACGTCCGTCGGGAACGCCGGCCGGGAACCGGAGCCGGACACGCGGCGTCGAAGCGGGCATGACACGGGGACACCTCGCCGCCGCGGCCGGCACGCTGGCCGCGCTCACCCTGCTGGCCGGGAGTGCCGCCGCCCTCCCACGCCACGAGCCGGAACCGCCCCCGCCGGGCCCGCTCCGGCTGGTCTCCTTCGACACCTGCGCCGAGGCGCTGACCCGGCTGCGCGCCGCGGCCTCCGCCTCGGTCGGGCCGTGGGGCTTCCAGCCCAACTGGCGCACGGGCATGGCGCCGGGCGGGCTCGCCGAGCCGGCGAGGGTGCCCAAGACGGTGGACGGCGCGCGAGCGGCGGCCGGTGCGGCGGCGGAACCCTCCGGCACCAACAACCACGAGCCCGGCGCCGACGAGCCGGACCTGGTGAAGACCGACGGCCGGCGGATCGTCACGGTCACCGGGGGCGTGCTGCGGGTGGTGGACGCGGCGACCCGGCGGGCTACCGGGCAGCTCGACCTGACCGGCGACGACGGTCGTTTTGAGTGGTCCCCGGACAGCCTGCTGCTGCACGGGGACCGGGCGCTGGTCCTCGTGCGCTCGGCGACGGTCCGTCGCATCGAGCCGTCGGGCGGCCGGCGGCCGGCCGGCGTCGCCGCCGGGCAGGAGAAGGTGGCCGAGCCGGCCGGGCCCCGGCTGCTCCTGGTGGACCTGGCCGGGCGGCCCACGCTGACCGGGACGTACCGGATCGAGGGGAACCTGCTCGACGCGCGGCTCACCGGCCCGACGGCCCGGGTGGTGGTCCGCTCGCAGCCCCGACTGGTCTTGCCCGACCTGGGCGAGGACGCCACCGACGCGCAGCGGCTGGCGGCGAACCGGGCGGTGATCGCCCGCGCCGGCCTCGACGCCTGGCTGCCGACGTACGACCGGACCGAGGGTGGCCGCAGCGAAGCCGGCCGGGTCGGCTGCGACCGGCTGAGCGCGACGGCCGACAGCACCGGCACCGCCGTGCTCACCGTGCTCAGCTTCGACCTGGCCACGGGCCGGCTCGGCGACGGGGACCCGGTCAGCGTGGCCGGCGACGCGGACACCGTCTACGGCACCGCCGGGAGCCTCTACCTCGCCGGCCAGCAGCAGCGGCCGGGTCAGCTCCGGCCGCGCGGTCGGCCCGGGTCCTCGGGCGACGCGACCACCGTGATCCACCAGTTCGACACCGGCACCCCGGGCCGGCCCCGCTACCTGGCCAGCGGCGCGGTGCCGGGCACCCTGATCAACCAGTACGCCCTGTCGGAGTGGCAGGGTCACCTGCGGGTGGCCACCACCAGCAGCAGCAGCGCCGGGCGCAGGGCCCGGCCGACGACCGAGTCCGCCGTGTACGTGCTGACCCGCCGGGACGGCGCTCTGGCCCGCACCGGGACGGTGAGCGGGCTCGGCCGGGGCGAGCAGATCCACTCGGTGCGCTACCTCGGCCGGACCGGGTACGTGGTGACCTTCCGACGCACCGACCCGCTCTACTCGCTCGACCTGACCGACCCGTCGGCACCCCGGGTCACCGGCGAGCTGAAGATCACCGGGTACTCGGCGTACCTGCACCCGGCCGGCGAGGGACGGCTGATCGGGGTGGGGCAGGAGGCCGACGCCGACGGGCGGGCGCAGGGCCTCCAGGTCTCCCTGTTCGACGTGGCCGACCCGGCCCGGCCCACCCGGCTGGCCCAGTACCACCTGCCGAGGACCGGCTCGGCGGCGGAGTTCGACCCGCACGCCTTCCTCCACGACCCCCGGACCGGCCTGGTGGCGCTCCCGCTCCACGACGGCTCTCTACTGCTGCTGCGGGCCACCGGCGGGACCGTCACGCGGGTCGGCGCGGTCGCCCACCCGGGCCGCACCCCCGTCGCCCGGTCGGTGCTGGTCGGCGACACCCTCTGGTCCGTCTCCGCCGCCGGCCTGCGGGCCAGCGACCCGACCGGCGGCACCACGCTGGCCTGGCTGCCGGCGACCTGAGCCGCCCACTGCCGGCGGGTGGGGCCCGGCACCAGGGCCGCCCGGGTCCCACCCGCCCTTGACGTCATCATGGCGTGGCCGTAGCCGGCCCCTCCGTCAGAGGTACATGCCGGTGCGGTGCTCGTCCTGGTCCCGCCGGCCGGGCTTGTCGGCCTCGCCGAAGAAGCGCTTCCCGCCGAACTCGCCGTGCAGCCGGTCGTCCAGCTCGTCGGCGAGGCCGGTCATCACCTGCACGGCGAGCATCAGGTGGGTGGCCTGGAAGTCGCGGCCGAAGACCGGGATGGACGCCCACACCGTGTCGTCGGCGCAGTAGAGCCGCCCGATCGGCATCCGGTTGGTCAGCTCGGAGAGCTTGACGTAGAGCCGCTCGGTCGGCTCGACCTCGGTGAGCACCGGCGAGAGGACGTCGACCAGGGGCGGGTTGTCGCGGACCCGGACGAAGACCATCGCCGACCCGGCCCGGATGTTGATGTCCCCGTCCGAGTCGACCTGCAACTGGTCGGAGCTGGACTTGAGCATGGTGGAGACGACGGTGCGCACCCGCTCCGCCAGGTCCAGCACGTCGCTCCCGGCACCCTGGGCGCTCGCGGCGGCCAGGGCCTCGTCCAGGTCGGCCTCGACGTCCTGATCGGGGCCGAACTCGCTGCGCGCGGTGCCCAGCGGCTCCACCGGCACGGGCTCGCCCTCGGCGTCGTGCACGACGTAGACCAGGAAGGCCGGGTGCGGCGCGCCGTAGACGTCCCGCAGGGTGCGGGAGAGCAGCGCGGCCAGCCGGGTCGCCTCGGCGGTCTCGCCCTCAAGGCCGAAGTGCTCGCCGGAGCCCGGGACCACCCCGGGCGGGGACCAGCCGAGCGCGACCATGTCGGCGACGGCGGACCGGTCCAGCCGGTAGCCCTGCGGGAGGGCCGCGTTGCCGACGGCCCGCGCCGAGAGCCGACCCTCGGCGGTGAGGTCCACGCTGATCGAGTAGACGGCGTTCCCGGTGCCGGAGGCGGTGGGGTCGAGGGTCAGCTCGACGTGGGTCCCGGCTGGCAGCTCACGCAGCCGTTCGGCCAGGGCCCGGGCGAACTCGCGCCAGGCCTCGGTCACCTTCGCCCGCAGGTCAGCCGTGGTCGGCTCGTCCAGCAGGATCGATTCGTGCTGCTCGGGCGTGCCGCCTGGCGGTTCTCCGTCCGGTGCCGAGGGGTGGCCTACCGTCATGATCGCCTCCGTCCGTCACGGTCACCCTACCCAGGACGGCTCGGGGCCGAATCAGGCCGACCAGGATCGGACACCGGCCCGTGGCTCCCGTCCGGAGGCGGCGGCTGTGGGCCGTTCCCGTTCGCAGGACGGGTGGAGAGCCGGGCGGGGTCAGGCGGGAGGCTGGTCGCCCAGCTCCACCGGCCAGGTGCCGGCGAGCGCGCTCAGGCGGCCGGCCGTCGCGGCCGGATCCGCCCCGCGCCCCACGGCCAGGCCGAGCAGGTACGCGCCGACCGGCGCGCCCGGACGCAGCACCTGGTGGGCGACGTCCCTCGCCAGGTCGAGCACGACCGGCACCGGCACCTGGTCCGGGTCGAGGCCCAGCTCCGCGCAGGCCGCCGTGACCCAGTCGTCCATCACCGTCATCGTGTCCACTCCTCCGCCCGGCGTACGTCCTCGTCAGTGTCGCAGTCGAACCAGGGCGGCGGGCCCGTCCCCGACCAGGGCAGGTCGCGCACGGTCAGGCCGGCGAGCAACGCCCGCACCGCCGCGCCGTCGAGCGTCCCGCCCCGGGCGGCGGCGAGCCGGTCGAGGGCGGCCCGCAGCGGCGCGACCCGCCACACCCCGCACAGCGGCTGCCGCCGCCCGTCGGGGTCCACGAGGCACGCGCCGTCCACCGTCGGGTCGGCGAGCTGGTCGCGCAGCGCCCGCACCGCGGCCCGGGTGAGCAGGGGCAGATCGGCGGCGAGCAGGGCGACGGTCGGCGTATCGGCGGGCAGCAGGGACATGCCGGCGGCCGTGGCGGCGACCGGGCCACCGCCCGGCGGGCTCTCCCGGGTCAGCCGGACCCCCGGCGGCACCGGGCCGGCCGGGCCGACCAGGACCCGGACGTCGGCGTCGGCCACGGCGTCCAGCACCCGGTCGCGCATCGGCCGGCCGCCGACCGGCAGGGCGGGCTTGTCCACCCCGCCCATCCGGCGCGCCGATCCACCCGCCAGCACGATCGCCGCCCAGCCCGCCACCCGGTCACCGTACCGCCTGCCCGCGGCGGGGACGCATGTCACTGAGTCGACGGGCAGGGCGGAGCGGTCGGTCCGGACGGGTCTGTAAATCTTGTTAATTCCTTCATAGAGTGACGACTCAGAAACGCTCCGTCCGAAGCCTCATGGCGCTCGTGGCCGAGCCGGTCGGCAGCGCTTCGAGGCCGGGGCGCCACGCTCTTCGACGTTGGACGGAGGACAGGTGCACATGCCAGCAGGAGACCACCCGGAGCTGCCCACCCTGGTCGGCCGGGACCGGGAACGCGAGTTCCTGCACGATGCGCTGGACCAGGCCCGGCGGGGCTGCGGCGGCACGATCTTCCTGGTCGGCGGCGACGGAATGGGCAAGTCCCGGCTGACCCTGGAGACGACCCACCGGGGGCGGCGGGCCGGGATGGGCGTGCTGCTCGGCCGGGCGGGCTCGGCCGTCCGGGCCGTGGCCCTGCGTCCCCTGACCGAGGCGTTGGCCCTGCTGTTCCGCACCGAGCCGATCCTGGAGCACGCCAGCCTGCGGCCCTACCGGTCCGCCCTCGGCGGCCTCATTCCGGAGTACCGGTCGGCGGAGACGGCGGAGACCGTGCCGTCCCCCGTGCTGCTCGCCGAGGCGGTGCTGCGGCTGCTCTCGGTCACCGGCACCGGCCGGGGCTGCCTGCTCGCGCTGGAGGACCTGCACGACACCGACCCGGCGACGCTGGCGGTGGTCGAGTACCTGGCCGACAACATCGCCGACCAGGGCACCCTGCTGCTGGCCACCCTCCGGCCCGAGCCGGGGCCGGCGTGGGACCTGGCGCAGGCGCTCGGCCGGCGGTGCAGCGGCACCGTCCTGCGTCTGGAACCGCTGGGCCGCCGGGCCGTGCACCTGCTCGCGGCGTCCCGGCTGGGCCTGGCCCCGGAGCGGATACCGGAGCCGGTCCTGGACCGGCTCTGCCGCGACAGCGCCGGCAACCCGTTCCTGGCCACGGAACTGCTGCGCGCCATGTGGGACAGCGGCACCCTGGTGGTGGAGTCCGGCGGGTGCCTGTTGGTCGACGAGGTGCACACCGAGGTGCCGCCGACCGTGCGGCACAGCGTCATCGACCAGGCCGACCGGCTCGGTCCCGCCGGCCGGCACCTGCTCACCGCCGCGGCCGTGATCGGCGAGCGGTTCCCGATCTCCGTGCTCGGCCGGGCCCTGCGGATGGAACAGGGCGCTCTGCTCGGGCACCTGCGCGCCGCCGTCACCGCCGGCCTGCTCGCCGCCGAGGGCGACGACCACGACTGGTACGCCTTCCGCACCATGACGACCGCCGTCGCGCTGCTCGGCCAGCTCACCCCCACCGACCAGGCCGCGCTAGCCCTCCAGTCGGTCGACGCGGTGAACGAGCTGTACCCGGGCCTGCCCGGGGAGTGGTGCCGGTTCACCGCCCGGCTCACCCAGCTCGCGGGCGACGTGCGGGGCGCCGTACGGCTGCTCGCCCTGGCCGGGCGCCGGGACCTCAACGCCGGGCGGCTCCGGTCGGCGACCGAGACCCTCGACCGGGCGTGGCGGCTGTCGCAGGCGTCGGCCGACAACCCGCTCCGCGCCGACGTGCTGCACGAGCTGCTCTGCGCGCTGGTGGAGAGCGGCGAGGCCCGGCGCGGGTTACGGCTGCTCGACAACCTCGACGACCTCTGTCATCCGGCCGTCCCGCCCGAGCGGCTGGCGGCGGTGCACGTCCTGTTCGCCCGGCTCGCCCTCCTCGCCGGTCGGCGCGCCGACGCCACCACGCAGGTCGACGCCGCCCGTACGGTGCTCGGCCCCGGCGCCCACGACCGGCAGACCGCGGCGGTCGACGCCGTCGCCGCCGCCCACCTCGGCCCGGACGCGCCGGAGCGGGCCGCCCGACTCGCCACACGCGCCGTGCGGAAGGCCGAGCTCGCCGGGCTGCCGGGCGTCGCCTGCCTCGGCTGGCAGGCGCGCGGGGTGCTGGCCCGGCGGCAGGACGTGGACGAGGCCCAGTGCTACTTCGCCCAGATGCGCCGGCTCGCCGAGCGACACCACCTGCCGCTGTGGCGCAACCGGGCCGCGGTGCTGCTCGCCGAGCAGCGGTGGCTGCTCACCGGGGACACCGACGCGTTGCTGCGCGCCGCCGAGCGGGCCCGGCGGACGGGCGCGTCGGCCGTGCGGCACACGGTCGACGTCCTGCTCGCCTGGGACCACGCGCTGCGGGCCGAGTACGCCGAGGCCGAGCGGCTCGTCGAGGAGTGCGCGGCCGAGGCGCACCGGCTCGGGCTGGGCGACAGCGCGCCGCTGCTGGCGCTGGTCCGCGCGGTGTGCGCCGGACACCGGGGGCGGCGGCACCAACTGGACGCGGTGCTGGCCGGCCTCTCGGACGACGACCCGGGCCCGCCGGTCGCCGCGCTCGTCCACGGCATGGCCGCCGCGGTGTGCGCCCTGCTGGAGGAGGACCGGGGACGGGCCCGCCGCGAGCTGGACCGGGCGGTGGCGTGCGACGCCGAGCGGCCCGCGCCCTACCCGCTCACCGGCCACCAGGGGCTGGGCCTGCTGTTGGCGGTGCTGGACGGCGACGCCGACTGGCGACGGTGCTGCGAGGTCGGGGCCACGCCGGCCGGGCGGCTGCACTGGAACCGGCAGTTCGTGCTGTTGGCGAAGGCGGTGCTGCTCGGCCGGCAGGGCGAGCGGGAGGCGGCCGGCGCGACGGTGACGGCGGTGCGGCGGGCCCAGGCCCATCCGGTGGTGGTCCACCTCGGCCTGCGCCTTGTCGCGCCGGCGGCCCACGCGGATCGGTGGGGGGACCCGGTCGACTGGCTGCGCGCCGCCGAGGAACACTTCTGCCGGACGGGGCTGCCGGCCCCGGCCCGCGCCTGCCGGGCCCACCTGCGCAGCCTCGGCGTGGTGGTGCCGTACCGCCGCACCACGAGCCGGGTGCCGCAGCCGCTGCGGATGATCGGGGTCACCGAGCGGGAGTACGAGGTGCTCCAGCTCGTGGCGGACTGGTCCGACAACCGCAGCATCGCCAGCGAGCTGTTCATCTCGCCGCGCACGGTGGAGAAGCATGTGGCGAGCCTGATCGCCAAGACCGAGCAGGCGAACCGGGCGGCGCTCAGCCGCTACGCCGCCCGGGTCCGGGACGAGGTCACCCCGGACTGACCGTCCGGTAGTGTCCGCCGAAGAAGACGGCCGGGTCCGCGTCGTCCCCGGCCTGGCACCGGTACGGGGAGCCGAGCACCAGCATGTGGTCGGCGACGCCGATGAGCTGGGTCACCGTGCACACCGCCACCGCCATCGCCCCGTCGAGCAGGGGCAGCCCGTCGACCGTGCGGTGCGCCACCCCGGCGAAACGGTCCCCGGCGGCGGTCGCGAACCGGTCGGCCAGGTCCCGCTGACGGCGGTCCAGCAGGTTCACCGCGAAGCCACCCTCGGCCGTGATCGCGGCCAGCGTACGGCTCGTGCGGGCCAGCGAGACGAGCAGCAGCGGCGGGCGCAGGGACACCGAGGTGAACGCGTTCACCGTGCAGCCGACCGGCCGCCCGGCCAGCCGGCTGGTCACCACCGCCACCCCGGTGGCCCAGTTGCGCATGAACTCCCGCAGCTCGGGGCCGCTGACCGGGGCCGGCCGGGCCGGCTCGGCCCCGGGGGGCGGGGGCGCGGCCGGGGCGGCGTCCGCCGGTGGGACCCGGACGGCCCCCACCCCGGCACGCCGGGAGGCCGTGGTGGTCACCGCGCGCCGGCCAGGTTCGGCTGCCCGGCGGCACCGGCCGCCCGGTCGGCCCTGGAGGCGTCGACGTCGCCGAGTTCGGCGTGGCAGCGGGCGCGCCGGCTGAGCAGTTCCTCCCGGTCCGCACCGGGCGCGTCCAGCGCCCGGCTGTAGTCCGCGACCGCCTCGGCCCACCGGCCCGCCGCCTCGTGGACGAATCCGCGGTTGTACAGCAGGTCCGGGTTGTCCGCGTCCACGGCGAGGGCGGCCGTCAGGTCGGCCGTGGCCCGCTCGTGGTCACCGCCGTCGAAGGCCAGGGCGGCCCGGCTGGCCAGCGCGGCCACCAGCGCCGGGTCGGCCGCCAACGCGTCGTCGAGGTACCGCCGGGCGTCCGCCTCCGCCCCGTCCGTCACCGCCAGCACGCCGCGCAGGTGCAGCAGCCGGGCCTCGCCGGGGTTACTGAGCAGCCCCTCCTCGACGTGCGGCCGGGCGGCGTCGACCGATCCCTCGTCGAGCAGCAGGCTGATCAGGTTCACCCGGGCGTCGAGCTGGTCGGGTTCCAGCTCGACGACGTAGCCGAAGTCGGCGATCGCCCCCGCCAGGTCGCCCAGCTCGGCCTTGAGGTCGGCCCGGTTGTAGTACAGCTCGAAGAAGGGCGGCGACAGGCTGATCGCCGTGTCGCAGTCCGCGACCGCACCGGTGAGGTCGCCCAGTCGCCGCCGCACGTCGGCCCGGTCGAAGTAGTAGTCGGCGTAGTTCGGGTCCAGCTCGATCACGTTGGTCAGGTCCGTCAGCGCCTCGTCCAGCCGGCCGAGGGCGAGGTACGCCTTGCCCCGGTTGTGCACCAGCACCGAGCGGTGCAGCCGGTGCTTGTCGCCGGGCAGCTCCCGGTCGAGCCGGTTCAGCCCCTCGTCGACCAGGCGCAGCGCCGCCGGCAGCCGGCCCAGCCGCATCTCGATCAGCGCCAGCCCGTTGTTCTGGAACACGGAGTGGAAGGCGCGCTTCTGCGGGTCGGGCAGCAGCGAGGCGATCGCGATGGAGTTGTTGATGTAGCCCCGGGCCAGGTGGTGGTCCCTGCGCTCCTCCGGGTGGAAGCGGGTGTAGAGCATGGCCAGCGCGTACCCGGTGGACATCTGCAGCTCCGGCTCCGCGTACCGGCTGCGCAGGTCGAGGTAGGTCGGCTCCGCCTCGACGGTGCGGCCGAGCACCACCATCGCCGAGCTCGCCCGCGTGCTGAGCAGCCAGAACCGCTCCATCTGCGTGTCGGGGTCGACGATCGCCCGGCCACGGGTCCCGTAGTCGATCACCGCGTGGTAGTAGCCCAGCGCACCGCAGTGCCGCGCCGCCTCGTACAGCGCCTCCGCGCCGGCCCCGGCGGGGTCGCTGCCGCGCTCCAGGTGCCAGGGGATCGCGCCGAGCTCCAGGCTCCAATCGCCCAGCCCGCGCAGCAGCGCGGCGCGGGCGTCGTGCAGCGCCACCCGCGCCTGCGGGTCGGCCTGCCGGTACGCGGCCAGCTCGACCGGGTCCGCGGAGGTGCCGTCCGCGTCGACGTACGCCCGGAGCAGTTCCTCCGGGCCACGTTCGGGCCGGCCGGCGACCCGGGTCAGCTCCGGCAGCCGCCCCGCGTACCGGTCGAGGGCGGCGGTCAGCTCGGGCTCCAGTTCCTCGCCGCCGGTGCCGATCAGCACCCGCACCACGTCCGGCCGCACCCGGCGCAGGAAGATGGAGAGGAACTCCTGGTCGGTGGGGTCCGCCTGGTCCACCCGGTCGAACGCGATCCGCAGCGGGCGGCTGCCGGCGCGGGCGGCGTACCCGGCGAGGAACTCCGTCGCGCCGTGCGCCAGGCGGCGGGTGCGGTTGGCGGGGTAGATCCGGGTCCGCTCCTCGGGCACCGCCAGGGAGGTGAGCGTCTCGGGTGCCGCGTCGATCGCCCCGCGCAGCTCCGGGGCGGCGGACAGGATCTCGGTCAGGTGCCGCTGGACGAGGTCCGGCCAGCGCCCGTACGCCTCGGGTACGACCAGCCGCAGCAGGCTGCCCAGGCCGGTGTAGGGGCCGCGCAGCCCCCGGTGACAGTCGACCGCGATATCGACCTGCTCGCCGTCGACCGGCGCCGGCCCGATCCGCCATTGGTGTGCAGTCATGCCTTGCTCCTCCGTTGGGATGGACCTTGCGTCGCGGTGGGTGTCGGGGGTGGCCGGTCGGGGTGGCCGGGCGGGGCGCCGTCAGCCCGCCGTCGCCGGGTCCGGTGCGGGGGCGGCCCGCCGCCGGGTACGGCCGGCGAGCAGCGGCAGCAGCACGATCTCGAAGGCGACCAGCAGCAGCGACCCGATCGAGTCCCAGAAGCCGGGGCCGGTGGGGGAGCCGTTCACGAGGGCGGAGATGACCCGGGAGGCGAACTCCAGCACCAGCGGCGCGGTCCACAGCGTGACGGTCACCAGCAGCGCCACGACCCCGCCGCAGGTGATCAGCGCGAACCAGGGCGCGAGCTGCCGGTCGCGCGGGGACCAGTCGTCCTGGGGCTCTTCGGACGGGCGCACCCAGGGCAGCCAGGCGAACCGGTCGCGCAGCCAGGCCCGGCTCACCTCGTGCAGGTTGGTGCAGCCCAGCGCCGTGGTCGCCACGTAGTACAGGTCGGTGCGCAGGAAGACGTAGAACTGCCAGGACATCCGCAGCAGGACGGTGTAGGCCACCGCCAGCGCCAGCCGTCCCGGCCAGGACAGGCCGTCGGACAGGCCGGCCCAGGCGACGAGCACCAGCGCGCCGAAGAGCACCGCGTCGGCCAGCAGCCCGGCCAGCATCGGCAGGTAGCGCTGCCGGGCGGGCACGGTGAGCAGGGCGTCCAGCTCGGTCTCCACCACCGCGTAGTAGAGCCGGCGGCCGACCCGCATCCGGGTGGGCAGGCCGAGCCTGCGGGCGGCGAGCAGGTGGTACCACTCGTGCCACAGGATGCCCGGCGACTGGCACAGGGCAAGGCCGAGCTGCACGACGAGCAGCGACGGGACGAAGAAGACGTTCTGGGCGTGCGGCCGCAGCTCCGGCCGGCTCACCATGGCCACGGCGGCGGCGATCACGATCAGCGCGTACGCCGCCCAGGCCAGCGGGGAGAAGGCGGCGCGACCGAGCCGCCGGAAGCGGACCTCGGGCGGCCGGGCCGGTGGTTCCCCGTCGGCCCGGATGAAACCGAGTTCACGCAGGGTGTCGACGAAGTCGGCCATGTCCACGGGCTCCCCGAAGGTGCTCCGGTACCACTGCTCCGCCTCGCCGACCGGCATCCCGTCGGCGAGGCGGCGCAGCAGCGCGACCCCGTCCTCGGGCAGCACGGCGAAGGACGCGGCGTCGATCCGACCGACCGTGACGCCGTCCCGCTCCGTCACGTACGTGAGCGGATGGAACTCCAGGCGGGTGGTTGGCATGGTTCCTCCAGGGCGTGGGCCCGGCGAAGGCCGTCCCGGCGCGCCGACGCGCCGGGACGGCCGACCGGTCAGCAGCAGTCCGTGCAGTACAGCGGCGCCGACGTGGTGAGCTTGATGGAGCCCGTCTTGCGGATCGTGATCTTCTTCATGGCCGTTCACCTCCTAGGCCGGCGGGTCGTGGGGGCGGCCGGCTGAGGACGAACCTGCCAGCCGGACGCCCCGGGCGGCATGGGGAGCCGCCCCCAAACTCCCGCGCCGATCCGGCGGCGAAGATGGGGCCGTTCCCCCATGTCCGCGGCGTCCCCGCGCCGGGACGCTGTCCGCATGCGAGACGACGCGCTTTCGGTCATCATCTGCGGCTCCAGCGCCGCGATGGCTGCCTCCGGGTACCTGTCCTGGCTGCGCCAGGAGATCGACCTGCCGCTGCGGGTGCTGCTCACCGCCAGCGCCGAGCGGTTCGTGCAGCCCCAGGTGGCCGCCTGGTACGCGGACGAGGTGTTCGCCAGCGGCGACCCCGCGCTGAACCCCACCGAGTTCGCCAAGCGCTCGCTCGGCATCGTCGTGCTGCCGGCGACCGCCGGCACGATCGCCGCGGCGGCACTCGGCCTGGCCGGCACCCCCGCGCAGACCGCCCTGCTGGCCAGCGACCGGCCGGCGATCTTCTTCCCGAGCATGAACAAGTCGATGTGGACGAAGCGGACCACCCAACGCCACGTGGAGACGCTGCGCGACGAGGGCCACACCGTCGTCGAGCCGCAGGAGCGGGTGATCTTCGAGCTGTGGCAGCGCGAGAACGTCGTCGGCATCGCCATGCCCCCACCCGACGCGGTCGCGGAACTCGTGGTGAGCTGGCTGGAGAGCAGCCTGTCCGGCGAGGCCGAGGAGCCCGCCGGCCCGGCCGCCGCCTCCTGACGCCGGCGGCCCTCCGCACGGGTGGCGCGTGGCCCCGGCCGGGCCGTTCGGGCAGGATGGCGGGATGGGACGGGCCACTGATCGGCGGAGCGTGCTCCGGATCGACCTCGACGCGGCCGACCCGGGCCGCGTCGCGGTGCGCCGGCCGGACAGCGTGTCCGTGGAGGAACCGCTGGAGATCCGGGTCGGCCCGGGCGGGCCGGGCCGGCGACGGCCGTTGGCGGTGACCATGCGTACCCCCGGTGACGACCTGGACCTGGCGATCGGGTTCCTGCTGACCGAGGGGCTGATCCGGTCCGCCGCCGACGTGCACACCGCCCAGCTCTGCGCGGGCGCGGACACGCCGAACACGTACAACGTGGTGGACGTGGTGCTCGCCCCCGGCGTGCCGGAGCCGACCACCGACCCGGCGCGGAACTTCTACACCACCAGCTCCTGCGGGGTGTGCGGGAAGGCCAGCATCGACGCCGTACGGACCCGCTCCCAGTTCGCCGTCACGGACGACCCGCTCACCGTGCCGGCCGGGCTGCTGGCCGAGCTGCCGGACCGGCTGCGGGCGGCGCAACGCAACTTCGACCGCACCGGCGGCCTGCACGCGGCCGGGCTGTTCACCGGCGGCGGGGAGCTGGTGGTGCTGCGCGAGGACGTCGGCCGGCACAACGCCGTCGACAAGGTGATCGGCTGGGCGGTCCGGCAGGAGCGGCTGCCGCTGGCCGGGCACCTGCTGCTGGTCTCCGGCCGGGCGAGCTTCGAGCTGACCCAGAAGGCGTGGATGGCCGGGGTGCCGCTGCTCGCGGCGGTCTCCGCCCCGAGCACCCTGGCCGCGGAGCTGGCCGAGGAGGCGGGGATGACCCTGGTCGGCTTCCTGCGCGGCCGAACGATGAACGTCTACGCGCGCCCCGACCGGATCACCACCTGAGCCGTCAGTGGCCGTCGACTGTTTCCTTGTCGAGGGACGTCAGCGGGGCCGGGCGCCGTTGAGGAAGAGCGCGACGAGTTGGGCGGCACTTGTGGAGTGTTCCGCCGAGACGACTGCTAGCGCTCGCAGCTTCTCCTCCGTGGTTCCTTCGGTGGCGAGCGCCGCCGCGATGCGGTCACGAAATTGTTCGATGAACCTCAGCGCAGCCGCGAGCGTGGGGATCGACCGGCGACCGGCGACGCATCGCTACCCATGAGTAGTTATGGCGAGGCTCACGCCCCACCGGAACCCACCAACCCGGAGCCCTGTGCCACGATCGACGCACGCTCAGTGAAGGTGAACGTGGACGTGTGAGCGGTTTGTGGGGGAACATGCACGTCGGCGTATCGCAGCGCGAGGGCTTCGGGCGGGTGCTCAAGGCACTGCGCGACAGCCGCCGCCTCACCCAGGAGGAGCTGGCGGAGGCGTCCGGGTCCAGTGTCCGGACCATCCGGGAGATGGAACGAGGCCGGGTCCGCACGCCCCAGCGACGTACGGTCGTGCTGCTCGCGGACGCGCTCGGCCTGGCCGACGCGGACCGCGACGGCTTCCTCGACCTGGCTCGCGCGCAGCGCCGCCCGCCGCCGGGGCCCACTGCCCACCCGCCGCTGCCTGCGGTCCCCTCGGAGCTGCCCGCCGCAGTGCCCGAGCTGATCGGACGCGAGCCGGAGCTGGCCGCGCTGACCCGGCTCGCCGGCGGGGTCACGGGCGGCAGCGCCACCACCGCCTCCGTCATCGTGCTGCACGGACCACCCGGCATCGGCAAGGGCAGCCTCGCGGTCACCGCCGGTCACCGGACCGGCGTCGGCTTCGGCGACGGACAGCTCTTCGTCGACCTGCGCGGCACCGCGCCGGCCCGTCCCGTCGACCCGGCCGAGGCCCTAGCCGGCCTGCTCCGCTCACTCGGGCTGCCCGAGGCAGCGATACCGGGCCCGGCGGAGCAACGGGGTCGACTGTTCCGCACCCTCACCCACGAGCGGCGGCTGCTGATCGTGCTGGACGACGCCGAGGACGAGGCCCAGGTCCGCCCGCTGCTACCGGCCGGGCGGCACTGCCTGACCCTGGTCACCAGCCGGCGCCCCCTGACCGGGCTGACCGGTGCCGTCCGGGTCCCGCTCGGCCTGTTCGCCCCGGACGCCGCCCGGAGGCTGCTCGCCTCCATCGCCGGCCCGGACCGGCTCGCCGCCGACCCGACCGGCACGGACGAGCTGGTCGAGCTGTGCGGCCGGCTGCCGTTGGCGATCCGCGTCGCCGGCAACCGGCTGGCCAGCCGGCCCGGGTGGCCGGTCGCCCAGCTCGTCGCCCAGCTCCGGGACCAGGGGCGGCGGCTGACCGCGCTGGCCACCGGGGATCTCGACGTGCGCGCGACGTTCGACGTCTCGTACCACCGGCTCGGCCCGACGGTGGCGGGGGTTTTCCGGCGGGCCTCCCTGCTCCCCGGCCCGGACTTCGACGCCGCGCTGCTCGCCACGGTCACCGGCACGACCGCCGAGGTCGCGGCGGCCTGCGCCGAGGAACTGGTCGACGCCGGCCTGCTGCTCGCCCACGGCGACCGGTACGGCTTCCACGACCTGGCCCGCGTCTACGCCCGCGAACGCCTCCGGGCCGAGGAGCAAGGAAGGGCCTCCATCTGACGCCTACGGCTGGGAAGTGCGCCCTTCCCAGCCGCCCTCGACACGGGCGACGGGCCCCGCCGGGTGCCCGCCCGACGGGGCCCACCTGTGGTGGGAAGCAGGTTCAGGAGCAGGCTGCACCGTTCAGGGTGAACGGCGCCGGAGTGGTCGTGGACCCGTTCGCGGTGAACCCGAAGCTCACCGAGCCGCCGGACAGGATCGTCGCGTTGTACGACTCGTTGGTCACCGTCACGGCCGCGCCGGTCTGCTGGAACACGCCGTTCCAGTGCCCCTGGACGACCTGACCGCCACCGAACGCCCAGCCCACGGTCCAGCCGCTGACCTGCGGCCCGTCGTTGTAGACGGTGACCGCGGCCGTGTAGCCGGTGGCCCAGGAGTCGGTGACCGTGAAGGAGACCCGGCAGGTGGCGGCCGTGCCGGTCACCGGCACGATGTCGCCGAAGTCGTCGCGGGCGGTGGCGAAGTCCTGGAACCCGAAGCCGGGCCCCGCCGAGCGGGTGGTGGTGCCTGCGGCAAGGACGGTGCCGTCGGCGTTGACCGCGTACACCGGGCCGCCGCTGTCCCCGCTCCGCGCCGATTCGTCCCCGTCGAGCTGGGTCGCCTCGACCAGGTCCTCCCGGTCGGTGTAGTGGAACTGCACCTCAAGGTCGCAGATCGGGCCGCCGATCACCCCGGCCGACGTCGCGCCGGACTGGCAGAGGATCTGGCCGGGGAACACCTCGGTCCAGCCGACCACCCGGGCCCGCGCGTAGTCGTTCGAGCCGCCGACGTAGATCCAGCCGCCGGCCGACGGGGTGCCGATGAGCATCGTGTCGTGGTCGGCGTTCTTGTGTGTCTGTACGCCGATCGGCTCGCCCTGGCCGTCGCTCCACTGCGCCCCGATTGCGCCGCAGTGCCCGGCGCTGAGCAGGTGGTTGGTGCCGGCGGCGACCTCGCGTACGCCGAAGCCGACCGTGCAGCCCGCGCCCGAGTCGTTCCAGATCCGCGCCCCGCCGCTCCAGGGCGCCGCGTCGTCCTCCCTGGACCGGGGGACCAGCCGGTCCCGCTCCACGACGGTCGTCCGCACCCCGGTCCGGGGCAGCTCCGGCAGCGCCTCGTCCGCGTCGTCGACCACGATCTCCAGACCGGAGCCGTCGGTACGCAGCCGCACGTCGTGGGCGGCGTCGCCCGGGTCACCGTCCACCACGGCAGCGATCCGCGTGGCGGCAGCCGCCAGCTCCGTCTTGGCGTACGCCGCATGGGTGACCTCGACCGGCGCGATCCGGCGGGCGACGGCCACTGCCGAGGCGACGTCGGCGGGCAGCTTTCCCTTCCACCAGAGCGTGACGTGATCGCCGACCAGCCCGACGCCGGCGTACCCGCGCGACGGGCCGCGCTCGACGGCGGCCCGCAGGCCGGTCGCCGCGTCGACCAGCGGGATCTGCGCCACCATCCGGTCCCGTGTGCCGGCCGGGATCAGGTCGAGAATCGCGGCGTCGTTCACCTTCGGGGCCGGGCCTGCCTCCGCGCGGGCGGGGACCGCCGCCGGCCCGACGAGTGCGGTCGCACCGGCAAGCGCTCCTGCGGCAAGGACGCGGGAGGTCACCTTCCAGGTCTGTCTCATGACGCAGAGTCAACCGGCGACACGGTCGACGGCCCAGGCAGGACGCCCGGCAGGACACTCCTGCCGGCCGTACTGCCGGTGCCCGTGTCGTCCCGCAGGACCGCCAGGTAGCTGAGCAGGGCAACGCGGTTGCCCCGGTACTCGACCAGCAGCGGCAACCGGGCCTCGCCGCACGGCCACGACCAGCCAGCACGCTCGTCAAGCGCGCCGGCGTCGTCTGCGGCGCAGCACCCCCGGCGGGCCGGTCGTCGGCCAGCCGTCGAGCTGGGACGGGGGCACGCCGCGTCGCAGCAGGTCGTCGAGGAGCAGGGCGAGCGAGTAGTCCGGGTGCGCCTCCAGCACCCGTTCCAGTGCCACCGCAGCGAGCGCCCCCTGCCCGGCCCGCCAGGCGGCGAAGGCCAGCAGGGAACCCGGCGCGGCGATCAGATCCCGCTCGGCGCGGCGCAGGACGTCGGTCCAGAGGGCGATGTCCCGGTCCCGCCCGTCGGTGCGCTCCCAGGCGTGGTCGCGGACCGGCAGGTGGGTGAGGAGCAGGGTCAGCCAGGCCACCTCGTCGTCGGTGGGTCGCTCGCCCTGCCGGCACCGGCGCAGGGTGGTACGAACGGCATCCACGCCGGCCCGGCGCAGCGCCCGACCGCCGAGCAGGTCGGCCTCGGGTGCCCCGGCCAGCAGGGCCGCCAGCAGGCGTTCGGCGCGGTCGACCGCCTTGCGCATCGCCACCCGGGCCGGGCCGCCGAACGGGGCCACCTGCGTGGTCAGGGCCGCCCGGTCGGGCAGGGCCACCTGACCGGCGAAGACCGCCGCCGCGCTGACCTCGCTGGCCCCGGTGTCGTACGGGGTGCCCTCGGGCGGGCAGCAGGCCGGCTCGTCGCACAGGTAGGACCAGTAGCGGCCGTCGGTGACCCGCAGGGCGTCCAGCACGGTCAGCCCGGCGGCGGCCAGCGAACCGCGTACCGCGTCGACGGCCGGGGTGACCCGGGGGGCGTCGCCATAGCCGAGCACGGTGGCGGACTCGGCGCCCTGCCGGGCGATGACGCCGGACAGGTGGGCGGCCGGGTCGAGCGGGTCGTCGCCCGGGCCGGGCAGGTCCGCCCGGGCGGCGAAGATGATCCGCCGGCCCCGCATCGCGACCACCACCACGCTGTCGGCGGGATGGAACCCGAGCAGGTACGGCACGGCCGCGATGAGGTCGGCGGGCGAACGGACGGTTAGCCGGGGGCGGTCGGTACGGGCCATGGGAGGCAGCCTCGGCCGCGGCCGAGCGTCTCGACAGGCCCTGTGGACGACACGCGGGTTGTCCACAGCCACGGAGAGTAGCGGCGCAGCTCAGCCCCGATCCCCCGCCGAGCCGCCGGGCCGCTGACCGGGTGGCACGCACCGCTGACGCCGGGCGGAGACCCCCACGGGAAGCGCCCCGAGCGGCTACCTTGCGGTCATGGACCTGGCGTACCTGCGGGCGCATCCGGAACACCTGCCGACCTTCCTCACCCACCAACGGATCCGGGAGACGCCGGTCGCCGGCGGGGACGTCTGCACGGCGTCCCGGCTGACCCTGGACGACGGGCACTCCGTCTTCACCAAGACCTGGCCGGAGGAGCGGGCCGGCCGGCCGGTGCCGGAGGGCTTCTTCGCCGCCGAGGCCGCCGGGCTGCGCTGGCTGCGGGAGGCCGACGGGGTCCCCGTACCGGAGGTGGTGGTGGCGCTGCCGGAGCTGCTGGCGCTCGACTGGGTCGAGGCCGGCGAGCCGACGCCCGAGGTCGCCGAGCGGTTCGGCCACGAACTGGCCGCGACGCACCGCGCCGGGGCCGCCGCGTTCGGCGCGGAGTGGCCCGGCTTCATCGCCGCGCTCCCCCAGGACAACACGCCGGACCCGGGCCCGTGGCCGGACTGGTTCGCGCGCCGGCGGCTCGCCCCGTACCTGCGGATGTCGGTCGACGGCGGCGCGCTCACCGGCGTCGAGGCCGCGCTGGTGGAGGCGGTCCTCGACCGGATCGGCGAGTTCGGCGGGGACGAGCCACCGGCCCGGGTGCACGGCGACCTGTGGGCGGGCAACGTGCTCTGGGGGACCGACGGGCGGGCCTGGCTGGTCGACCCGGCGGCGCACGGCGGGCACCGGGAGACCGACCTGGCCCAGTTGGCGCTGTTCGGCGGGCCGCCGCACCACGACCGGATCATGGGCGCCTACCGGGAGGCCTGGCCGCTGGCCGACGGGTGGCCCGAGCGGGTGCCGCTGCACCAGCTCCACCTGCTGCTGGTGCACGCCGCCCTGTTCGGCGGGGCGTACCGCGAGGCGGTCGGCGACGCCGCCCGCGCCGCGTTGCGTGAGGCCGGGCGCGCTACGGTCGAGGAGTGACCGTCGCCCCACCGACCGGAGGCGTCCTCGCCGACCGGTACGGCCGCGTCGCCCGGGACCTGCGCGTCTCGCTGACCGACAAGTGCAACCTGCGCTGCACGTACTGCATGCCGGCCGAAGGACTTCCCTGGCTGGCCGGCCCCCAGTTGCTGACCGACGACGAGATCGTCCGGCTGGTCCGGCTGGCCGTGCGGCACCTCGGGGTGACCGAGGTGCGGTTCACCGGCGGGGAGCCGCTGATCCGTCCCGGCCTGGTCGACATCGTCGCGGCGGTGGCCGCGCTGGAGCCTCGGCCCCGCATCTCGCTGACCACGAACGGCCTCGGGCTCGACCGGCTGGCCCCCGCCCTGCGGGCCGCCGGGCTGGACCGGGTGAACGTGTCGCTGGACACCCTCGACGCCGCCCGGTTCGCCCGGCTGACCCGGCGGGACCGGCTCGCCGACGTGCTCGCCGGGCTGACCGGGGCGGTCGCCGCCGGACTCAGCCCGATCAAGATCAATACCGTGCTCATGCGCGGGGTCAACGACGACGAGGCCCCCGCGCTGCTCCGCTTCGCCCTGGCCCGGGGCTACGAGCTGCGGTTCATCGAGCAGATGCCGCTGGACGCCCAGCACGGTTGGGACCGGGCGACCATGGTCACCGCCGACGAGATCCTCGCCGCGCTGCGTACCGGGTTCGAACTGACCCCGGACCCTGCCGGGCGGGGCGCCGCGCCGGCCGAGACCTGGCTGGTCGACGGCGGCCCGGGCCGGGTCGGGGTGATCGGCAGCGTGACCCGCCCGTTCTGCGGCGACTGCGACCGCACCCGGCTCACCGCCGACGGTCAGGTCCGCGCCTGCCTCTTCGCCACCGAGGAGTCCGACCTGCGCGCGGCGCTGCGGGCCGGGGCGGACGACGACGAGTTGGCCCGGCGCTGGCGCACCGCGATGTGGGGCAAGCGGGCCGGGCACGGCATCGACGACCCGGCCTTCCTCCAGCCGGCCCGGCCGATGTCCGCGATCGGCGGGTGACGGGTGCAGCACGACGTACCGGACCATCCGACCGGGCTGCTGACCGTCCGCTACTTCGCCGGCGCGCGGGCCGCCGCCGGCACCGCCGAGGAGACCACGCCCGCCGGGCGGTCCCTGGACGAACTCGCCGGTGAGCTGGCCGAGCGGCACGGCGTACGGCTCGCCGCCGTGCTGACCGTGGCGAGTTTCCTGGTCGACGGCATGACCTGTCATGATCGTCGGACACCGCTGCCGGCCGGGACGACGATCGACGTGCTGCCCCCGTTCGCGGGCGGCTGAGGAGGCTCACGTGTTGGCGAACCTGGCGTTCGTGGGCTTCGCGACGCTCGTCGTCGGCCTGCTCCACTTCTACCTGTGGAAGCGGCTGGTCAAGGACACCACCGGCCCGGGGCGGTGGCGGCGGATCGGGGCCGTCGCCGCGCTGGCACTGGCACTGCTCGTCCCGGCCACGATGATCGGCACCCGGGCCGGCCTGTTCTGGCTGGCCTGGCCGGGCTACCTGTGGCTCGCGGTGATGTTCTACCTGCTGGTCGTGCTGCTGGTGCTGGAAGTGCCGATGCTGGTCGCCCGGCTGGTGCTGCGCCGCCGGGTGGTCGCCGCCGAGCCGGCCGCCGCCGCGCCCGAGCCGGTGCTGGTGGGCGCGTCCGGCGGGGCGGAACCACCGGCCGCCACGGCCGTCGACCAGCCCGGCCACGATCCGGACCGTCGGCTGCTGCTGGCCCGCGGCGCGGCGATCTTCGCGGGCCTCACGGCCGCCGGGGTCACCGGCTACGGGGTACGCAACGCGACGGGCCCGCCGCGCCTGGACCGGGTGCGGATCCCGCTGGCGAAGCTGCCGCGTGGGATGGACGGGCTGCGCATCGCCACCGTCTCGGACATCCACCTCGGGCCGCTGCGCGGCCGGGCGCACACCGAGCGGATCGTGGCCATGATCAACCGGCTGGACGCCGACCTGGTCGCGGTCGTCGGCGATCTGGTCGACGGCTCGGTCGCCGAGCTGGGCGAGGCGGCGGCGCCGCTGCGCGACCTGCGCTCCCGGTACGGCAGCTTCTTCGTCACCGGCAACCACGAGTACTACTCCGGCGTGGAGGAGTGGGTGCAGGAGGTGGACCGGCTCGGCCTGCGGGTGCTCCAGAACACCCGGCAGGAGATCCGGACCCCGGGCGGGGTGCTGGACCTGGCCGGGGTGAACGACGTGAGCGCCGCCGGCACCGGGCTGGCCGCCCCCGCCGACTTCGCCGCCGCGCTCGGCGACCGGGACCCGGGCCGCCCCGTGGTGCTGCTCGCCCATCAGCCGGTGGCCGCCGTCGAGGCGGCGAAGTTCGGCGTCGACCTGCAACTGTCCGGGCACACCCACGGCGGCCAGATCGTGCCGTTCAACCTGCTGGTGAAGCTCGAACAGCCGGTGGTCTCCGGCCTCGGCGAGGTCGACGGTACGAAGGTGTACGTAACCAACGGCGCGGGCTTCTGGGGACCCCCGGTCCGCGTCGGCGCGAACCCTGAGATCACCCTGGTGGAACTCCGCACCCCCTGACCCCGGTGCGCGCGCAGGCCTAGCGCGCATCGGGCGGGGTGTCCAGGGAAGGATGCTCAGGTCACCCGTACGCGTGGCGGGGAGCGGCCGTTGGGGCGGGCGTGACAGGATGCGGCGTGCTCCCGTTCAGCGCCGCATCCCCCGGTGGCCCTTCGCCGTTCGTCGCGGACCTGCACATCCATTCGAAGTACTCGCGGGCGTGCAGCCGGAACCTGACCCTGCCGAACCTCGGCTGGTGGGCCCGGCGCAAGGGCATCGGCGTGCTCGGCACCGGCGACTTCACCCACCCCGCCTGGTACGACCACCTGCGCGAGACGCTGCACCCGGCCGAGCCAGGGTTGTACCGGCTCAGCCCCGACGCGGAGCGGGACATCGCCCGTCGGCTGCCGCCCCGGCTGGCCAGCGAGGCGGAGGCGGACCCGGTCCGGTTCATGCTCAGTGTGGAGATCTCCACGATCTACAAGCGGGACGACCGGACCCGCAAGGTGCACCACCTGATCTACCTGCCCGACCTGGACGCGGTGCAGCGGTTCAACACCACCCTCGGCCGGATCGGCAACATCGCCTCGGACGGCCGGCCGATCCTCGGCCTGGACTCCCGGGACCTGCTGGAGATCACCCTGGAGGCCAGCCCGGACGGCTACCTCGTGCCGGCGCACATCTGGACACCGTGGTTCTCGGCGCTGGGCTCGAAGTCCGGCTTCGACGCGATCGCCGACTGCTACGCCGACCTGGCCGAGCACGTCTTCGCCGTGGAGACCGGGCTGTCGTCCGACCCGGAGATGAACTGGCGGGTCGGCAGCCTGGACCGCTACCGGCTGGTGTCCAACTCGGACGCGCACTCGTTGCCCGCCCTGGGCCGGGAGGCCACGGTGTTCGCCTCCGGCCGGGACTACTTCGCCGTCCGGGAGGCGCTGCGCACCGGCGACGGCCTCGCCGGCACCATCGAGTTCTTCCCCGAGGAGGGCAAGTACCACGCCGACGGGCACCGGGTGTGCGAGGTCAACTGGTCCCCGGAGCAGACCCGGGCCGCCGGCGGGCGCTGCCCGGAGTGCGGCAAGCCGCTCACCATCGGGGTGCTCAGCCGGGTCGAGGAGCTGGCCGACCGGCCCGAGGGTCACCGGCCCGACCACGCCCGGGACGTCACCCACCTGGTCCCGCTGGCCGAGATCCTCGGCGAGCTGAACGCGGTGGGCCCGAAGTCCAAGAAGGTCGAGGGAAAGCTCAACGAGCTGATCGCCGCGCTCGGCTCGGAGCTGGACATCCTGACCCGTGCCCCGCTGGACGAGATCGGCCGGGTCGGCGGGGAGCTGCTCGCCGAGGGGATCGGCCGGCTGCGCCGGGGCGACGTGCGCCGGGTGCCCGGCTACGACGGCGACTACGGGGTGATCACCCTGTTCGACCCGGCCGAGCTGGGCGGGAAGGCGACGGGGGCGCAGGCGGAGACGCTGTTCGACGTACCGGTGCCCGCGCAGCGGACGGCCGCGGAGCCGGCGGCGAGGGCGAAGGCGAAGCGGCCGGCGGCGAAGGCCGAGCCGAAGCGGAAGGCCGCCCCGCCGCCCCCGCCCCCGCCGATTCCGCCGCAGCCCTCCCCGCACGAGCCGTTCGAGCCGATGCTCGCCGGGATGGAGGAGGTCGGCACCGGCCTGCTGGACCGGCTGGACGCGATGCAGCGGGTGGCCGCCTCCGCGCCGGGCGGGCCGCTGCTGATCGTGGCCGGCCCCGGCACGGGCAAGACCCGGACGCTGACCCACCGGATCGCGTACCTGTGCGCCGAGCTGAACGTGTTCCCGGAGCGCTGCCTCGCGATCACCTTCACCCGGCGGGCCGCCGAGGAACTGCGGCACCGCCTCGACGGGCTGCTCGGGCCGGTGGCCGAGGACATCACCGTCGGCACGTTCCACTCGCTGGGCCTGGCCATCCTGCGGGAGAACGCCGGGGCCGCCGGGTTGCCGGCCGGCTTCCGGATCGCCGACGACGCGGACCGGTCGGCGGCGAGGGCGGAGGCCGGCGAGGACCTGGCGGCGTACACGGCGCTGCTGCGCAAGCGGGACCTGGTCGACCTGGACGAGTTGCTCACCCTGCCGGTGGAGCTGCTGCGCGCCGACAAGAAGCTGGTACGGCGGTACCGGGACCAATGGCAGTGGATCTTCGTGGACGAGTACCAGGACGTCGACGACGTGCAGTACGAGCTGCTGCGGCTGCTCAGTCCCGCCGACGGCAACCTGTGCGCGATCGGCGACCCGGACCAGGCGATCTACTCGTTCCGGGGGGCGGACGTCGGCTACTTCCTGCGCTTCTCGCAGGACTTCACCGACGCCCGGCTGGTCCGGCTGAACCGCAACTACCGCTCGTCGGCGCCGATCCTGGCCGCCGCCGTGCAGGCCATCGCGCCGTCGTCGCTGGTCCGGGGCCGTCGGCTCGACCCGGCCCGGCTCGACCCGGAGGCCCCGTTGGTCGGCCGGTACGCCGCCGCGTCCGTCCCCGACGAGGCCGACTTCGTGGTACGCACCGTCGACGATTTGGTCGGCGGCCTGTCCCACCGGTCGCTGGACTCGGGCCGGATCGACGGCCGGTCGACGAACCTGTCGTTCTCCGACATCGCCGTGCTGTACCGGACCGACGCGCAGGCCGCACCGATCGTGGACGCCCTGACCCGGGCGAACGTCCCGGTGCAGAAGCGCTCGCACGACCGGCTGCGGGACCGCCCCGGGGTGAACGCGATCGCCCGGGAGCTGCGACACGCCGGCGGCCCGGCCGACGGCCTACCGGCCCGGGTCCGGCTCGCCGGACAGGTGGTCGCCGACCGCTTCGCCGCCCCCACCCTCGACGGCTCCGGTGCGGCGCGCCCCGAGGAGGTCCGCGCGGCGGTGGACCTGCTGACCCCGCTGGCCCTGCGCTGCGGCGACGACCTGGAGCTGTTCCTGTCCCAGCTCGCCACCGGTGCCGAGGTGGACGCCCTCGACCCGCGCGCCGAGGCGGTCACCCTGCTCACCCTGCACGCCGCGAAGGGCCTGGAGTTCCCGGTGGTCTTCCTGGTCGGCTGCGAGGACGGCCTGCTCCCGCTGCGCTGGCCCGGCTCCACCCCGGACGAGGACGCGGTCGCCGAGGAGCGGCGGCTCTTCTTCGTCGGCCTGACCCGGGCCCAGGACCGCCTCTACGTCAGCCACGCCGCCCGGCGCGCCCGGCACGGGTCGGAGCGGGACTGTCGGCCGTCGCCGTTCCTCGACGTGATCGACCCGGGCCTGTTCGAGCGCCTGGGCGAGGCCGAGCCCCGCCGGCCCAAGGACCGCCAGCTCCGCCTGCTGTAAGAAGCCCCCGGGGGAGGGGTTCAGCCGAGCAGGGTGGCGATCCAGGCGCCGACGAGCAGGGCCGGCCCGAGCGGCAGCAGGGTGTCCCGGCGGACCCGGCGGGCGGCCAGCAGGCCGAGCACGGCCAGCCCGTGCAGCGCGTGCGGCAGGACCAGCCCGGTCAGCAGCGGCGGCCAGCCCAACCAGCCGAGCGGCAGCCCCAGCACGGCGGCGAGCTTGACGTCGCCGAAGCCGAGCCGCGAGCCGGGCAGCAGGGCCAGCAGCGCGTACCCGGTGAACGACAGCGCCGCCCCGGCCAGCGGGCCGAGCAGCCGGTCCGGTCGGCCCGCGACCGACGCCGCCGCGACCAGCCCGACCACCGCGGCGAGCGCCGCCGCGCCGACCAGCGGGTCGGGCAGCCGCAGGCAGGCCAGGTCGACCACGGCGAGCACCAGCCCGAGCGCGGCCACCGCGAGGAACGCCGGCAGCGCCGCCCCGACGCCCGGCGCGACGCCGAGCCCGCCGAAGACGACCGCCCCGATCACCGCGCACGTCGGCGACCGCCACGGCGCGGACAGCAGCGGGCGGGCCGGGGTCGTGCCCGGTCCGGCACCAACCGGCACGGCGGCGGCGGGCACGGCGGCGGCGGTGAACCGGGCGGCCAGCCACGGTGCGACGGTGCCGGCCGCCGCACCGAGCGCCGCGACGGAGATCGGCAGCCCGGCGGACACCGGCCGGACGTTACCGCCGGGCTGCCCGGCCCACCGCCCCGGTCCGCCGTCCGGCACGTTCCGTGCTCACCACCACCGCCACCCCGACGACGATCACCGCGCCGCCCAGCAGCACCTGGCTGGTCACCGGCTCGGCGGCCAGCAGCGCGCCGAGCGCGACCGCGACCACCGGGTTCACGTACGCGTACGTGGACACCAGCGAGATCGGCGCGTGATGCAGCAGCCAGACGTACGCGGTGAAGGCGACCAGCGAGCCGGCGACCATCAGGTACGCCAGGGCGAGCCAGGACGGGCCGGTGACCTGCCCGGGGTCGAAGCCGCGCAGCTCGCCCCGGGCGGCGGCGAGCACGGCCAGCGCCACGGCGCCGGCGAGCATCTCGTAGACCGTGGCGACGAACGGGTCGGCCGGCATCGTCAGACGGTTGGACAGGAACGATCCCACCGACCAGGAGGTCGCCGCCGCGACCACGGTCAGCGCCCCCGCCAGCGGTACCGCCCCCGACCCACCGGTCGGCAGCACCAGCAGGACCAGGCCGAGGAAGCCGAGGCTCACCCCGGCGAAGGTCCAGAACCGGGGCCGGTCCCCGGTGATCGTCCGAAGCAGGACGACCAGCAGCGGGACGGTGGCGACCAGCAGCGCGGCCACCCCCGAGGGCACAGCCGTCCCGGGCGGGCCGGACTCGGCGAGCACCACCAGCCCGTTGCCGCCGGCCAGCAGCAGCACCCCGACCAGCGCGGCCGAGCCGAGCCGACGCCGGTCGACGCGCAGGGCACCCGCTCCCCGGCGTACCCGCAGGACGAGCGCGAGCACGGCGGCGGCCGCGGCGAACCGGAGGCCGGCCGAGGTGAGCGCCGGCAACGACTCCACCGCGACCCGGATCCCGAGGTAGGTGGAGCCCCACAGTACGTAGACGACGACGAGCGCGGTCCAGATCAGCGCCGGTCGGACCGGCGGCGCGGCGGCTCCGTCGGGCGTGGCCCGGCCATCGGGTACGGGCGGACCGGTCGATGCCGTCGCACGCGGAGGAGGTGATGTCATCGGTTGGCCACGCTACGGTGACCACGGCGTCGGTGCCCCTGTTGGTGGCCGGCCTCACCGCTCGGGCAGGAGGGTGCGCATGTCGAACTACGGATCACCGGGTGAGGGTCCCACCGGGCCGTGGGCGGACGACGGGTACGACAGGTCCCCCGGGTCCTGGGCGGACGACGGTCGGGAAGAGCCGCACACGGCGTACCCGCCTCGCCAGCCGTGGCACCACGAGCCTCCCGAGCGGGTCTCCCACCCGGCGGACCAGGCACCCTGGACGGGCGAGCCGCAGCGGTCCGCGCCGCCGTCCCGGGAGCCGCAGCCCGACCCGTGGGACCGTCCCGAACCGTGGCCCCACGAACCCGAGGTGTACCGGCCGGGCGGGAGCGGACGGGGGTACCCGGCAGCCCGACAGCCCGGTGGCCCGTACGCCCCGGGGCCCGGCCCGAGCCGGCCGGCGTACCCCGGGGCGCCGGCTCCGGCGCCGCCCCCGGCACCGGAGCGGGGGCGCGGACGGGGACCGCTGATCGCCGTGCTGGCCACCCTGCTGGTGCTGCTGCTCGGCGGGGGCTCGCTGGTGTGGTACCTGCTGGACCGGGACGAGGCTCCAGAGGGCGCCGTCCAGGCCCGGCCGACCGCCGACCCGACGCCGCCGAAGGAGGAACCGGCCTCCCCGACGGCCCCCGCCCCGACCGCACCGGCCCCCGAGTCGTCGGCCGATCCCCGCTTCGTCAAGGCCGGGCAGTGCGTCCGCAACACGGGGCCGGCGGGTGGCAAGCCCAAGCTGCTGATCGCCCCGTGCGCCCCGAAGACGTACGAGGTGCTGCGCCGGTTCGACGGGCAGACCAGCGGCGAGAAGGACGCCGAGGCGAAGTGCGCCAAGGTCACCGGCTACACCAACTGGTACTTCTTCGACAGTCAGCTGGACACCCTCGACTTCGTACTGTGCCTGAAGGCCCGCTGACGCCCCTCTTGCGTGCTCCGCGTCAGGACGCGCACCAGGTGGGCCAGCCCTGAGTAGCCGAAACTAGGGCTGTCTAGCGCACCCGCTAGACAGCCCTAGTTTTGTCTCGACGGCCGGCGACACGCCGGTAGCGTCCTCTACGGATGTCTAGGTTTCCGGCTAGACGGCCCGATATTGTGCGATTCGTGGATCCGGTCCGCAATCCGTACGCCCCGGGCGCCGGCCAGCGCCCGCCCGAGCTGGCCGGGCGGGGGCGGGAGCTGGACGTCTTCGACGTGGTGCTGGAGCGCATCGCGCGGGGCCGCCCCGAGCGCAGCCTGATGCTCACCGGCCTGCGCGGCGTCGGCAAGACCGTGCTGCTCAACACGCTCCGCTCGGAGGCCATCAACCACCTCTGGGGCAGCGGCAAGATCGAGGCCCGGCCGGACCAGTCGCTGCGCCGTCCGATCGCCGCCGCGCTGCACATGGCGGTCCGTGAGCTCGCACCCCGGCACCGCGCCCCGGACCGCATCGACACGTTCCTCGGGGTGCTGAAGGCGTTCGCCCAGCGCTCCGCGTCCGCCGGCCGGGCCGGCGCCGCCGCTCCGAAGCTGCGCGACCGCTGGCAGCCCGGCATCGACGTGCCGGCCGCCACCGGCCGGGCCGACTCCGGCGACATCGAGATCGACCTGGTGGAGCTGCTCAGCGACGCCGCCGCCGTGGCCTCCGACGTCGGCACCGGCATCGCGGTCTTCATCGACGAGATGCAGGACGTCGGGGCCGAGGACGTCTCGGCGCTCTGCGCCGCCTGCCACGAGCTGTCCCAGCTCGGGGCGCCGCTGATCGTGGTCGGCGCGGGGCTGCCGCACCTGCCGGCGGTGCTCAGCGCCGCAAAGTCGTACTCGGAGCGGCTGTTCCGCTACCAGCGCATCGACCGGCTCGACCGGATCGCCGCCGACCTGGCGCTCTGCGCGCCGGCCGAACGGGAGGAGGTCGAGTACGAGCCGAAGGCCCTCGACCTGCTCCACGAGAAGTCCGGCGGCTATCCGTACTTCGTCCAGGCGTACGGCAAGGCCACCTGGGACCACGCGCCGCGCTCCCCGATCACCGACGCGGACGTCCGGGTCGCCGCCCCCGAGGCGGAGGCCGAGCTGGCCGTGGGCTTCTTCGGCTCCCGGTTCGAGCGGGCCACCCCGGCCGAGCGCGAGTACATGCGGGCGATGGCGACGCTGTCCCTCGTCGAGGGGCACGCCGGCGGCCGGGACGACATGGACGCCGCCGTGCCGACCGCCGAGATCGCCCGCGCACTCGGGCGCAAGCCGGCCAGCCTCTCCCCGGCGCGGGACGCGCTGATCAAGAAGGGGCTGATCTACTCCGGGGAGCGCGGGACGGTCGCCTTCACCGTGCCGCACTTCGGCCGGTACCTGCGCACCCAGCCCGCCTGACCAGAGCACAGGGGCGTCGGCCGGGTCTCGGGCCGGCGGTCAGACCTTGGACCAGGGCGGCGGGAAGAACACCTCGCCACGGGGCACCGGGGCAGCCCCGCTGGTGCTGGGCGGCAGGACCAGCGCCTGCCACGGGTCCCCCAGGCCGGACCACGGGCTGGTCAGCCCCATCCGGTCGGCGCGGGTGAAGCCGAACCGCCGGTAGAAGGCCGGGTCGCCGAGCACCACCACGAGCCGCTCGTCCAGCTCGGTGGCGGCGTCGAGGGCGGCCTGCACCACAGCCGTGCCGTGCCCGACGCGCTGCCGGTGCGGCGCGACGGCGACCGGGCCGAGGACCAGCGCCGGGACCGCGCCATCCTCCGCGCCGACCCGGACCCGGGTCAGCAGGGCGTACCCGACCACCTCGCCGCCGTACTCGGCGACCATGGCCAACTCGGGCACCCAGGCGTCGGTGTCACGCAACTCGTCGACCAGTCCCACCTCGGGCGGGGTCGACACGTCGGGGCGGGCGAAGGCCGCAGCCAGTACCCGGCGGACCGGGCCGGTGTCAGCCGGACCCTCGGGGCGGAGCCGCAGCGTGGTCACCCGGGCGAGGTTACCGGCCGGAGCCCGTCCACCAGCGACGGTCGCCCCGATCGGCGTGGCGGTCCGGATCATGGGTGCGCCTTCCGGCGTCCACGTCGGCCGATCGGATCGGGCCGTTGTGGGGGTAGCCGCCGCCGCGACGGGGTATGACTGATCCATGAAACCCGTGCGCTCCCTCGCCCGCGTCATGTTGAGCGGCGTCTTCGTGGTCAGCGGCGCCCGCACCCTTCAGAACCCGGGACGGCTGGCGCCGGCCGCGAAGCCGGTGACCGACCGGGTCGCCCCGCTGATCCAGCAGGTCTCCCCCCGAATCCCCACCGACACCGAGACGCTGGTCCGGATCAACTCGGCCACCCAGCTGATCGCCGGCCTCATGCTGGCCACCGGGAAGTTCACCCGCCCGGCCGCGCTGGTGCTCGCCGGCACGCTGGTCCCGACCACCGTCGCCGGTCATCCCTTTTGGAAGGGCGAACCGGCCGAGCGGGCACAGCACCAGACCCAGTTCATGAAGAATCTCGGCCTTCTCGGCGGGTTGCTGCTCGCCGCCGCCGACACCGAGGGGAAGCCGGGTCTGCGGTGGCGGGCGGGACACCGGATCGGCCACTCACGACGGTCGGTGCAGCGGGCCGTCCGGACCGCCCGCCGGGAGGCCCGGATCGCCGTACGCTCCGCCGCCACGGCACGCCGACTGCCTGGCTGACCTGCGGCGCGACGCTCCCTCCGCCGGCCCTTCCCCGCCAAGGCCGCGAATTACCTGAACCACCCGGTAGGCGTTAACGGGGTGGAAATGTAAAAAATCAGTGTGGGATCGGACACGGTCGCATAACGCGGGAGGCATTAACGTGAGGCGCCGTTCTAGGCTCCGTGCTGGACCTGAACGGGTAGGACGATCTTGGTATGGGGGTGGCCACGCCATGCCGACGACCGTCGGACGACGGATGGACCGCCTCACGCCGATCCGCCGCGTGACCCGGTTGACCCGTGGGGTCGACCGCAGGACCGCGGTGCGGGTCGGCGTCCTGGCCGCCGTCGCGTACGCCGCGTGGTTCGCCATCGGCGCCTTCGGGCGGCCGTACAACTTCTTCGACATGAAGATCTACCACGGCGCGGTGGTGTGGTGGATGAACGGCAACGAGCTGTACGACTTCATCGCCCCCTCCACGACGCTCGGCTTCACGTACCCGCCCTTCGGCGGGCTGGTCATGCTCCCGATGGCGTTGGTGCCGGTGCAGGTCGCCGGCTGGTTGAACGTGCTGGCCAGCATCGCCGCCCTCGCCCTCGTCCTGGCCGGCCTGCTGCGGCCGGTCGTGGACCGGCTCGGCTGGCCGCTCTGGTTCACCGTCGGCATCGCGACGCCGATGGCGGTGGCCCTCGAGCCGGGCCGCGAGACCCTCGGCTACGGCCAGGTCAACCTGCTGCTCTTCGCGCTGATCATGGCCGACCTGATCGGTCTGCGCTGGCGGGCGAAGCGGGGCACCCGGTTCGACCCCGCCGACGGGCCGCTGCGGCGCTTCGTGTTCAGCGGGGCCTGGGCCGGGGTCGGCATCGGCCTGGCCACTGCCGTCAAGCTGACCCCCGCGCTGTTCATCGCGTACCTCATGATCACCCGGCAGTGGCGGGCGGCGGCCACGGCGGTCGGCACCACGATCGGGGTGACCCTCGCCGGCTTCGCGCTCGTCGGCACCGAGTCCCGGTCCTACTTCGGCAGCGTGCTGTGGCAGACCGAGCGGGTGGGCGCGGCCGACATGACGCCCAACCAGTCCCTCGCGGGCCTGCTGGCCCGGCTCTACGACTCGATCGAGACGCCCGGCCTGCTCTGGTTGTCGTTCTCGGTGCTGATCCTGGCCCTCGGGCTGTCCCGGGCCGTCAGCGCCCGCGCCGACGGCGACGAGTTGACCGCGTTCACCCTGGTCGGGCTCACCGCCAACGTGATCAGCCCGATCTCCTGGTCGCACCACCTCGTCTGGGTCATTCCGGCGATCATCGTGCTGGCCGACGCGGCGGTACGCCGCCGGGAGGCGAGCCGGGGGTCGGTGCAGCGCGCCGGCCAGGCGTCGTCGTACAGCGGGCTGCCCGGGGTCAACGGGCTGCGCCCACCGATCTGGTACCCGACGCTCACCGGGCTCCGGCACGGCGTGGCGGCGGTCGGCCTCTACCTGCTGTTCCTGACCTCGCCGATCTGGCCGTACGAGCATCAACTCCCCGAGGTGTCGCACTACCAGGACGGCCTGTTCGGGGCGCTGATGGAGAACTCCCTCGCCGTTGCCCTGATCGTGCTGGTCGCCGCGCTGCCGTGGCGGCCCGGCGCCGAGCCGGCCTTCTACGCCGACCGGTTCGGCCGCGCCTCCCTGGTCAACGGCCGCCGCTGAGGCTCCGGCGGTCGCCGAGGGCACGGCTGCCCGCCGACCCGGACACCGCGCCGGCCGACGACGTCAGGGACAGTTGACCCACTCCTCGGTGCCGTCGTCGAACACCTGCCGCTTCCAGATCGGCAGCCGCGCTTTGACCTCGTCCACCAGCCGGGCGCAGGCGGCGAACGCGGCGGCCCGGTGCGCGGTGCTCACCGCCGCGACCAGGGCCACGTCGCCGACGCCGAGCGGGCCGACCCGGTGCGACACCGCGACCGCGTACACGTCCGGGTCGGCGGCCACCTCGGCGGCGACCTCCAGCAGCACCGCGGCGGCGTTCGGGTGGCCCTCGTACTCCAGGCTGGTCACCGTGCGGCCGTGATCGTGGTCGCGGACCACGCCCCGGAACGACACCACTGCCCCGGCCCGCCGGTCGGCGACGGCCGCCTCGTGTGCGGCCAGGTCCAGCGGCTCCTCGGTGACCGTGCCGAAGACCGTCGACTCCTCGATCGTCACCAGGACCGTTCCCCCGGAAGCAGGGGCAGCGGCACGACCGGCACCCGCGCGCCCGGCTCGCCCGTGGTGCCGGGCCGGATGACGGCGAACCCGTCCGCGCCGGCCAGCCCGCGCAGCATCGCCGAGCCGACGTGCCGGACCGGGTGGGCCGTGCCGGCCGCCCGGTCCAGCCGGACCAGGGCCAGGTGGGTGTGGTCGCCGCGGCCGGGCACCGGCTCGGCGAGCGTGGCGTGCGGCAGCCCCGGCATCGGCCGCCCCTGCAAGCCGGCCAGCAGCGGCGCGACCAGCGAGACGAGCGCGACGATCGCCGACTGCGGGTTACCGGGCAGGCCGGCCACGAACCGGACCCGGCCGTCCGGGTCGGCCAGCCGGGCCAACAGCATCGGGAAGCCGGGGCGGACCGCGACCGTGTTGACCACGTAGTCCGCGCCGAGGGCCTCCAGGGTGGGGTGCAGGTGGTCGACGGGGCCGTGCATCGTCCCGCCGGTGGTGCAGACCAGGTCGGCGGTGGTGAGCGCCGCGCGCAGGGCCGCCACGTGCGCCGGCAGGGTGTCGGCCACCGGGCCGACCACGTCGGCCGGGCGCACCTGGCAGCCGTACCGCCGCAGCCAGGCCGGCACGGCCGGGCCGAGGGCATCGCGGACCCGGCCGTCGGCCGGCGGGCCCGAGGTCAGCAGTTCGTCGCCGAAGACCAGCAGCGCGGCGCGGGGCGGGCGGCGCACCCGCAGGGCGTCATGCCCGCAGGAGGCGGCCAGACCGATCACCGCCGGGTCGACCGGGGTGCCGGCGGGGAGCAGTTCCTCACCCGCGTACGCCTCCTCGCCCGGTCGGCGCCACTCCGGGCTCGGTCGCGGGGTACCGGCGATCCGGCCGTCGGCCGTACGGGTGGACTCCTCGACCCGCACGATCGCGGTGACGCCCTCGGGCACCATCGCGCCGGTGGCGATCTCGACGGTGGTGCCGTCCTCGGCAAGCGGGGGCGGGTTGCCGCCGGCCAGCACCCGGCCGACGATCCGCCACGGCCCGCCCCCGCGCACGGCCCAGCCGTCCACGCTGGAGGTGGGGAAGGCCGGCAGGTCGGTGCGGGTGGCCAACGGCTCGGCGAGGGTGTGCCCGTCGGCGTCGGCGAGCGGCCGGCTCACGGCGGGCAGGGCGGCGGCCAGGCCGACCGCGTACACCCGGGAGCGGGCCTCCTCCCAGCCCGCCGGCGGCGGTACGGCGACCTGCTCGGCGGCGGACGCGGTTTCCGTGCTCACCGGCCGAGCCTATCGCCGGGCGGTCCGGCCCGCCCCACCAGTGGCCGGCCGACACCGCCGCTGGCCGACCCGCCCGCGCGCCGGCCCTACGGGCGGGACCACCCCGACCACCGGGCCGTCAGTGGTCGCCGCCGCGCAACTGGTCGACGGCGTGGGCCAGGATCGGGCCGAGCACCGCGAGGCCGTCGCGGGCGCCGCCGGTGGAGCCGGGCAGGTTGACCACCAGCATCCGGCCGACCACCCCGGCGACGCCGCGGGAGAGCGCCGCCGCGGGCA
Source organism: Micromonospora sp. NPDC002296 (assembly GCF_040296145.1). Classification (NCBI taxonomy): domain Bacteria; kingdom Bacillati; phylum Actinomycetota; class Actinomycetes; order Micromonosporales; family Micromonosporaceae; genus Micromonospora; species Micromonospora sp. NPDC002296. The sequence goes on from NZ_JBEOWQ010000001.1 coordinate 132,932, forward strand.
CCTTCTCCCGGCTGTGGGCGCGGATCGCCTCGGCGATGCCGGGGATCTCATGGTCGAGGAGCACGCGGGTCACGTCCGGCGTCCGGTCGGTGGGGGTGATTCCGGTGCCGCCGCTGGTCAGCACGACGTCGATCCCGGCAGCCAGGGCGGCCCGCAGCGCCTCGCCGACCGGCTCGCCGTCGGGCACCACCACCGGGTCATCCACCTCACAGCCCAGCTCGCGCAGCCCGGCGGCGAGCAGCGGGCCGCTGGTGTCGGCGTAGACGCCGGCCGCCGCGCGGTTGGAGGCGACCACCACCCGGGCGCGGATCACGGCCGGTCCTCCGGCCGCAGCCAGCGGCCGGTCTTGCCGCCCTCCTTGCGCAGCACCCGCACCGCTTCCACCGACGCCGCCGGGTCGACCGCCTTGACCATGTCGACCAGGGCCAGGCCGGCGACCGCGACCGCGGTGAGCGCCTCCATCTCCACGCCGGTCCGGTCGGCGGTACGCGCCGTGGCGGTGATCTCGACGGTGTCGTCGGTCAGGGTGAGGTCGACCGTCACCCCGTGCAGCGCGATCGGGTGGCAGAGCGGGATCAGATCGGGGGTCCGTTTCGCACCCATGATGCCGGCGAGCCGGCCCACGGCGAGCGCGTCGCCCTTGGGCAGCCCGTCGCGGCGCAGCAGGTCGACCACCTCGGGGGTGGTCCGCAGCCGGCCGGCGGCCACCGCGAGCCGGCCGGTCACCGCCTTGGCGGACACATCGACCATGCGGGCCGCGCCCGCCGCGTCGACGTGGGTGAGCTGCGCGGGATCGGTCACGGTCGCGAGCCTATCGTCCGGTACGCCCCGGGCCCGGGCCGGCCGGGCCGGCCGGGCGGGGCCGGGGGCGGGCGGGGCGCCGACGAACGGGGCCCGAAACAAGCCGGGCCCCGTTCTCGCGGGAATGGGGTGCCGCCGCGGACCGGGCGAATGGCAGGCCCGGGAATTGATTGCTGCACCATTCGGTCACGCATATGTATACAAACTTAAACAAAAACCTGCAAAAGCGCGTCAGGCTCGGTACACCGAACGGACACCGGACCGTCATCACAATTCACCGCCCCGCCGCACGACCGCACCACGGGGTACCAACACCAGCGCAAACGGCTGTGGACGGACCGGGGAGAGACGGGAAGGAGGACCCCTCCGATAATTATGCCGAGAACTCGCAGGAGTTACGCTGTGGGTTTTCGCGCCAGAACGGTGAGTGACCTGAACGGTACTCATTAGCGCATTCTGCGCATATGGACATGCAATGCCACGAAGGCCCACCAAACGTCATAAGATTCGGCGTGTCAGCCAAGCCCGGGCAGGCATCGGTCGACGAAGTTCTTGAGACGAAAGGCGGGACCATGAAGGCTCACGACTGGCTCTGATCGAACTCTTCACCCGAGACCTGACCGGCCGTAAAGTCCGAGACACGCACTGCCAGGAATCACCGACGGCAGAGGGACCGGACGTGGCCGCGAGCGCAAGACGCGACAGTGAGACCGATCGGCGGCTTCTGCTGCTTGTCGGTCTCGTCGTGCTGTGCGCCGCCACCGCGGTCGTGCTCAGCCTGCGCGCCATCGGGTTCGACAGCCCGCCGAGCGCCCGAGAGCTCACCAGCGCGGCGACCGTGGCATTCCTCGTGGCGGTGGGCGCCACCGTGAACGTGCGAATCCGCATCCGGGCGACGACCCATGGCGTCTCCTGGACCGAGGTCGCGGTGCTCGTCGGGCTCGCGGTGGCACCGGTGCCCTGGGTGATCCTCGCGACCGGCCTGGGCGTCGGGCTCGTCCGGGGCATCCTCCGGGTGGCGCCCCTCAAGCTGGCGTTCGGCGTGGCGAAGGACATGGTCACCGCGGCCGTCGGCGGGATGGTGCTGCTGACGGTCGGCTGGAGCTGGCCGATCGTCGGGTCCGTCGGCCGGTCGATCTGGGCGCTCGTCGCCGCGTACCTCGTGGTCGTCGTCCTCGACGAGGTGCTGACCTTCCCGGTCATCGCCCTCGCCACCCGCACCCGCGTCCGCGACCTGTTCCGCGAGCACTACGACCTGCGCATCGCCAGCGCCACCGCCCGGTTCGCCGTCATCGTCTCCACCCTGCTGATCCTCAACAGCAACCCCAGCTTCCTGATCGTCGTGCCGCCGCTGGTGCTGAGCCTGCACCTCGCCTACTCCAGCCGGGTCCGCAACCGGGCGGAACGCGACGCCTGGCAGCGGCTCGCCCGCACCACCGACGCGCTCAACGTCGTCGACCTCGACAAGGTGCTCACCACCGCCGTCACCCAGGCCGCCGAACTGTTCTCCGCGGACGAGGTGGAGATCGCCCTGCGCGAGGGCACCCGGACCGTCCGCGGTGCCGCCGGCGCCCTCACCTACGACGGGCCCGCCGACCAGGTCGGTGCGGTGGACGGATCAGCCATCGAGGTGCCCCTCGAAGGATCCGACCGGGCCGTCGACATCGGCGCGCTGCGGTTGTGGTTCCGGGGCCCGGTCCGGCTCTCCGAACGCGAGCAGTACACCCTGCGAACCTTCGCCTCCGCGCTGTGCACCGCCGTGCGCAACGCCCAGGCGTACGCCGAGTTGGCCCGCGTCGCCGACGAGCACGCGTACGCGGCGACCCACGACGCGCTGACCGGCCTGGCCAACCGGCGGCACCTGCTGGAGCAGGGCACCGAGCAGCTCAACGCCCGGCACGCCGACGGGGTGACCGCGCTGGTGCTGATCGACCTCAACCATTTCAAGGAGGTCAACGACACCCTTGGCCACGCCGCCGGCGACCGGGTGCTCATGCAGGTCGCCGGCCGGCTGCGCGGCGCCGCCCACGGCGACGACCTGGTGGCCCGCCTCGGCGGCGACGAGTTCGCCGTGCTCCTGCGCGGCCTGCCCGCCCCGGCGGTGGCCGCCCACCGGGCGGAGGCGCTGCTCGCCGCGCTGCACGAGCCGCTCGGCCTGGACGGCATGCGGATCAGCATCGAGGCCAGCGGCGGCATCGCCGTCGCACCGGCCAGCGGCGGGGTCGCCGAGTTGCTGCGCCGCGCCGACGTGGCGATGTACCAGGCGAAGCGGGCCGGCCAGCGGATCTCCACGTACGCCCCGGCCCGGGACGCCGCCGACCTCGGCCGGCTCACCCTCGGCGGGGAGCCGCCCCGCGCGGTCGCCGACCACGAGTTCACCGTCAACTTCCAGCCGATCGTCGACCTCGCCACCGGCGAGGTGACCAGCGCGGAGGCCCTGGCCCGCTGGCACCACCCGGTGCACGGCATGATCGATCCGCTGCGCTTCCTGGAGGCGGTGGAACGCTCCGGGCTGCTCCCGGCGTTCGCCGAGGCGATCCTCGACAAGGCGCTGATCGCCGCCGACAGCTGGCGGGCGGCCGGCTTCGACCTGCCGGTGGCGGTCAACGTGTCGCCGCGCAACCTGCTCGACGCCCGTTTCCCCGGCGCCGTGCTGGCCCGGCTGCGCGCCCACGACCTGCCGCCGGACCGGCTGGTCCTGGAGCTGACCGAGACGCTGACCCTCAGCCAGCTCGACGTGGTCGACCGGGTGCTCAACCGGCTGCGCGACGAGGGTGTCCGGCTGGCCCTGGACGACTTCGGCACCGGCTACTCCTCGCTCTCCCTGCTCTCCCGGATCCCGGTCCACGAGTTGAAGATCGACCGCAGCTTCGTGTCCGTCATGGAGGCATCGGCGGAGGCCGCCGCCGTCATCCGGTCCACCCTCGACCTGGGCCGCAGCCTCGGGCTCACCGTGGTCGCCGAGGGGGTGGCGAGCGAGCCGCAGCGCCGCGCACTCTGGGAGCTGGGCTGCGCCGCCGGGCAGGGCCACCTGTTCGGCCGGCCCGTGCCCGCCGGGACGCTGCTCGCCACGCTGCACCGCGGGTTCGGCGGTCGCCCCGGCGCCCTCGCACCGCCGCTGCACGACGCGGGTGCCGTGCTCCGGCTCCCCTCCGGCCGCCGGCAGGGCGGCCGGGGCCGAGGGGAGCGTCTGCCACACTTGCCCGCGTGACCGCCGCCGACCGGACCACCCGCACCCCCGCGAGCTGGCGGAGGATCGACCGGGCCGCGGGCGGTCTGGCCCTCGACATCGGCCTGTACGCCGCGTCCGCCGCGTTCGCGGCTGTCACCGCAGCCACCTCCACCCTGCCGCCGCACCGCGCCTGGGGAACCGTCGCCGCGTTCGGGTACCTGCTCGCCGCCGTCGCCGTCGCGGGTCAACTGGCCGCCCGGCGACGCGATGCCGCCTCGTCGCTGGCCGGCCTACCCGGCCGCTGGGCGGTCACCGGGCTCGCCTGGGCCGCCACCACCGTGCTGCCGCTGATCCAGCAGAGCGCGCAGCGAGCGGGCGGCCGGACCGACCGGGCACAGGAGGAGGTGGTGGTCGTCGAGCACGCCGGCACCCGCCTCGTCGAGACCGGCACCCCGTACCTCGGACACGACGCGATCGCCGCGCTCCCCGCCGACGAGCGGCTGCTCGGCTACACCCCGTACCAGCCGGGGATGGCCCTGTTCGGCCTGCCCCGCGCGGTCGCGGACGGCTGGTGGACCGACGCCCGGCTGTGGTTCGCGGTCGCCACCGCGCTGGCCCTCGCCCTGGCGGTCCGCGCCCTACGCCCGACCGACCCGACCGACCCGACCGACCGGGCAGCGGCGGTGCTGCGGGGCGTCCAGGCGGCCACCGTGCTGCCGATCTGCGCCCTCACCCTGGCCACCGGCGGCGACGACCTGCCCGTGCTCGCCCTCTGCCTGCTCGCCCTCGCCCTCGCCGCCGTCGACCGGCCGGGCCGCGCGGGCCTGGCCGTCGGGCTGGCCGGCGCGCTGAAGCTCTTCGCCTGGCCGGTCGCCCTCGTCCTGATCGCCTGGGCGGCGACCCGGCGCTCCTCCGGGCGGCTCGCCGCCGGCGCGCTCGGCGTCCCGGCGCTCGCACTGCTCCCCGCGCTGCTGGTCGACCGGGACGCGCTGGTCGAGAACGTGCTGCGCTTCCCGCTCGGGCACGGCCTGGTCACCAGCCCGGCGCAGTCCCCGTTCCCCGGCCAACTGATCGCGACCGCCCTGCCCGCCGGCCGGGCGGTCGCCGCCGCGCTGCTGGTCGCGGTCGGCGTCGGGATCGCCGTCCGGCTGGTGCGCCGCCCGCCGCGCACGGCCGCCGCCACCGCCCTCATCTGCGGGTACGGACTGCTCGCCGCGATCCTGCTGATGCCGTCCACCCGCTTCGGGTACCTGCTCTACCCGGCCGCCCTGCTGGTCTGGGCACCCGCCCTCGCCCGCCCCGAGCCGGGCGGTCTCCGCCCACCGAACGGTCGTTCTCGCCGGACTGCCGACGCGGGCCCGCCGGCAGGGCGTACACCTGAGGAATGACGACGACCTACCGCGACCGGGAGGACGCCGGCCGGGTCCTCGCCGACCGGCTCGCCGAGCTGGCCGACCGGCCCGACATCACCGTGCTCGGGTTGGTCCGGGGCGGGGTGCCGGTGGCCCGGGTGGTCGCCGAGCGGCTCCGCGCACCCCTCGACGTGCTGGTGGTGCGGAAGCTCGGCATGCCGATGGCGCCCGAGGTCGCCTTCGGCGCGCTCGGCCCGAACGGGGTGCGGGTGCTCAACGAAGCGGTGGCCGCCCGGGTCGATCCGGGGGACGTCGCCGAGGTGCAACGCCACGAGCAGGCGGAACTGGAGCGCCGGGAACGCCGCTACCGGGTCGGTCGCCCCCCGCTCGACCTGACCGGGCGGACCGCCGTCATCGTCGACGACGGCCTGGCCACCGGGGCCACCGCCCGCGCCGCCGTCCAGGTGGCCCGGCGGCTCGGCGCCCGCCGGGTGGTCGTCGCGGTCCCGGTCGGCGCCGAGGAGGCGTACGAGATGCTGGTCGCCGAGGCCGACGAGGTGGTCTGCGTCCAACGGCCCGCCGGCTTCGGCGCGGTCAGCAGCTACTACGAGGACTTCCATGAGGTCTCCGACGACGAGGTGACCGACGTGCTCGCCGCAAACGGGTGACATCACCAGGTACCTTCGGATGATGCAGCTCACCTGTCCCAAGTGTCACGGAGACATGCGTCAGTACGAACGCAGCGGAGTCGTCATCGATCAGTGCGGCGAGTGCCGGGGGATCTTCCTCGACCGCGGCGAACTGGAGAAGTTGTTCGAGGCCGAGGCGAACTGGAACCGGCAGCAGCCGGCGGGCGCCCCGAACCCGGCACAGCGCCCCCAGGCGCCCGGCGCCTACCCGCCGCCACCTCCGCCCGCCCACCAGCCACAGCAGCCGGGGTACGGCGCGGTTCCCCCGCCGCCTCCGCCGCCCGTGCACGGCTACCCGCCCGTCGCCCCGGCGTACGGCGGGCACGGCCAACAGCAGCACCACGGCTACCACGGCCACTACCGCCGCAAGAAGAAGCACGGCGGCTTCCTCGGCGAGTTGTTCGACTGACGGACGTGTCCGGGGCCGGCCGGTGGTGTTGCCAGCCGGTCCCGGGATCGCCCCTGGGGTCGGTCAGACGATCGCCATGTCCACGAAGCGGGAGAGGTGAAGTTGCGCGGCCACGGTGATGGAGTCGGTCGGACCATTTCTGTGTTTGGCAACAATAAAGTCCGCCTCGCCCGCGCGTGGCGACTCCTTGTCGTAGTAGTCATCTCGATGTAGAAGGATTACCACGTCCGCATCCTGCTCGATGGAGTTGTGGGTGGCAATGCCGTTGGCGACGAAGTTGTGCGTGCCGAGGACGGTCGCGTCGTACACGTCAAGCTCACCGATCGACTCAATTGAGACGATCTCGTCCCAGAAGATGTCGTTGGTGGCGTGCAGCTCAAGGTCCACTGAGTCGAGGACCGCCGCAATCTTCGCCAGCCTGGATCTGCTGGGTGCGTGTTTCCACAGGGTGCTGCCGCAGAACTGGGTTCCGATCGCCTTGGCGAACTCCCGATGGCTCATGCCCTGGTCGACGAGGATCCTACGGACCTCCGACCACACTTCCGTGGGCACGGTGTCAACGTTGGTATTACTCTCCCGCTCCGCCAGCGCGCCCAGCAGCGCCGCGCAGTTAGCCGCCCGCTCGCCGTGCACCCCGATCTCACGGATAAAACGAAGCTGGTCATCCCGGCCTGAAATGTCGAGCGTGTACTGAGGCCGGTGCCGCGCGACAGGTACGGCCTTGAGACGGGCGGTTATTCCATACCGGAGTAGAAGTCGGGAGATGTCCTCCAACATACGTCGGCTGGTCGAGGAGAAGTAAACCCTGCCACCGCGGCCGGACTTGTTGAGGAAGACGGATCCGTCGGTCGCCCACAGATGGCGGAGGAAGGTGGTGATCTGCTCCTTGGGCAGGCCGAAGACCGTCTGCGGCACGAACTTCTCGTGAGACCTGAGGCCGAACAGCCCGAGACCGTCCAACCATTCGGCCACCGGATTCCGGCGGCCCCTGGCCAGTCGATGAGGAGCAGGCAGGCGCAGGGTGGTCACCCGGGCGGCGGCGTAGTCGTCCCGGACAGCGGAGATGCCGAAGTGCTTCGCCGCATCCGCAACGGCCTGCAAATTCTGTTCGTCGCAACTGGCGTACCGAATCGGTTGTCGCCGGACGAACGAGCCGTCACCGAGCAGATGGGCCAGCAGGACCACCTCTTCCTCAGGCCAGGGCCTAGTGGCGAGCGGCGGCGGGATGTGCCTCGGCGTCGCGATACGCGCCCCGGCGGCCAACTCTCTCAGCGGCACCCAGCCAGCAAAGTTCAGGAAGGGGTGGTTGGCCGTGGCCTCGATCTGCTTTCCCGACGCCAGTGTCATCCGGAACACCTCGCGAGTGCCGCTCGGAAAGACGTGGGTCATGGTGCGGGGGGCGTAGCGAAGGTTCTCGTCGAGCGCCCAGACAGGAACTTCCTTAACCTCACCGGCGAGAAGTTCACCCAGCGTCACCTCTGCGTTGTTGTCCGCGCGGAGGAGCCTGGTCTCGGCGGTGAGGCAGCCGGATTCACGCAGATCGGACAACTGGGGTCGCTTGTCGGTGCGCTGCTCCGGGCCACGGTTGAGCTGACTCACCGCGATCACCGGGCACTCGACCTCCTTGGCGAGCAGCTTGAGGCCACGCGACAGGTCCGCGACCTCCTGCTGCCGGCTCTCGGTGCGCTTCGGCGAGGTCATCAGCTGGAGATAGTCGACCACGATCATCTTCAGGTCGTGCTTCTGCTTGAGCCGGCGCGCCTTGGCCCGGATCTCCATCAGGTTCATGCTCGGCGTGTCGTCGACGAAGAGCGGGGCCTCGCTGATCTCGCCCATGCAGCGGGCCAGCTTGGTCCAGTCGTCGTCGGAGAGCTGGCCGCTGCGCAGCACGTGCAGCGGGACCCGGGCCTCGGCCGAGAGCAGTCGCATGACGATCTCGACCTTGCTCATCTCCAGCGAGAAGATCGCCGCAGCCTGGTTGGCCCGGATGGCCGCATTGCGGGCAAAGTCCATGCTAGCGGTGGATTTACCCAAACCGGGCCTGCCCGCCACAATGATCAACTGTCCGGGGTGCAGGCCGTTGAGCAGCCGGTCCAGGTCGGTGAAGCCGGTCGGCACGCCGGTCATCATGCCGCCCTGGGCGCCGACCGCCTCGATCTCGTCGAGCGTCGGCTGGAGCATGTCGGCCAGGACGGCGAAGTCCTCGTTGACCCGGCGCTCGGTGATGTCGTAGACGGCCTGCTGGGCGAGGTCGACGATGTCGTCCACGTCCCGGCTGCCGTTGTTGCCGGTGCCGTACCCGAGCTGCACGATCTTCGTTCCGGCCTCGACCAGCCGGCGGAGCACCGCCCGTTCCCCGACGATCCGGGCGTAGTAGGCGGCGTTCGCGGCGGTCGGCACGCTCGCGATCATCGTGTGCAGGTACGGGGCCCCGCCGATTCGGGCCAGGTCGCCGGAGTCGGCCAGGGCTGCGGCGACGGTGATCGGGTCGGCGGGCTCACCCCGTCCGTAGATGTCGAGGATGGCGTCGAAGACGGTGGCGTGCACCGGCCGGTAGAAGTCGTGGGACTTCAGGATCTCGACGACGTCGGCGATGGCGTCCTTGGACAGCAGCATGCCGCCGAGAACGCACTGCTCGGCGGCGACGTCCTGGGGCGGGGTCTTCTCGAACTGGCCCTCCCGCTGGGAGGGGGCTGGTGGCTGGCCACCGCCTCGTGGCTGCGTCCGCATGTCGTCGGCGACCGACACGGGTCCCCCCTCCGCTGCGTCGGTTCGAACTATCGGTCCGCCGCCGGGCACGGCGACTTCCGATCGGACCGGTCGGGTCGATCGGGGGTCATCGCACCGTCGGTCGAGAGGCAACCATACGGAACCCGAGGTCAGCGACTCAACCACGCCGGTGGACGAGCCTTGGGACAACCTGTGGACACCGGTGGACAACATGTGCGCAGGGTGTGCACAACCTGTGGACAACCGCTGGGGAATTCTTCCACACAGCGCCCTGAACTGGGAAAACTCCACCCACACCCTGTGGATAAGAAATTCCCGGCGAGTTTCTCCGATCCTCGCCCCGCACGGCCTCCGGCAGGCGGCTGCACCTACGTCGCGCCGCGCCCCGGTCGGGCCCCTTCGGGCCAGGGCGGAGGCCGTCCCGCCCCCGGGTCGAGCTGGTCGGCGGTGCGCAAGCAGTCGGACACCCCGCGGCCCGGCGACGGTCCGCGACCGTGGGGTTGGCGGCGGTGGTCGGGGGTGGGCTCTCGACGGTGCTGATCAGCGCCGTCGCCGGTCAGCGGGTCGGCTCACCGGGGCCGCACCATGCGCGCAGGGCCCGCACCGGCGTACCGGTGCGGGCCCTGCGCGTGGTGCTTCGGTGTCAGCCCTGGACGACGTTGAGGTCGAACTTGGCGGTCACCTCGGGGTGCAGCTTGATGCTGACCGGGTACGCACCCAGCGACTTGATGTGGCTGGGCAGTTCCAGCCGCCGACGGTCGAGGGTCGGGCCGCCGGCCGCCTTGACGGCGTCGACGATCTCGGCCGGGGTGACCGAGCCGAAGAGCCGCCCACCGTCGCCGGCGCGGGCCTTCAGGTTGACCTTCAGGCCGTTGAGCTGGGCCTTGACCTCGTTGGCGTGGTCGAGGCCGCGGATCTCCCGGGCCGAGCGGGCCCGCTTGATGACCGTGACCTGCTTCTCCGCACCCTTGGTCCAGACGATCGCGAAGCCCTGCGGCAGCAGGTAGTTACGGCCGTAGCCGTTCTTCACCTCGACGATGTCGCCCGGGGCACCGAGGCCGGACACCTCCTGAGTCAGGATGATCTTCATGTCGGTGCCTCCTCTCAGCGGGCCGTGGCCGTGTACGGCAGCAGCGCCATCTCGCGGGCGTTCTTGACCGCGCGGGCAATCTGCCGCTGCTGCTGCGAGGTCACGCCGGTCACCCGTCGAGCGCGGATCTTGCCGCGGTCGGAGATGAACTTGCGCAGCAGCGCGGTGTCCTTGTAATCGATATAGGTGATCCCGTCCTTGTCTAGCGGGTTCACCTTCTTCTTTGGCTTGCGAAGGGCCGCAGCCTTAGCCATTGACCGTGCTCCTGGTTTGCGATCGCGGGCGCTCGGCGCCATTAGAACGGGGGCTCCTCATCAAAATTGCCGCCACCCGAACCGCCGCGCGAGGGAGCTGGTGCGGCCGAGGCCCAAGGGTCGTCGAAGTTGCCTCCGCCGCCGCCCTGGGCACCACCACCGCCGCCACCGCCGCCACCGAAGCCGCCGCCACCGCCACCGGAGCGGGACATCTTCTGCACCTTCGCCGTGGCGTAGCGCAGCGACGGGCCGATCTCGTCGACCTCAAGCTCGATGACGGTGCGCTTCTCACCCTCGCGGGTCTCGTAGGACCGCTGACGCAGCCGGCCCGACACGATCACCCGGGCGCCGCGCTGCAACGACTCGGCGACGTGCTCGGCGGCCTGACGCCAGACCGTGCACGCGAGGAACAACGGCTCGCCGTCCTTCCATTCGCCGGACGCCTTGTCCATGAACCGGGGCGTGGAAGCGACCCGGAACTTGGCGACCGCGGCCCCCGAGGGGGTGAATCGCAACTCAGGGTCATCGGTCAGATTGCCGATGACCGTGATGGTGGTGTCTCCTGCCATGACCATCTCCTCGCGCACTCATCGTTCGCCGTACAGGCTCTCAGAGCCCTACGACAGCGTCGATGAAGCTGATCCGGGTGAACCGGGTGAACCGGATTGAACGCTGTTAGCGCATCTCCGGACGGATGACCTTGGTGCGCAGCACGGACTCGTTGAGCCGCAGCTGACGGTCCAGCTCGGCCACCGCCGCAGGCGTCGCCTGCAGGTCGATGACGGCGTAGATGCCCTCGGCCTTCTTGTTGATCTCGTACGCGAGGCGCCTACGGCCCCACACGTCGGTCTTCTCCACCGAGCCACCCGCGGTCCGGATCACGTTCAGGTACGTGTCGAGCGACGGGGCGACGGTGCGTTCCTCGAGGCTGGAATCGAGGATCACCATGATCTCGTAATGACGCAAGACGTGCTCACCTCCTGTGGGCTAAGCGGCCACGGTCCTTCCGCGGCAGGAGGTCGTGCGTCTGCCCGCTCCAGGACCGGGGGAACCCGGCCGGGCGCGGACAACCGGACCAGAATACCCGGTCGGAACGATCATGCCCGGGCAGGTCGGCCACTCCCGGCGGGCCGGCGGCGGGCACGGCCGGCCGGGCGACTGATCCGGCGGCACGGAGGGCCGCACAGGACGGGGGTCCGGTCCGACGCTGGCGTCGGGCCGGACCCCCGTCACGAGGCCGCGGGGCGTCCCGTCCGCATTCCTTGGGTGGGACCTGGGGAGGAACGACCACACCGATGAGGTTGGATCGCGACGCCCCGCGGAGCTTCATCGTGTTGTTATCTGACGGTACAATGACATTCATCCCGTGTGGGGCTGATTTGAACTTTTACCCAGAATTCCGCAGGTCGCCTCGGGCCGGATGGCACCGTGCTGAGTGACACCGGCCGCCGGGCCTCCTTCACGCGTCGGATCCCGCTCCGGCCGGGCCGGTCCCAGGTCGCCCCATGGCCCGCGCCCCGGAGAATCACCGGCGCCCGGGAGAGTCGACCGTCGATCCCAACCGGACCAACGACCACCCCCGCCCCGGGTGACGCCCGCCCACCGGCGCCGCCCCTGGCGGCGCCGTACCGGATGCCGCCGCCCGGGCGCACCGTCACCCCCGCGCGTCGGTGCCGCGACGTAGGCTCGCCTCCATGCGTATCGGAGCCCACGTCGATTCCGCCGACCCGCTGTCGGAGGCGGCCGCCCGGGCCGCCGAGGCCGTGCAGTTCTTCCTCTCCGACCCACAGGGCTGGAAGGCCCCGCAACCACGGGAGGACGTCGACCGGCTGCGGGCCGCCGACGTCGACCTCTACGTCCACGCGCCCTACGTCATCAACGTCGCGACGCTGAACAACCGTATCCGCATCCCGAGCCGGAAGCTGCTGCTCGGCCACGCCACCGCCGCCGCGGGGGTCGGTGCGAAGGGCCTGATCGTGCACGGTGGGCACGTCAATGCGGGCGACGACCTGGCGGTCGGCTTCGACAACTGGCGCAAGACCTTCGCGTACGCGGCCGAGAACGGCGGTTTCGCCCTGCCGGTGCTGATCGAGAACACGGCCGGCGGCGACAACGCCTGCGCCCGTCGCCTCGACGCGCTGGCCCGGCTCTGGGACGCCGTCGGCGAGTACGAGGTGGGCTTCTGCCTGGACACCTGCCACGCACACGCCGGGGGTGAGGAGTTGCTGGACCTGGTCGACCGGGTCAAGGCGACCACCGGCAGGATCGACCTGGTCCACGCCAACAACTCCAAGGACGCGTTCGACTCGGGCCGGGACCGGCACGACAACCTCGGCGGCGGCCGGATCGACCCGGAGTTGGTGGTGGCGGTGATCCGGGCGGCGGACGCACCGGTCATCGTGGAGACCCCGGGCGGGGTGGACGGGCAGGGCGCCGACATCGCTTTCCTGCGCGACCGGCTCGGCGCGGGAAGCCCGGCGGCATGACGACCGAGCGGGCCGGCGCCACCGACGAGGACACGACCGGCGGAAGTCCGCTGGTGGACGGTGCCGCCGTGAAGAGCCCGGACACCGCCACGAAGGGCATCGGGGACGACGGGGCGGCCGACGACGAGCAGACGACCGGCAGCGACCGGGCCGACGCCGGCCGGAAGACCGCCGACGCGGGACAGCACGCCGAGCCCGCAACGGGGGACGACGACGGCAACGCCGGCATCGCGAAGGACGGCATCGCTCAGGACGACGCCGTCACCAAGTCCGCGGACACGGACGCCGCCAAGGGCGGCGACACGGAGAAGGACGCCGACAAGAAGGAGTCGGCGGACAAGGACGCCGGAACGGCGAAGGCCTCAGACAGTAAGAAGGCGGACAAGGACGGCGGCACCGCGAAGGACGGCGACGGTGCGAAGCCGGACCGGTGGGAGGCGTTCGCACCCGCTCCGGAGCGGGTGCCCGGGCGGGTGGGGCGCGTCCTGCGGGCGGTCGGCCGGTTCCTGGTCCACGAGTGGACCCTGGCCGTGCTCGCCTCGCTGGCCCTGGCCGTCGCGCTCACCTGGCCGACGCTGCGCTACCCCCTCTACACGCTCCCTCAGGACTACTGGGACCCGAGCCTCCAGGCCTGGCAGATGGCCTGGTCGGGCCACGTCCTGCTGACCGACCCGGCACAGCTGTGGCAGTCCAACACGTTCTTCCCGGACCCGTGGAGCTTCGCGTTCTCCGACACCCTGCTCGGCTACGCGCCGGCCGGCATGATCGGCAGCGGCCCCGAGGCCGCCCTGCTGCGGTACAACATCATGTTCGTGCTGGCCCACGCGCTGGCCACGCTCGGGGCGTATGCGCTGGCCCGGCAGCTCGGCGCGGGTCGGGCCGGCGGGGCGGTGGCCGGGGTGAGCTACACGTACGCCCCCTGGCTGCTCGCCCAGGCGGGTCACCTGCACATCGTGTCCAACGGCGGCATCCCGCTGGCGCTGGCCATGCTGGCCCGGGGGCACGGCTGGTCGCTGCGCCACGGCTACCGCCCCGAGCGGCGGCACGCCGGGTGGGCGTACGCCGGCTGGTTGGTGGCCGCCTGGCAGCTCAGCCTGGGCTTCGGCATCGGGCTGCCGTTCGCGTACGTGCTGGCGGGAGCGACGCTCGTCGCCGCCGTGACGTGGTTCATCCGACGGCGGTCGAACCCCCGGCCGTTCGGGGCCCGGCTGCTCGTCGCCGACGTGGTCGGCGCGTTGCTCTTCGCCGGGGTGGGCGGGCTGCTGGCCATTCCCTTCTTCAAGGTCGCCGAGCTGCATTCGAACGCGGCGCGGACGCTCGCCGACATCAGCGTCTACTCGCCGCCGTTCTCGGGCTTCTTCACCGCCCCGGGGGAGTCCCGGGTGTGGGGCGGCCTGCACGAGGGCGCGCGGTCGGTCCTGCCCTGGCACCCGGAGATGACCCTGCTGCCGGGCTTCGTGCTGTACGCGCTCGCCGCGGGCGGGCTGTTCTTCTCGGTGTGGCGGCTGCGGCACCGGCTGCTGCTGCTCGCCGGGGTGGTGGTGACGATGGTGCTGGCGATGGGCACCCGGTTCTTCGGCGGCACCTTCACCTACGGGCTGCTGTTCGAGTACCTGCCCGGCTGGAACGGCCTGCGCACGCCCGGGCGGATGATGCTGTGGACGACGCTGCTGCTCGGGCTGCTCGCCGCGGGGGCGGTCAGCGCCTTCGCCGTCCGGGTTCGGGAGTGGGCCGCCGAGCGGGTCCCGCCGTGGCCGGGTCCGTGGCTGCGGCTGGCCACGGTGCTGCCGCTGCTGCTGGTGGTCGCCGAAGGGCTGAACAGCACGCCGCATCCGGTGGTGCCGGCCCAGCCCGCCGCGATGCGGTCGGTGGACGGCCCGATGCTGGTGCTGCCGAGCAGCCAGAACCTCGACCAGCCGGTGATGCTGTGGTCGACCAGCAGGTTCCAGGACATGGTCAACGGTGGCAGCGGCTTCACCCCCGTCCGGCAGGCCGAGATCCGGCAGGTCGCGGAGAGCTTCCCGGACCAGGCGAGCGTGACCTACCTGCGCGACCTGGGCGTCCGCAACGTGGTGGTGCTGCGCGACCGGATCGTGGGCACGCCGTGGGAGACGACGATCGATGTTCCGGTCGATGCCCTCGGCATCACCCGTGAGGAGATCGAGGGCGCGGTGGTCTACCGCCTCACGTAGCGGAGATGTGCCCTCGGGGAACCGCGATCCTGCAACGTCCGGATCGCCGGGTCCCCTGGGACCCGGTTCGGGAGAAGACGGCGCGGCCTGCGGGCTCGCCTCCCCGGCGAATACGTAGGTGTCATGCCTTTCGGAACGGGCGGGCTCAGGCGGTGCCCGGTACTGATCCGGCGACGGCGTCCGTCGATCGCCGACGCCCGCGGAGGTACCACGGCGCGTCCGGGGCACCGTCCAGCACGCCACCGTCCGGGTCGTCGTCGTACGTCTGCCGCACCACGTCCCGCTCCGGCCGCAGGATGTCCTTGACCACCAGGACGCACAACAGCACCACCGTGCCGAGCCGCAGCGACGAGGCGAGCACGAAGACCCCCTCGGGAAAGACCGGCCGGCCGGTGCCCGCGCCGAGCAACTCGCCGTAGAAGGCGACGAAGTAGCATGCCTCGGCGAACTGCCAGGCGAGGAAGGCCCCCCAGCGGGGACGGGCGAGCACGGCCAGCGGCAGCAGCCAGAGCACGAACTGCTGCGACCACACCTTGCTGAAGATCAGAAATGCGGCGACCACCAGGAAGGAGAGTTGCGCCAGGCGGGGCCGGCGGGGCGCCACCCACACAAGCGCGGCCACGCCGAGGCAGGCCAGGCCGAAGAGGGCGTACGAGAGGTAGTTGAGGGTGGGGATGTTGGCGTTCAACCACTCGAACGGCCCCTGCTCGCCGGGCGCACCGGTGTTCACCTTGCCGTCCAGGAACCGCCCGATGTACCAGAGGGTGCCCCAGTCGATCGGGCGGGTGGTGTTCAGCTCGAAGAAGCGGTCCCAGTTGTCTCGGTATGGAATGGCCGCCGGCAGGTTCACCGCCACCAGAGCCACCACGGCGGTGGCGAGTGCGGTCAGCGCGGCACGGAGCCGACCCGCGCGCAGGGCGAGCACCAGGATCGGCCCGAGGAGGAAGAGCGGCCACATCTTCGCGGCACCGGCCAGTCCGAGCAACACCCCGGCCAGCGCCGGGCGTCGTTTCGCCCAGGCCGCCAGTCCGAAGGCGGCCAGCCCGATGGCGAGGAAGTCCCAGTTGACCGTGGCGGTCAGAAAGAGCGCGGGAGCCAGCGCGAACAGGGCAGCGTCCCAGGGTCGTCGGCGACGCAGGGCAAGGATCACCGCCACGGTGGCGACCGCGAGTGCACCGAGGGTCAGCGCGTTGACGTTGTAGAACCACCGCCCCTGGTTGAGCTGCGGGTTGTCGACGCCGAGGGCGTGCACGGGCAGGCCCAGCGCGCCCATCATGTAGCCGGTGAGCACCGGATACTCCACCGGGTGGTCCCGGTAGGGCACCTTGCCCTCGTTGAGCCCCTCGGCGTAGTAGAGGGCGAGCACATCGGTGTAACAGAGTCGGGTGTACTGCACGTTGTTCTGCCAGGCGCCGTCCTGACAGGGCGACTTCTGCACCCAGTGCAGAGCCAGCGTCAGGCAGGCGAGGGCCAGGACGATCCGGGTTGCCGTCCAGAACCGTCGCTCCCGGCCGGCGGCGCGATCGAGGGCCACCGCGTGGTCGCCGAGTGGTCCACCGATCACCTCCGACGCGCCTCGGACGAATCCATCCGAGCGGGACGGGTGGTCGGTACTCCCGGCGTCGTCGATGCCGACCGTCGGCTGGGTGCTCATGGGCAGTAATCCTGCCGTACATCGGCCGTTCGGACTAGCACCCAGGGGCTTACCAGGTCAACTGCCTCAATCCGGCAGAAGCACCATCGCTCTCGTTCAGGGGGAGTTTTGGTGCGCATCACTGGCTGAACCTTGACTGACATCGAGTGAAAGCTATGCTAATCGAGACCATGCCTGAATCAGGGCTAAGGTATGCAACAACGGGGGAAAGTCTTGGAATTTCAGTTTCTCGGCCCGCTGATAATCAGATCGGGCCGGTCATCCGTGCACATCTCGGGAGACCGAAGTCGGGCAATGTTCGCCGCGCTCCTCGTGGACGCCAATTGCGCAGTCTCCGTCGAAAGACTGATCGACGTCGTATGGGACGAAAATCCCCCGGCGACCGCTCGTCAGCAGATCCAGAACCGGCTGGGAAAAATGCGTTCGTTCCTGCTTCGCGGCAGTTCGGCGCAGCGCATCGTCCGGCTCGGCAGCAGCTACACGCTGGAAGTCCCGGAGGACAAAGTGGACGGTCTCCGCTTCCGTGGCCTGTGCGCCGAGGCCGAGGCCGCTCGGAGAAGGCAGGACCTGGAGCACGCATCCGCGCTGCTGCGACACGGTCTCGATCTCTGGCGGGGCAGCGCGATCCAGGGCGTCGAGTCGCTCGCCCTCGAGGCCGACGCCAGGCGGTGGGACGAGGCCCGGTTGCGCGCGGTGGAAGACGTGGTGGACATCGACTTCGCCCGGGGGAGAAAGGTCGGAATGATATCCGACCTGCACGCCTGGGTCGGCGTGTACCCCTACCACGAGGGTCTGCACTGCCGGTTCGCCGAAGCCTTGTACGAGGCCGCTCGCACCGTCGAGTCACTCACCGTGCTACGCGATCTGAAGAAGCGACTCAGCGACGAGTTGGGCATTCGACCGGGCCCCGCCGTCACCCGGCTGGAGCGGCAGATCCTGGACGGGGAGGGCTCCATAACGGACCGTCCCCGGCCCCTGCAGATTGACAGGCAGGCCGCGGAGGCGCTCCGCCAGGCCCTGACCGAGACGACCAGGGCCCTCGCCATCCTGGCCAAGGCCCTGGCCTGAGTCCCGCGTCGCGAGGACCGCCCACCCGTGCAGGGTGGACGGTCCTCGTGGCATCGAGATCGACCGGACGTCAGTCGGTGCAGGCCTCCATCCACTCACCGAACGGTGCGTAGTAGAACTGCAGGCAGGCTCGCGGGTTCTGGTTGGCTGCGGCCATCGGCGTCCAGCCCGTCTCGCCCGCGTAACCCGCCAGGTCCTTCTTGTAGTTGACGCTGTTGCCGCGGATCCACGCGGTCGACGCCCCTCCCGGATAGTTCGTGTACCGGGTCCAGTACGCCTGGCAGGTCGACGAGTACCGCAGCTCGATGAAGATGCTGTTCTTGGCCGTCACGGAATCCGTGGTGACGCCGCTGCAGCCCATCGCGTTCGGGTCCTTGCCATTGCAGGAGTAGTACGAAGAGCTACCGCCGTTGCGGCAGACATCCGGATCCGCATTCGTTCCCGCCGTTGCGCCACCCGGAGTGGCAGCGAGAGCAGTGGCCACGACCGCTACGGCGGCGAGAACGTTCCGCGCCCGGCGGAGAGGGGAGGTGATCATGTGTTACTCCTTGTGAGGTGGACGACCAAAGGTAGGTCAGCTCACCATCAACCGATCATCGATCAGGCATAGGCCGATCACCATCCAGGCATAGATGCGCAAGCAACGGCCGGACACCCTCTTGGTCAGGGACCGGCATCGTGCGGCCCGACGGCGGAGGCAACGCACGGCGGCCGGACGTGGTGTCCGGCCGCCGTGCGGCGTCGATGCTCAGCCCGGTCCGCTCACTCGCGGGCGCGGGGCCCGACGGTGGGCCGGGTGTCGGGCGGGTTGCCCGGAGTTCCGGGGTTACCCGGGCCTCCAGGGTTACCGGGAGTCTGCTGGCAGAAGATGTTCAATGGGTCGCAGTTCGGCTGCCCCGGCTGCTCCGGCTGCTCCGGCGTGGGCTTTGGAGCCGGCTCGGTGCCGTTGCCGGCGTCCTGGTCGCCCATCCCGGTGACCGAGGGCAGACTCTCCTTACCCTCGCCGTCGAGCGCGGCGTTCATGTACCGCTGCCAGATGGCGCCGGGAAGCGTGGAGCCGCCGATGTCCTTGCCGTCCTTGTCCTTGATCTGCGGCCTCCGCGAGTCCTTGCTGCCCACCCAGACGGCGGTGGCGATCTGTGGGGTGTAGCCGACCATCCAGGCGTGGGCGTTGTCCTTGCTGTCGTATTCCCAGGTGCCGGTCTTGCCCGCCGCCTCCCGGCCGTTCTCCAGCGACCGGCTGTTGTGAGCGGGGATCTGCTTGAGAACGCTGGTGACCTCCTTGGCCACGTCCGCGCGGATTCGCGGCTGGGACTTCAGCTTCTCCCCCTTGAGCACCTTCCACTCGCCGGTGTCCACGTCCTGCTTCTCGACCTTCATCACGAAGTGGGCCTTGTTGTATCTGCCGTTGTTCGCGAGCGTGGCCAGGCCGTTGGCGTGGTCCAGCACCGTGATCGGGTACTGGCCGTAGCCGATCACGTTGTCGAACTTCTTCGGTGCGAGATCCTTCGAGTCGTTCTTGGCCAGGTCATACGCCTGCGGCGGGTCAACCGTCCACAGCGTGCTCACGCCGGCCTTCTTGGCCATGTCCACCACCGACGACGGCTTGATCTTCTCCGTGACGTGGAAGAACGGCACGTTGTACGACTGGACCGTCGAGTACTCCAGGGTGCACCACTTGCCGCAGGTCTGGCTCACGTCCCGGTTGGCGTTCTGCACCGGCTGGTCGTAGCCGCTGGGCTTGAACGGGGTGGCGTCCCAGTGCGACTTCACGGAGATGCCTGCGTCGATCGCGGCGGCCAGCGTGTAGACCTTGAACGACGAGCCAGGCGGATGTCCGCCGGTGAGGGCGCCGGTCTTTTCGTCGATGTTCTTGCCGGCATAGTCGAAGCCCACGCCGCTGTCACCGCCGTAGTAGGCGAGCACCCGGCCGGTCTTCGGCTCGATCGAGACGACCGCCGCCATCAGGTTCTTCGGCTGATCGGCCAGCTCCGAGTTCTTCTTGCTCCGCATGGCGGTGTTCTCCGCGGCGGTCTGGAGCTTCGGGTCGATGGTGGTCTGG
Organism: Micromonospora sp. NPDC002296; assembly: GCF_040296145.1. Lineage (NCBI taxonomy): Bacteria > Bacillati > Actinomycetota > Actinomycetes > Micromonosporales > Micromonosporaceae > Micromonospora > Micromonospora sp. NPDC002296. Next base: position 152,891 of record NZ_JBEOWQ010000001.1, read on the forward strand.
ATCCGGTAGCCGCCCTCACGCAGCGCGTCGACGCAGCCGATCTTGCCGGCCGCCCCGGAGTTGGTGCAGAGCTCCCACTGCTCCATCTCATCGCGGACGTAGTTGATCACGTTGCCGCGGGAGGTGCCCACGCCGAATGCGGCCGAGCCTGCGGCCTTCGGGCTGAGCGTCTTCGGGTACTGCGCGTCGGTCGGTCGTTGTGGCTTGTTCGGGGCGTTGATCCAGCCCTTGGCGGCCATGCCGTCGAGCACGTAGGTCCACCGCGACCGCGCGTCTTCCGGGTTGTCCGCCGGGTCGTAACCCTTGTGGGTCTCACTGGCGACCGGCTGCTTGATCAACGCGGCGAGCACCGCGGCCTGCGCCACGGTGAGCTTCTTGGTCGGCACCCCGAAGTAGGTCTGCGCCGCCGCCTCGATGCCGTACGCGCCGCGCCCGAAGTAGATCACGTTCAGGTAGTGCTCCATGATCTCGGCCTTGGTGTAATCCTCGCTGAGCTTGGAGGCGAGGATCGCCTCCTTGACCTTCCGGGCGTACGTGTCGTCCTTCAGGCTCGCGTAGGCGTTGCGGGCGTACTGCTGGGTGATGGTCGAGGCGCCCTGCTTGTCGCCGTTGGAGAGGTTGTTCCAGGCGGCCCGGGCGATGCCCTTGTAGTCCACGCCGGAGTGCTCGTAGAAGCTCTGGTCCTCCGCCGCGGCCACCGCGTCCTGCACGTGCTTCGGGATTTCGTCGATCTTGACGAGCTGCCGGTTCTGGTCGCCGAGCTTGGCCAGGACCGTCTTGTTGTCATTGGCGTACACCGTGGTGGACAGCGGCAGCGGCAACTGCTCGGGCAGCACGACCGTGGTCGAGTAGTAGGTGAAGCCGACGACCCCGATACCGGCCAGCATGATGAAGATCGCGAAGCTGGCGATCAGCATGTTGATCCGGCGACGCTTCTTCGCCCGCGCGATCTTGTTCGGGTCGCCCGCGCCGCGAGCGCCCCGCCCAGGCCCCGAGGGCCCGCCGGGGCCCCCCGGCCCGCCCGCACCGCCGCCGGAGACCGGGGCCACCCCGGCCCGGCCGACGGTCGCCCGGCCGGCGAGCCCGCCCACCGCCGCGGACCCGACGCTCGCCCGCCCGGCGGAGCCGACCCCGACCGAGGCCCGCCCGGCCGGGGCGCCGCCGGGCGCCGGGGAAACGGGCACCGAGGCGCGACCCGCGCCGGCCCGGCCGGCCGCCGGGGCGCCGGGGACCGGCACCGAGGCCCGGCCCGCACCCACGCGCCCGACCGAGGCGGACCCCACCGAGGCGGAGCCGGCGACGCCGCCGCGCGGCGGCGGCACGGATGCCGAGCCGCCCACCGAGGCGCGTCCTCCGGCGCCCCGGGGCGCGACCGAGGCACGGCCGCCCTGTGCCGTACCCTCTGGTGACCAGCCGTTGCCGCGGGCGTCGTCGCCGCGGGCGTGCGCGTCGGCCGTGCCTGGGTCGCCGTTGGCGCCCGGGATCTGGGCCCGCCCGCGCGAGGAGCTGGGATCGCCGTACGAGTTCATTCCTCACACCCTGCCGGTCGCGGTGGGACGCGTTCGCGCCGCCACCGGGTTGCCGTGAGCTGAAACACGCGACGTCCCCGCCCGAGCGTGTCGGGTCGGGGGCGTTACTTCAGGATCAATCGGGCCAATCAGGCCAAAGGGCTGTCGGTCGTCCCGTCTTCTCCACACCGGGTCAACCGAACCAGCTGGGTTCACCGTTGCGCCTCTCGCCTCCGCCGAACGGCCGGGCCGACACCCGCGGCAGAGGCGGCCGTGCCGCCCACCGCGCCCTGCTCCGCCCCGGCCTCCGTGTCACCGGCCAGCCCGTCCCGGCCGAGCAGGTACTGCTCGACGAGGTGGTTCCAGTCGCAGCCGAGGCACACCTCCACCACGAAGACCTGGAACTCACGCAGCGTCATCGCCAGGACGGGCAACTCGGTCAGAGTACGCGCCTGCCCGGCGGACTGCTTGAGCTCGTCCCCGTAAATGTAGTGGACGTGGGTGAGGTTCTCGCTGCGACAGATCGGGCATCGGTCCTCGGTCGGTTCCCCGTGGAACCGGGCGGCGTTCTTCAGGTACGGGGAGGCGTCGCAGACATCGTACGTACCGACCCGGCCGGCGAGGAGTTCGCGCAGCACCGCCCGCTTCCGGAGCGAGTAGTCGACCACCTGGCGCTGCGTACGCATGCGGAGAAGGGTACGCGGTCGGGCCCGACGAGGCGACCACCGTCACATTGCGTTACCCCGGAAACTCGCTTCGAAGGGTTTGCCCTGATCCTGGGTGAGCCGCTAACGTGCGATGTATCGGTCCGATACATCGCGGTGGTTACGCCCACGCGTCAGGGGTAAGAAGGGGTGGCCCGTGCTCGAGCTCGCCATCCTCGGCCTCCTCCAGGAGTCCCCGATGCACGGCTACGAGCTCCGCAAGGAGCTCGCGGCCAAGTTGGGCGCGATCCGGGCGGCGATCAGCTACGGCTCGCTCTACCCGACCCTGCGCAGGTTGCAGGCGGCGGGATGGATCACCGAAGCCGCCGAGGCACCCGCGACCGCCGAGGAGGTTCCCGCGCTGACCAGCCGACGAGGTCGGGTGGTCTACAAAATCACTGCGGAGGGCAAGGAACGCTTCGCCCAGCTCATCGGGCAGGCCGGTCCCGAGACGTACGACGACACGGGCTTCGGTGTGCACTTCGCGTTCTTCGCCCGCACTGACCAGGCGACCCGACTCCGCATCCTGGAGGGTCGCCGCCGAAAGATCGAGGAGCGTCGCGAGGGTCTTCGCGACGTGCTGGGCCGGGCGGCCGAGCGCCTCGACGCGTACACCCTGGAACTGCAACGCCACGGTCTCGACGCCTGTGAGCGCGAGGTCCGCTGGCTGGAGGAGCTCATCGCCAACGAGCGCTCCGGCCGTGCCCCGACGATCCCGCGAGCCGGGATGGTTGGCGGCCGACGAGATAACGACAGCCCGCCTCCGCCTGGAGAGTCCAGGAAAGAGCGGCCGTGATGAAGAAGAAGGAGGCAGACGCTATGGGCTCCGTCCGCGTCGCCATCGTCGGTGTGGGAAACTGCGCCTCGTCCCTCGTGCAGGGCGTGGAGTACTACCGCAACGCCGACCCGAACGACCGCGTCCCGGGTCTCATGCACGTCACCTTCGGCGACTACCACGTCTCGGACGTGGAGTTCGTAGCGGCGTTCGACGTGGACGCCAAGAAGGTCGGCATGGACCTCGCGGAGGCGATCGTCGCCAGCGAGAACAACACCATCAAGCTCTGCGACGTGCCGCCGACCGGCGTCAGCGTGCAGCGCGGCCCGACCTTCGACGGTCTGGGGCAGTACTACCGCGAGATCGTCGAGGAGTCGGACGCCACTCCGGTCGACGTGACGCAGACGCTGCGCGACGCGCAGGTCGACGTCGTCGTCTGCTACCTGCCGGTCGGTTCCGAGCAGGCCGCCAAGTTCTACGCCCAGGCCGCGATCGACGCCGGCTGCGCGTTCGTCAACGCCCTGCCGGTCTTCATCGCCTCCGACCCGGCGTGGGCGCAGAAGTTCACCGACGCGGGCCTGCCGATCGTCGGCGACGACATCAAGAGCCAGGTCGGCGCCACCATCGTGCACCGCGCCCTGGCGAAGCTCTTCGAGGACCGCGGCGTCGAGCTGCTGCGCACGTACCAGCTCAACTTCGGCGGCAACATGGACTTCATGAACATGCTGGAGCGCAAGCGGCTGGTCTCGAAGAAGATCTCGAAGACCCAGTCGGTCACCTCGCAGATCCCGCACGAGATGCAGAAGAGCGACGTGCACATCGGCCCGTCGGACCACGTGCCGTGGCTCGACGACCGCAAGTGGGCGTACATCCGCCTGGAGGGCCGCTCCTTCGGTGACACCCCGCTCAACGCCGAGCTCAAGCTCGAGGTGTGGGACTCGCCGAACTCGGCCGGCGTCATCATCGACGCCGTCCGGGCCGCGAAGATCGCCCTGGACCGGAAGATCGGCGGCCCGATCCTGTCGGCCTCGTCGTACTTCATGAAGTCCCCGCCGGTGCAGTACTCCGACCACGACGCGCACGCCGCCGTCGAGTCCTTCATCAAGGGCGAGGTCGAGCGCTGACGCGCTGACCACCTGCACCACCGCGAGGGCCGGGTCCATCGGGACCCGGCCCTCGCGCTTCGCGCCCAGCGCCGCTTCTCCGGCGCGGCAGTGAGGAGCAACCCGTGGATTCTTCGCAGATCGTCGCCCAACTCGCGCACCGGGCCCGCGACACCCCGTACGCGGTGACCCCCGTTCCGGGCGGCGCGCGGGTCGGGTTGGCCGTGGCCGACATGCGCTGGCGCACCCTGTTCCACCGCAGCGGGCTCACCGTCGAGCACGCCGTCGTGCTGCGGTTCGACGACGCGAAACGGATCTACACCCGGCAGCAGGAGACCCGGAGGCTGAGCTACCGGTTCGGCATCGACGGGCAGGTGATCGGCGCGTCCCTGAGCGCAAGCGTCTTCAAGGGCACCCAGATCAACTTCCGGCACGGTGCGGTCGTCGGCCGCCACGACGACGGCAGCCTGGTGCGCGGCTACCGGTTCGACTCCCGCGAGCTGACCTCGTTCGTTGACTCGGTGCTCGTCCCGTCGGGGTGGAGGCGGGCCATGGACCGGAGTACGAAGGTCGGGCTTGTCGCGGGGATCGTGGGGGGCGGGATCGCGGTGCTGACGCTGATCGGCCTGGGCGTCGCGATCCTCGTCACGGGCTGAGCCGACCCCGCCGACCCACCCGTCACGACCAGGCGCGTTGCAGGGCGACCCGGGCCTCCAGCTCCAGCAGCGTCACCTTGCGGGGCAGGCCGCCGCCGAAGCCGACCAGCTTCGCCCCCGCGCCGACGATCCGGTGGCAGGGCACGATCACCGGGATCGGATTTCGGTTGCAGGCCACCCCGACCGCCCGCGCCGCGCCCTGGTCCCCCACGGCCTTGGCCACCGCCCCGTACGTCATCGTCTCCCCGTACGGGATGCGGGTCATCTCCCGCCACACCGCCCGCTCGAACTCGGAGCCCCGGCGCACCGCCACCGGCACCGTGAACTCGGTCAGCTCGCCGGCGAAGTAGGCCCGCAGCTCCGCCACGGCCCGCCCGGACAATTCGTCGCCGGGCGTCTCGGCCGCCGCCGCCACCCGCCCGAAGTGCGCGCCGCACACCCCCGCGTCGTCGGTGGCCACGGAGAACTCGCCGATCGGCGAGTCGAGGACGGTCCAGCGCACACCCCCATTCTTCCCTCCCGGTCCGACCTCGCCGCGACCAGGCCGCCCGACGAGGCAAGATTCCGGCTCCGCCGCCGCGCGCCGAGCGTCCACCGACCCCGCCTCCACCGGGGCGCCCCTGCCCCGCGGCCTCCACCTGCGTGTTCTGCCCCACCGCCTCCGCCGGGGGTGGGCACTGCCGCCGGGTGACCTTGCGCGGCGGGGCTACCGTGCAGCTCATGGCCTCGGGGACGCTCATCTTCCTGATCATCGGCGGGGCGGGCGTCGCCGTGCTGGCGCTGGCCCTGCTCGGCGCGGAACTGTTCCAGTTCGGCCATCCCGACGTCGACGGGCCGGTTTCCGTCGAGGCGGTCGCCGGCTTCACCGGCGCGTTCGGCTTCGGCGCCGCGATCGTCAACGAGCTGGTCGGCGGGCGTACCCCTGGGATGATCGCGGCGGCGGCGGCCGGTGGTGCGCTGGCGGCGGTGCCCACGGCCTGGGTCGCGGTCCGGCTCAGCCGGGCGGCCCGCACCATGCGGACCGATCCCACCCCGACCCGCAACGACCTGGTCGGCGCGCTCGGCCTGGTGGTGACCCCGGTGCCGGTCGACGGGTACGGCGAGGTCCGGGTCCGCGTCGCCGGCCAGCCGGTGAAGCTCAACGCCCGCGCCGACGGGCCGATCCCGGTCGGCGCCCGGGTCTTCGTGGTGGAGGCCCTGAGCGAGACCAGCGTGTACGTCGAGACCTACTGAGCCCTGCCGCAGGGACCCACCGAATCCCATCACCCCCTCGGAGCGGAAGTCGCATGCCCCTTCTCATCGCCATCGGCGGCGCGGTCCTCCTCGCCGTCTTCCTCCTCCTCTTCGTGCTCTCCCGGATCAAGGTCGCCGGGCCCAACGAGGCGTTCATCGTCACCGGCCGTAGGGGCCGGACCACGCACACCGCCGACGGCGGACGGTCCACCGACAACTCCGGGCAGAAGGTCGTTCTCGGCGCGTCGGTCTTCGTCCTGCCGGTGGTACAGAAGATCCAGTCGCTGGACCTGTCCAGCCGTCGCATCGACGTCGGCATCAAGGGCGCGGTGAGCAAGCAGGGCATCCGGGCCGACCTGCACGGCGTCGCCATCGTCAAGGTCGGCGGCACCGAGGACGCGATCCGCGCCGCCGCCCAGCGTTTCCTGCACCAGCAGGACGAGATCGACAACTTCACCCGAGAGGTGCTGGCCGGCGCGCTGCGCTCGATCGTCGGGCGGCTCACCGTCGAGGAGGTCATCCGGGACCGGGCGGCGTTCGCCAGCGCGGTGGCCGAGGAGGCCGAGCACTCGATGACCAACCAGGGCCTGGTGCTGGACACCTTTCAGCTCCAGGACATCGTGGCCGAGGGGTCGTACCTGCGGGACCTGGGGCGCCCGGAGGCGGCCCGGGTGCTCAAGGACGCATCGATCGCCGAGGCCCGGGCCCGGCAGCAGGCCGAGCAGGAGCGGCTGCTGGCCGAGGAGGCCATCGCCGAGGCGAACCGGAACCTGTCGCTGAAGCAGGCCGCCATTCAGGCCGAGATCGACGCCGCGAAGGCGAAGTCGGCGGCGGCCGGCCCGCTCGCCCAGGCCGAGCGGGACCAGGCGATCCTCTCCGAGCAGCAGAAGGTGGCCGAGCGCAACGCCGAGCTGAAGCAGCGCCAGCTCGACACCGAGGTGCGCAAGCCGGCCGACGCCGCCCGGTACAAGGTGGAGCAGGAGGCCGAGGCGGCCCGCAACGCGGCCGTGCTGAACGCCGACGCCCAGCGGCAGGCCACCATCGCCGCCGCCCAGGCCGTCGCCGAGCAGTCCCGGCTAACCGGTGAGGGCGAGCGGGCCCGCCGGGCCGCCCTCGCCGAGGCCAACGCGATCGAGGGCGCCAAGGAGGGTGAGGCCGAGCAGCGCCGGCGCTCCGCGATCGCCGAGGCGGTCGAGCGGGAGGGACAGGCCGAGGCTGCGGCCATCCTGGCCAAGGGCCAGGCCGAGGCCGACGCGATGGCCCGCAAGGCCGAGGCGTTCGCCGCGTACGGCGAGGCGGCGGTGCTGGACCTGCTGGTCCGGGTGCTGCCGAAGGTGGTCGAGGCGGCCAGTGCGCCGATCGGCGCGATCGACAAGATGACGGTGATCTCCACCGACGGGGCGTCCTCGCTGACGAAGTCGGTGGCGAGCAACGTGGCGCAGGGGCTCCAACTCGGCACCGACCTGACCGGCATCGACCTGGCCAGCCTGCTCGGCAAGCTCGGGGCGGCCCAGTCAGGCGGCGGCAGCAAGCCCGCGGTCGACGCCTGAGCTGACGAAAGGGGCCCCGGCCGACGGATCACGTCGACCGGGGCCCCTTTCACGCTCAGGCCGGCGTGATGCCCTGCTCGTGGGCCCAGCGCAGCAGCTCCGCCTCCGCCTCGTCGCGGTCCAGCGGGCCGCGCTCCAGGCGCAGCTCCTTCAGGTGCTTCCAGGCCCGGCCGACGACCGGCCCCGGCGGTACGCCGAGCAGTTCCATGATCGCGTTGCCGTCCAGGTCGGGGCGGACCCGGGCCAGGTCCTCCTCGGCCTCGATCCGGGCGATCCGCTCCTCCAGCGCGTCGTAGTCCGCCGCCAGGGCGGCAGCCTTGCGCCGGTTGCGGGTGGTGCAGTCCGAGCGGGTCAGCTTGTGCAGCCGGGGCAGCAGGTCCTCGGCGTCGGTGACGTAGCGGCGCACCGCCGAGTCCGTCCACTCGCCCCGGCCGTACCCGTAGAAGCGCAGGTGCAGGCCGACCAGCTTGACCACCTGCGTGATGACGTCCTTCGGGTACTTCATGGCCTTCATCCGGGCCTTGGTGAGCCGGGCGCCGACCACCTCGTGGTGGTGGAAACTGACCCGGCCGTCCGGCCCGACCGCCTTGGTGGCCGGCTTGCCGATGTCGTGCATCAGCGCGGCCATCCGCAGCACGAAGTCGCAGCCGCCGGTCTCGTACGACACGGCGTTGCTGACCACGGTGAGCGTGTGCTCGTAGACGTCCTTGTGCTGCGCGTGCTCGTCGATCTCCAGCTTCAGCCCGGTCAGCTCGGGCAGGAAGCGGTCGGCCAACTCGGTGTCGACCAGCAGCCGCAGCCCGGTGATCGGGTCCACGCCGCAGAGCAGCTTGGTGAACTCGTCGCGGATCCGCTCGGCGGTGATCCGGTCGAGGTCGGCGGCCATCCGGGCCATCGCGGCCCGCACGTCCGGGTGGACGGTGAAGCGGAGCTGGGCGGCGAACCGGGCCGCCCGCAGCATCCGCAGCGGGTCGTCGCCGAACGACTCGGCGGGGGTGCCGGGGGTGCGGATCACCTTGGCCGCGAGGTCGTCGAGGCCGCCGTGCGGGTCGGTGAACCGGTGTTCGGGCAGGCTGACCGCCATCGCGTTGATCGTGAAGTCGCGGCGCTTCAGGTCGTCGGCGAGGTTGGTGCCGTACTCGACGACGGGGTTTCGGCTGACCTGGTCGTACGCCTCGGCGCGGAAGGTGGTGATCTCCAGCCGCAGACCGTCGCGCTGGCAGCCGATGGTGCCGAATTCGCGGCCGGTCTCCCAGACCGACTCGGCCCAGCCCTTGATGATCCGCAGGGTCCGGTCGGGGTGGGCGTCGGTGCAGAAGTCCAGGTCGTCGCCGAGTCGACCGAGCAGGGCGTCGCGTACCGACCCCCCCACCAGGTGCAGCTCGTGGCCCGCCTTGGCGAACCGGCGGCCCAGCTCGTCGGCGACGGGGGAGACGCGGAGCAGTTCGGCGACGGCGTTGCGCTGCGCGGCGGTGAGCTCACGGCGGTCAGCGGCGTGGGGAGCGGAGGCTTCGGACATGGGATCGCCAGCCTATCGGGCCGGTGGAGGAACTGATCCGCCGGGCGCGGGTCAGCGGTGGGGTTGACTATGGTCATGTGGTGCGGGCCGGTGCCCGGCTCCGACGTACCCCATGGAGGCTGGAAGATGAGCGGCGGTCTCTACCGCAGCGCGAACGCCGCGCAGGGCGGCGGCCGGCCCCCGGCCGACGACGCCATCTTCATCTCGGCGGAGCCGTTGAACCAGCCCGCTGTGGAGGCGACCGCGCCCCCGCCGGAGGTCGTCGCGGAGACGAGCGCCGCGACGAACAGCGCGGTGATGGCGATCGGCAGCCTGGTCAGCCGGGGAACCGGCTTCATCCGCAACCTGATGATCGGGGCCGCGCTCGGTGGTGGTCTGATCGGCAACGCCTACACCACCGCCCAGTTCCTGCCGAACCAGGTGTACGAGTTCCTGCTCGGCGGAGTGCTGACCAGCGTGTTGATCCCGGTGTTGGTGCGCCGGCGCAAGGCCGACCCGGACCGCGGCGAGGCGTACGCGCAGCGACTGCTCACCCTGGCGGTGCTCGCCCTCGCCGCCGCCGCGCTGCTCGCGATGGCCAGTGCGCCGGTGCTGACCGCCCTGTATGCCGGCGGCAAGGACGAGGCGTACACCGGCCTGATCAACAATCTGTCCTACCTGATGCTGCCGATGCTCTTCTTCACCGGCGTCAGCGCGTTGATCGCCGCGGTGCTGAACACCCGGGGGCACTTCGCCGCGCCGATGTGGGCGCCGATCCTGAACAACCTGGTGGTCATCGGCACCTGCGGGCTCTACATCGCGGTCTACGGCGCGAAGCTGCTCCCGCCGGACGAGATGGGGACCGGCCGGATCCTGCTGATCGGCGGCGGCACCCTGCTCGGTGTGGCGGTGCAGGCCGCCGGCCTACTGCCGGCGCTGCGCAAGGTGGGCTTCCGGTGGAAGTGGCGGTTCGACTTCCGCGAGCTGGGGCTGCGCGAGCTGGCGAAGCTCGGGGCCTGGATGTTCTGCTACGTCGCGGTCAACCAGCTCGGCCTGTTCGTGGTGGTCAACCTGCTCACCCGGGCGGCCGGCGACGACAACGCCGGCATCCTGATCTACAACAACGTCTTCCTGCTGCTGATGATGGCGCACGGCATCATCGCCGTCTCGATCATCACCGCGTTGATGCCCCGGATGAGTGCCGCCGCCGCGGATGGGCGGTACCGCGATGTGACCGACGACCTGTCCCGGGGCACCCGAATGGTCACTGCGGTGCTCGCCCCGATCGCGGTCTGCTACGCGGTGCTGGCCGGCCCCATCTCGGTGGTGGTGTTCCGCTACGGTGCGTTCACCGGCGAGAACGCCACCGCCACCTCCACCGTGCTGCTGGTCGCCGCGCTGGGGCTCGTCCCCTTCGCGATCAGCCAGCTCTTCACCTTCGCCTTCTACGCCCTTCCGGACACCCGCACCCCGGCGCTGGTCAACATCCCGGTGGTGATCCTGCGAGTGCTGCTCCAGGTTGGGCTCTTCGCCGCGTTCTCGGCCACCTTCGCCGCGGCCGGCATGATGCTCGGCAACGCCGTGTCGTACGTGGCGGCGGCGGTCATCTCCGCCATGCTGCTGCGCCCCCGGGTCGGCCGGATCGGGCTCGGCGGGATCATGCGGACGATGGGCAAGGCCCTCGTCGCCGCCCTCGGTGCCGCCCTGGTCGGCTGGCTGGTGCTCAAACTGCTGCCCGGCGACCCGACCGAGCTGACCTGGACGGCTGCCGCCGTACGGCTCGTGATCGGCGGTGTGGTGATCGGCGCGACGTACCTGGGCCTGGCCATGGCGCTGCGGATCCGCGAGATCACCGAGGTGGTCGGGATGGTCCGGCGCCGCCTCGGCCGCTGACCTCCCACCCGGGCTGGTACGCAGGGTGACTGGGGATCATCAGGCTGGGGATACACCTGTGGATAACTCAGCGATTCGCGGGTCAGCGACCGTAAGTGCCTGTGGACAACCAGCCGAAAGGTTGAGCATGACGGGCCGTTGGGTGGGGATTCCGGGCGGCAGAACCGGTCCGCCACACCGACCCGGCCCCTACGACGACTACTTGCGGTCAACCTCTAGATTGGCCAGTACATGTGCCAGCAACGTGGCCGACAACGGCCGTAACCGGACGAGTCCGGCATGTCCCGGCACCTCCGCCGGGTGCGGCGGGAAGATGACATGTCGGGGAGGCGGGCAACCCGGGTAAGGTCGCTCTCGACGGGTACGGCTGAGTGAGGCGTTCCACGTCGGCACCGTCGGCCGGTTCCTCAACAGGCAGAGCGGGAAGCCACATGCCCAGCAGCGCGGGTCCATCGATCGACACGATCACCGAGGGAGGACGGGTGACCCAGGTCGGCGAGGGTCAGGAGGCAGCGGAGAGCGCGCCGCCGATCATGACCTTCGGTGCTCCCACGGCGGGTGAGGTCCTCGCCGAGCGGTACGAGCTGGTCGAGCACATCAACAACGACAGCGCCGGCCGGCTGGTCTGGCGCGGGGTCGACGTGGTGCTGCGCCGTCCCGTCGCGGTCGTGCTGCGCTACCCGGGCGGCGACTCGGCCACCGAGATGCTCCAGGCGGCCGTCGCGGCCAGTCGGGTGATCCACCCGAATCTGGTCGGCGTCTACGACGCCATCGACGAGGCCGAACGGGCGTACGTGGTCCGCGAGTGGGTGGACGGGCAGTCCCTGCGGGAGATGGTCGCGGACGGCCCCCTCGACCCGGGCCGGACGACCGCGATCGGCAACGCCGTGGCCAGTGCGCTGGCCGCCGTGCACGCCACCGGCATGGTGCACGGCAACATGCACCCCGGCACCGTGATGATCAGCGAAGAGGGTCGGGTGGTGCTGGCCGACGCCCGCACCGACGGCGCCGACAGCCAGGACAACGACGTCCGGGCGATCGGCGGCATCCTCTACTTCGCCCTGACCGGACACTGGCCGCACGCCGAGGCTCCGTTGCACGGCGCCACCGCCGGGCACGGCCGGGCCGCCATCCCGGACGCCGTCCGCGATGCCAGCGGCGCGATCGCCGCGCCGAGGCAGGTCCGCGCCGGCGTGCCGGCCTACCTCGACGACCTGACGATGGACCTGCTCGACGCCGGGATCGCCCCGCCCCCGTCGGACGTGCTCGCGGCCGAACTGGGCCGGCTCGACATCCCGATCGAGGAGGAGCCGTACCTGGAGCCGGCCGGTCCGCTGCGGTTCGCCGCGGAGACCGGCGACGAGCCGTCCCCGCTGGCGTCGGTGGGCGGCCGGAAGGTCGCCATCGGCATCGCCGGACTGCTGGCGGTCGCTTTGGTCGGCCTGCTCATCGGGATCAGCGCGCTGGGCGGGGACGACGATCCCCCGCAGACCGAGCCGGTGGCCCGGCCGTCGAGCAGCGCCCCGGCCAGCGAGGCTGCCCCCGCCGCCGCCACCACCCGCAAGCTCTCGGTGAGCGAGGTGCGCATCATCGACCCGGACAGCAAGTTCCGCGACGAGCTGGGCGGCGCCGAGAAGGTGATCGACGGCAACCAGGACGCGGGCTGGGACACCGACACCTACACCCAGGCGAAGTTCGGCAACCGCAAGAGCGGCATGGGGGTCTGGATCGACCTCGGCGAGGAGCACACGGTCAAGTCGGTGCAGGTGAGCCTCTCCGCCACCGGGGCATCCGCCCAGCTCTTCGCCGGCAAGACCGACCCGCCCTCCACCTCGGCCGGCGACAAGGCGCTGTTCACGAGCTACCGGACGAACCCGGTCGGGCAACCGTTCGAGGAGCACGACGGCACCACCATGACCTTCAACGGTTTCGACGCCGACGCGAAGTACCGCTTCCTGCTGTTCTGGCTCACCGAGCTGCCCTCGAACGACCGGGGCTACCAGGTCACGGTCCAGGAGATCACGGTCCAGGGGTCGTGAACCGACGACCGTCGACGGGTCGCCACCCCGGGCGGGCCTGGTGATGGACGGCCACGACGAGCGGACCACAGACGTACCGGTGGACGGCGTCGGCCGTCCGCCGGTCGCCGTTCCGACCGGCTCCGTCCTGGGCATCGGGCCGAGCGACGTGGAGCTGCTCCGCGCCCACGTCGCCGGCGACCGGTACGCCTTCACCGAGCTCTTCCACCGGCACCGGGACCGACTCTGGGCGGTGGCCCTGCGGACGGTCGGCGACCGGGAGGAGGCCGCCGACGCGCTCCAGGACGCGCTGCTCTCCGCCCACCGCGCGGCAGCCCGTTTCCGGGGCGATTCCGCCGTCACCACCTGGCTGCACCGGATCGTGGTTAACGCCTGCCTGGACCGGATCCGCCGCCGGCAGGCGCACCCGACCGTGCCGCTGCCGGACGGGACGTACGGCCCCGGCGACGGCCCGGCGACCGGCGGGGTGGAGCCGGCCGCTGCCGTCCAGGACCACGACACCGCTCTGGTGGTCCGCCAGGCCCTCGCCGAACTGCCGATCGAGCAGCGGGCCGCGCTGGTGCTGGTGGACGTGCAGGGCTACCCCGTCGCCGAGGTGGCCCGGATCCTCGACGTCGCCGAAGGGACGGTCAAGAGCCGCTGCGCCCGGGGCCGCGCCCGACTCGCCGTGGCCCTCGGCCACCTGCGAACGGGCGTCGTTCCCGACGGGAGCATGGCCGGGCCGGACGTGCCCGTCGTCACCCGGGGGAACCCTCGGCAGGCGGGGGGCGTCCGATCTGGGTCGGGGCGCTCCCGGCGCGACGCCAACCAGGAGGAATCGTGACGGCCGGCGGGTTCAGGGAGGTCGACCAAGACCTGCTCGCCGACTACCTCGGCGGTGCGCTCGACGGCACGCCGGACGAGGCGGTCGTGGCCCGGCTGATCGAGCAGGACTCGGCCTGGGCCGAGGCCCACGACGCGTTGGTGCCGGCCCTCGCCCAGGTCGGTGAGGACCTCGCGGCCTGGGCCGGTCCGGCCCCCGAGATGCCGCTCGCGGTCGCCGATCGGATCGCCGCCGCGCTGGCCGGCGCCGGCCCGGGCACGCCCACCGACCCCTCCGCCGCGCCGGACGCCACGAACCGGACCGGCCCCGACCGCCCGACCGGCGTACCGCCCGTGCTGGTCCCGACCCAGCCGTCGGGCGGGTCACGCCGGCCTGCCGGCGGGTCAGGGCCGACGACCGGGCATACCGGCACCGCCGGTCCCGGCCGACGCGGACGACGCTGGGCCCGGATCGCCGGGCCGGTGGCGCTGGCCACGGCGTCGGTGTTCGCCATCGGGCTGGGGATCAACCGGTTCGTCACCGAGACCACGCAGTCCGACGGCGCGTCGACCACCGCGGTGAGCGAACCCGCCGGGGCTGCGCGGGGCGCGCACGACTCGTTCCGCGAGGCCGGCACCCCGCAGCACAGCGGCACCGACTGGACGCCGGAGGCGCTGGCCACCGGGGCCCCCGGCGTGCCGCCGACCGGGCCGGTCAAGTCGTTGGGGCAGGGATCGGCGGCGCCGCCGGCCGCCGAGGGGGAACGCTTCCCGGCGGCTGACGGCCTCTACCGGCTCACCACAAGGAGCGCCCTGGACTCCTGCCTCGCGGCGGTCAGCATCGAGCACGGGGCCGGTCCGCTCACCGTCGACCTGGTCGACTACGCCCGGTTCCGGGGCGCCCCGGCGCTGGTGGTGCGCTTCGTCGACCCCTCCGGGGCGCGCTGGGTGTGGGTCAGCGGCCCGGAGTGCGGCGTACCCGGATCCGGGGCCGACACCCGCTACCGGGCGCGGGTAGGGTGAGGTCGCGGTGCGCCGGCCGGTGTGACCGGCCGGGCCCGGCGAGACGGAATCGGGCGTTGCTGTCCTTCCACGTGACCTGACCCACCGGATGACCGGCCCGGGAATCCCCACTTCGTACGATGGCGTTCTGCAAGTCAGGAGCCGGCGTCCGCGTGGCGACGGCACTCAGACCGACATCGGTGCGCGCGCCGATGGCGACCACACACATCGGGAGACGGCAGTGGACGAGGTCCGCAACCTGATCATCATCGGCTCCGGGCCAGCCGGTTACACGGCGGCGGTCTATGCCGCGCGCGCCAACCTCAAGCCCCTGATCATCGAGGGCGTGCAGTCCGGTGGCGCACTGATGACGACGACCGAGGTGGAGAACTTCCCCGGGTTCGCCGACGGCATCCTCGGCCCCGAGCTGATGGACAACATGCGCAAGCAGGCCGAGCGGTTCGGGGCCGAGTTCCTCACCGACGACGTGACCCGGGTCGAGCTGAAGGACACCGGCAGCGTCGGATCCGACGCGATGAGCACCGTCTGGGTCGGCGAGACCACATACCGGACCAAGGCTGTCATCCTCTCCACCGGTTCGGCCTGGCGTCCCCTGGGCGTGCCGGGTGAGCAGGAGTACCTCGGCCACGGCGTCTCGTCCTGTGCGACCTGTGACGGGTTCTTCTTCCGCAACCAGCACATCGTGGTGGTCGGCGGCGGTGACTCCGCGATGGAGGAGGCCAGCTTCCTCACCCGGTTCGCCGAGTCGGTCACCATCATCCACCGGCGCGACTCGTTCCGGGCCAGCAAGATCATGGCCGAGCGGGCGCTGGGCAACGACAAGATCAAGGTGGAGTGGAACGCCGTGGTCGAGGAGGTCCTCGGCGCCGACGGAAAGGTCTCCGGCGTACGGGTCCGCAACGTGCACAGCGGGGAGAGCAAGGTTCTCGACGTCACCGGCGTCTTCGTGGCGATCGGTCACGACCCGCGCAGCGAGCTGTTCCGCGACCAGGTCGAGCTGGACGACGAGGGCTACGTGAAGGTGCAGGCCCCGAGCACCCGGACCAGCGTCCCGGGCGTGTTCGCGGCCGGTGACGTGGTTGACCACACCTACCGGCAGGCGATCACCGCCGCCGGCACGGGCTGCGCCGCCGCCCTGGACGCCGAGCGCTTCATCGCCACGATCCAGCCCTGAGCCGGCAGCACCAGCGACGCCGGCGCGGCGTGGCACCGAACGACGAATGAGTCGAACCGCAGTTCTGGAGGAGAGTCATAGTGGGAGCGACAAAGGCGGTCACCGACGCGAGCTTCGCCGCCGACGTGTTGAAGTCCGACAAACCGGTGCTCGTCGACTTCTGGGCCGAGTGGTGCGCGCCGTGCCGCAAGGTCTCGCCGCTGCTGGAGGAGATCGCCGGCGAGATGGGCGACCAGGTCAGCATCGTGAAGCTCAACATCGACGAGAACCCGGAGACGGCCCGCGCCTACCGGGTGATGTCCGTGCCGACCCTGACCGTCTTCAAGGACGGCGAGCCGGTCCGGTCCATCGCCGGTGCCAAGCCCAAGGGCGAACTGGTAAAGCTGATCCAGTCCGCGCTCTGACCGACGCGTTCCGAAACCCCCCGCACCCGCCCGGGTGCGGGGGGTTTCGGGTTCCCGGCCCTTGACCTGCGCAGACACCGCACCTCGACGGGCCGGACCGCATAGCCTCAACCGGGGGGCGTCCGGTGGTCGGCCACGCCGCGCCCCGTCGCCGTCCGGGTCGTAGGCCCGCCTCCGGCGTCGCGGGACGACCGGCCGGCAACCGTGCGAAGGGGGTCGAGCGTGCGTCCGATCCGACCCGGTGACCGGGGACCGGCGGTGACCGAGATCCGCGGTGTGCTGACCGGACTCGATCTGCTCCCCTCGTCGCCCACGGGCGACGACGACGATTTCGACGCCGCGACCGAGCGCGCGGTCCGGGCGTTCCAGCAGTCCCGGGGGCTCAGCGTGGACGGGCGGGTCGGCGCGGAGACGTGGCGCGCGCTGGACGCCGCCCGCTGGCGACTCGGCGCGCGGACCCTGTACCACGCGGTGCCGGAGCCGCTGATCGGCGAGGACGTCCGATCGCTGCAGGAACGCCTGCTGGAGATGGGATACGACGTGGGTCGCGCCGACGCCATCTACGGCGTGCGCACCTCCCGGGCGGTGGCCCAGTTCCAGCGGGAGATGGGGCTCAAGCCCGACGGCTCCTGCGGCCCGTACACGATGGGGGCGCTGCGGCGCCTGGGGCGCAAGGTGGTGGGCGGCCGGCCGCAGTGGCTGCGCGAGTCCGACGCGATCCGGCAGACCGGCCCGGCCCTGGTCGGCCGGATCGTGGTCATCGACCCGGGGCACGGCGGCACCGATCCGGGGGTGGTGGTGCCGGACGGGCCACTGCGCTGGACCGAGTCCGACCTGGTGCACGACCTGGCCAGCAGGCTGGAGGGGCGGCTCGCCGCTTCCGGGGTGCGGGTGCAGCTGACCCGGGGGCCGGCGCCGGGGAGTTGCCTGCCGGACATGGAGCGGGCGCAGCTGGCCAACTCCCTGGGCGCGGACGTGTTCATCTCGCTGCACACCGACGGGCACGCCAATCCGGAGGCCGAGGGCGTGGCGACCTACCACTACGGCACCGACAACGGGGTCACCTCGGCCACCGGTGAGCGGCTGGCCGGGCTGGTACAGCGGGAAATCGTGGCCCGGACGGGGCTGCGGGACTGCCGGACCCATGCCAAGACGTGGGACCTGCTCCGGCTGACCCGGATGCCGGCGGTACGGGTGGAGGTGGGCTACCTGACCTCCCCGGCGGACCGTGGGCGGCTGATCGACCCGCGCTTCCGGGACCGGATCGTCGAGGCGATCGTGGCCGCCGTCCAGCGGATGTACTTCCCGGTCGAGCGGGACGTGCCCACCGGCTCGATCGACGTCAGCGAGCTGCGCGCGGCGGTCGCGGCCGGCCGGGTGGCGACTGCCTGATCCCGGCCGATCCGGCATCGGTGCGGCGTCAGCCGCTGGTGGAACGGGTGGCCGGGGCGGGCCGGACCGGCCGGAGCAGGGTCTCCGGGCTCATCGAGCCGAGCAGCTTCTCCAGGGCGTACTCGACGTCGGACTTCCAGCTCAGTGCGGTACGCAGTTCCAACCGCAGCCGGGGATAGCGCGGGTGCGCGCGGACCGTCTTGAAGCCCACCGAGAGGAAGTAGTCGGCGGGGGCGACACAGCTTCCGGGCGGATCACCGTCGTCGCCGAACTTCGCGTCGCCGAACGCCTCGACCGCCTTGATCCCCCGCTTGGTGAGGTCCCGGGCCACGCCCTGCACGAGCATCCGGCCGAGCCCGCCACCGGCGAAGGGAGCGACCACGTACGCGGTCATCAGCAGCGCCGCGTCGGCGGAGACGGGCGAGGTGGGGAACGCCATCGCGCGGGGCACGTACGCCGGCGGCGCGTACATGACGAAGCCGGCGGGCATGCCGTCGACGTACGCGAGTTTGCCGCAGGAGCCCCACTCCAGCAGCGTCTGGGAGACCCAGGCCTCCTTTTCCAGCCCCGGGTCGCCAGCCGCGCAGGCTCGGTCGGCGGACACCGGGTCAAGCTCCCAGTAGACGCACTGCCGGCAGGTGCGGGGCAGGTCTTCGAGGGTGTCGAGGGTCAAGCTGACCAGACGTCGCGACATTGGCGCATCCCCACAATAGGCTCGGAGGCGAGACCGGCGCGCAACGACGCCGCCTCGGGCCCCCGACGAGCGATCGTACGCCGACTGATGACGCTACGGGAGGGGACGCGCGAATGCACCCGGGGTGCCCCGCCGGCCGGTCCACCGGTCCGGGATGTGGACTCGTGGGTCACGTCGTGGCACCGATCGCCGTCGACCGGACTACCATCGGGCCATCTGCGTCCCGTGCCGCCATGGTCTGCGGCGTCCCGGGTAACCCGGGCAGGCGGGAGCCGCCCGACACGCGATCGAGGTGATGTCATGACCGGCACGACGCTCGACGACTACACCGACCGGTACGCCCGGCGCGTCCGGGGCATGACCGCCTCGGAGATCCGTGCGCTGTTCGCGGTGGCCAGCCGGCCGGAGGTGGTCTCCCTCGCCGGAGGCGCGCCCTACATCGCCGCCCTGCCGCTGGACGCGGTGGGCGAGATGCTCGGCCGGCTCGGCTCCGAGCACGGGGCCACCACCCTCCAGTACGGCATCGGCCAGGGCACCCTGGAGCTGCGCGAACGGATCTGCGAGGTGATGGCCCTCTCCGGCATCGACGCGGCCTGCGGGGCGTCACCGGAGGACGTGGTGGTCACCGTCGGCGGCCAGCAGGCGCTCGATCTGGTGGCCCGGCTCTTCCTCGACCCGGGTGACGTGGTGCTCGCCGAGGGGCCGACCTACGTCGGCGCGCTCGGGGTGTTCCAGGCCGCCCAGGCCCAGGTGGTGCACGTGCCGATGGACGACGACGGGCTGATCCCGGAGGCGCTGGAGGCGGCCGTCGCGGAGTTGGCCCGCGCCGGCCGGCGGGTGAAGTTCCTCTACACGATCCCGACATACCAGAACCCGACGGGCGTGACGCTCAGCGAGGAACGGCGCGAACGGGTGCTCGACATCTGCGAACGAGCCGGCCTGCTGGTGGTCGAGGACGACCCGTACGGTCAGCTCGGTTTCGAGGGTGACGCCCCGCGCCCGCTGCGGGCCCGCCGCCGCGACGGGGTGTTCTACCTGAGCACCTTCTCCAAGACCTTCGCCCCGGGGTTGCGGGTGGGCTGGATCCTGGCCCCGCACGCCGTGCGCGACAAGCTGGTGATCGCCAGCGAGGCACAGATCCTCTGCCCCAGCGGGTACGCCCAGGCCGCCGTCTCGACCTACCTGGGCACGATGCCGTGGCGGGAGCAGCTCAAGGTCTACCGGGAGGTCTACCGGGAGCGCCGGGACGCGATGCTGGCGGCCCTGGACGACCTGATGCCCGCCGGCACCACCTGGACCAACCCCGCCGGTGGCCTGTTCGTCTGGGCGACGCTGCCCGAGGGCCTGGACTCGAAGGCGATGATGCCGAGGGCCATCGCGGCGCGGGTGGCGTACGTGCCCGGCACCGGCTTCTACGCCGACGGCACCGGCACCGGCAACATGCGGCTGAACTTCTCCTTCCCGTCCCCCGAGCGGATCCGCGAGGGCGTGCGTCGGCTGGCCGGAGTGATGGAGCAGGACATCGCCATGCGCCGGGTGTTCGGCACGGTCGGCCGTCCCGAGGTGCGGCGCGGGCAGGCCGGCGCGGACGCGCCGGGACCCGACTTGGCATGATTCCGGCATGGTTTCCACCCCTGCCGAGCGCATCACCGTGACCGAGCCCGCCGCCACCGCCGAGTTGCACGTGCTGGTGCTTGCCGGCGGGCTCTCCTACGAACGGGACGTCTCGCTCCGGTCCGGCCGCCGGGTGCTCGACGCGCTCCGGGCCGTCGGGGTGGAGGCGGAGCTGCGGGACGCCGACATCGCCCTGCTGCCTGCGCTGGTCGCCGACCCGCCCGACGCTGTGGTGATCGCCCTGCACGGCGCCACCGGCGAGGACGGCTCGCTGCGCGGCGTGCTCGACCTCTGCAACGTCCCGTACGTCGGCTGTGACTCCCGCGCGTCCCGGCTGGCGTGGGACAAGCCGTCGGCCAAGACGGTGCTTCGGGAGGCCGGCATCCCCACCCCCGACTGGGTGGCGCTGCCGCACGACCGATTCTCCGAGCTGGGCGCCGTGGCGGTGCTGGACAGGATCGTCGACCGGCTGGGCCTGCCGCTGATGGTGAAGCCGGCGCAGGGCGGTTCCGGGCTGGGGGCCGCCGTGGTCCGGGAGGCGGCGTCGCTGCCGGCCGCGATGGTCGGCTGTTTCGCGTACGACTCGACGGCGCTCGTCGAGCGGTACGTCCCCGGCATGGACGTGGCCGTCTCGGTGGTCGACCTCGGGGAGGGGCCGCAGGCGCTGCCCGCCGTGGAGATCGTGCCCCGCAACGGCGTGTACGACTACGCGGCCCGGTACACCGCCGGCCGGACCACCTGGCACGCCCCGGCCCGGCTGGACCCGGAGGTCGCGGCCACGGTGGCCCAGGTGGCCGTGGCCGCGCACACCGCGCTCGGGCTGCGCGACCTGTCCCGGGTCGACCTCATCGTGGACGCGGAAGGCCAGCCGCACGTGCTGGAGGTCAACGTCTCGCCGGGGATGACGGAGACGTCGCTGCTACCGCTCGCGGTACAGGCCGCCGGTCTGGACTTCGGCCGGCTGCTCGGGTTGTTGGTGAGCCGGGCCGCCGCCCGTCCCGCCTGACCTTCCCTCCCGCCTGACCTTTCCGCATTTCGGTCCGTCATGCGGTGTCAGTGGCGTCCGGTCTCACCGGTCGGCGGGGCGGCGTCCCCGCCGTCCGGTTCCGGGATCTCCTCGGCCGCTTCGATCACCCCGATCGCGTCGTCCTCGTCCGGGGCGGGGGCGGGGGCGGACGACTGCGCGGCGATGCTCGACGGCGCCTGCCACTGGATGCGGGGCGGCTCGGCCAGCGGGCGGCCGCCGAAATCGGCCAGCCAGGCGGCCACCAGGGCCAGGTTCTCCCGCCACTGTTCCTCGGAGATGGGCGGCAGGATCGAGTCCCACAGCGACAGGAACGTTCCTCGGAGCTGGAGTCGCCCGTACGGCCGGGCCAGGAACCACAGGTGCAGGTGGGCGGAACCGTCACCCCAGCGGTTGACGTGGACCCGCGCGACGCCGTCGAGGGAGCGGATGGCCCGTTCCAGCCTGACCGTCATCACGCCCAGCTCGGCGGCGAGGAGGTTGGGCAGGTCGCCGAGGTCGAGGTGGGAACGGGCCTCCAGGATCAGCACCATCGGCAGCCCGGTCGGCCGGTCCATGGCCCGAACCCGCCAACGCTCGCCGACCCAGATGTACGCGTCGTCCGGCGCACCGCACGCCGTGCATTCCTGAGCCCCCTCGCCCTTGCGTGGGGGCTCCACCGCGACCGGGGCGTCGAGGTGCTTGACCTGAAGGTCGCCTTCGAAGGGGAACGAGGGCCAGGAGGTGAAATCGGGAACTGAGGGAGGGGTGTCGTGCACGACGCTGACCCTAACCGAGCGAGCCACGGCTGTCCCTACCTGATTCGCCCGCCCACGGGTCCACCGGGCCGGCCGCAGGCGCTCGCCCCCACTCCGGTCAGCCCTCTCCGGCTCGACAACGTATCGGTTGTCCACACGTTATCCACAGGCCCCCGAGGCCATCACCACCCCGCGTCATCCACAGGCTGGCACCGCGTTTCACGCGGGGTTTCACGTGAAACGGGGGGTGCCTGTGGAAAACCGCTGTGGATAACTTCGCGGCTCGGCGGCGAAGTTGTACACAGCCCACCGGTTCCCTCGTACCTAACGAACCGATGAGCGATGGGTCGCTGGCCCAGCCACCAGAATGTGAGCACTTCGAGGCCCAGGGAGGGGCGCGCGGGACGAGTCGGGGGTGCGTGTTCTGGTGGGCGAGGTCTTCGTGGCTGCCGCGGCCGGGCGTGGGACCGGGACGCCGCGCCGGCCGCCTCGTGACCCGGTCGACCCCTCCGGCCTCCGCCGGCCCATGGGCTTCCCCCCAGGGTGAATTCGCTCCGCCCGGCACGCCTGACTGCCGTGGCTTCGTCCCGGCTCGGTGGCCACTCCCGAAGGCCAGGGTTGCGCGGTGGGAGGGGCAGGGTCGGCCGGGGATGCCGCCGCGTCGCCGCCGGAGGCGAACAGAGTCCGCACCACGGCGGACAGAGTCCTCGGCACCACACGGGCGTCGAGCCGGCGGGCACCCCCGGGCGGGCCAGGACGTGGCAGCACCCACGGTGGCGCCCTTCCGGCCCCGCGCGCTCCCAGGGCACGAACCGACCGCGGATGCCACCCGGACGCACGCCGAGGCGTACCACCCGCCCTGCTTCCTGCTCGTCGGCCCCGTCCGGTTCCACGTGAAACCGGACGGGTGGCGATCCGGTCCTCGTCCCGGCCGGTCTGGCCCGTGAGCCACGGCGGCGCGGCCTCGTTCGCTCCCGGTCGCCTCCGCCGCCGGGTCCGGTCGCGTGGCACCACCGCGCAGCCGTCGACCGGTGTGACTACACCCGTCGACGGCCCCGCCCCGGGTCGACGAAGTAGGCGGGGCTCGTTTCACGTGAAACGGGCACTGCCTGGCCGGCGCTTCGGCCCCACGGGCGAAGCTGCGCCGAAAGCAGGGCTTGGGCGGTCGCGGCGGCTGAGATCGGCTCCGTTCACGGCGGGCTGCCTCGTCGTGACCGGGATGGCGTGGAACGGGGCGTCGCCGGGACACCCTTCGCACCCCTCAGCCCGCGCACCGATGGCGCCGGGGCCAGGATCTGAGAGCACGCTGGCGGCGGCACACGGGCGACGCTTGGAGAGGGCCGGCCGCCATGGCAGCCGGGTCGCAGGGCCCGACAGGCTGGGCTTCCCCGGCCGGGCGCCTTTGCCGGCAGCTGCCGGGCGAGCGGACGTTTCACGTGGAACGTGCCCCGGCGCTGCCGGGCACACACGGCCGATTCCGAGCCCGTCGCGTTGTCGCCCCCACCATCAGGACGGGCCTCCTGCCGGCCCTGGAGCCTCGTGATTGATCCCAGCCACCCCCGGAGCCGCGTCGCCCCGATCACGCCCGCAGGAGCCCGCACAGGGGCCGGCCCGCCGTCCGCGTTCGGTCCCCGCGTCGCCCCGGTTCGCCGGCCGCCAGGTCCGGCCATCGCGAGGCTCACCCCCGCAACGCATGCATCGGTCTGCACCTCGCACTCCACGTGCTCGCCTCGGTCCGCGCCGAGCGCCCGGGCGGGGCAGGTTCGAGTCGACCCGGGGCCGCTGCGGCAAGACTGACGGAGCCGGCCTGCTGTGGTCGTTGCGGGGCCCTGTGATCACGGTGGCGCCTCCCGTATCGGGGAGGGGCCGGAAAGACAAATCGGCCGCGCCGTCCTGCACGGACGGCGCGGCCGGGGATCCAACCCGGGTCAGCCCTCGGCTTCCTCCTGGCCGACCCCGATGATGCCGACGATCCTTTCGAGGTCGTCGACCGTGGCGAACTCGATCGTGATCTTGCCCTTGCTGCGCCCGATGTCCACCTTCACGCGGGTGTCGAAGCGGTCGGAGAGCCGGTCCGCAAGATCGGTCAGGGCGGGGGCGTGCGGCTTGGTCCGTCGCTTCGCGGCGGGGCCATTGGCCGGGCCGTCCGCCAGCGCGAGCGCGACGATCTCCTCGGTGGCCCGGACGGACAGCCCTTCGGCGACGATGCGCAGCGCCAGTTGCTCCTGGGCCTCCGCCTCGTCCAGGCTCAGCAGTGCCCGGGCGTGACCGGCGGAGAGCACCCCGGCAGCGACCCGCCGCTGCACAGGGGCGGGCAGGTTCAGCAGCCGGATGGTGTTGGAGATCTGCGGTCGGCTGCGACCGATCCGCCGGGCCAGCTCCTCGTGGGTCGCGCCGAACTCCTCCAGCAGTTGCTGGTAGGCGGCGGCCTCCTCCAAGGGGTTGAGGTTGGCCCGATGGATGTTCTCCAGCAGCGCGTCCCGGAGCATGGCGTCGTCGCGGGTGTCCCGGATGATCGCCGGGATGTTCTCCCGACCGACCGCTTGCGCGGCCCGCCACCGGCGCTCGCCCATGACGAGTTCGTACTTCTCCCCGTCCAGCGCCCGCACCACGATCGGCTGGAGGAAACCGACCTCCTGGATGGAGGTCTTCAGTTCCTCCAGCGCCTCCTCGTCGAAGACCTGGCGGGGCTGCTTCGGGTTGGGCATGATCGCGTCGACCGGAATCTCGGCAAACCGGGCGCCCGGCACCGGGCTGAGCTGAAGCTCGGGCTCCGTCGACTCGGGCTCCGTCAGATCGGACTCGGTCGCCACCGGCTCCGGTGTCGCCACCGGTTCGGTCGCTGCGGGCCCGGCGATCGCCGGCGGAACCTGGGCGGCCCGTTCACCGACCTCAGGCGTCGCCGTCATCGTTCCGGCGGGCTGGACCGGACCGGTGGGAATCAGGGCACCAAGACCCCGACCCAGACCGCCCCGAGGACGGTTCTTCATACGACGCCTCCCAGCGACTCGTCCGCACTACGCATTCCGGCTCACCGGCTCCTTGACCCCACGCTCGGCAATTTCCTGGGCGGCCTCGAAATAGCTCGTCGCCCCCCGCGAACCGGGATCGTAGGTCACCACCGACTGGCCGTAGCTCGGAGCCTCCGAGACGCGGACGTTCCGGGGGATGACCGCCTGGAGCACCTTGTCGCCGAAGTGGTTCCGGACGTCCTGCTCCACCGCGTCGGCCAGCCGGGTGCGCCGGTCGTACATGGTGAGCAGGATGGTGGAGACCTCCAGCCTCGGGTTGAGGTGCTGACGGACCAGGTTGATGTTGTTGATCAGCTGGTTGAGCCCTTCCAGCGCGTAGTACTCGCACTGGATCGGGATCAGCACCTCCTGCGCGGCCACCAGCGCGTTGACGGTGAGCAGGCCGAGCGAAGGTGGGCAGTCGATGAAGACGTAGTCGAAGTGCCCGGGGTAGGCGGCGATTGCCCGGACCAGGCGAGACTCCCGGGCAACTACCGAAACCAGCTCGATCTCGGCACCGGCCAGGTCGATCGTGGCCGGCACGCACCACAGATTGGGGATGCCCTCGACGCCCTGGGCCACCTCCTCCAGCGGCACGCTGTTGATCAAGCAGTCGTAGACGTCCGGGACGCCGGTATGGTGCGGGACGCTCAGCCCGGTCGACGCGTTGCCCTGCGGGTCGAGGTCGACCACGAGGACCCGGTTTCCGTGCAGGGCGAGCGCCACCGCCAGGTTCACCGTGGTCGTGGTCTTACCCACTCCGCCCTTCTGGTTGGCGACGCACATCACCCGGGTCCGCTCGGGGCGGGGCATGGTCACCTCGCCACTCGGATTAAGGATCTGCACGGCGCGCATAGCCTCCATAGCCAACGGTGGGTCATCCTCTTCGCGCGTCGGGGTTTCACGTGAAACGTACGCGGCATCCGCCGGATCGGCCCCGTAGGCCCCGGCCGGCGGCGCCGGCGTGTCGACAGGAACAGCGACTCCAGGGGTCGCGTCGGGCACCGCACGAGGTGCGGGATCTCGGAGAACGGCAGCCTCGGCCGAGGGCGACGACTCGAACCGGACGGGCACGGCGGTGTCGCGCTGTTCCGCTGCGGCGCGCTCGGCGACGGCCAGATCATCGGGGCGGCTCGCACCGTAGACCGTGCCGGACCTTCCCACGGAATGCGGGGCGCCACCCGAGCCGGTCGGCGCGTCGCGGCGGACCGCCGGATCGCAGTCGGCTGACGGCGAGCCCGAGCCCGGGGCGTGGGCAGGGGCGGCCCGTTCGCGCTGGTCGGTTTCACGTGAAACGGGGTCGGCCGCGGAGTGCCCCCTGCGGCCGACCGTCACCCGTGGATCGTCGTACCTGCCGTCGTCATGCACCTGTCATCCCTGCCCGCTCCGGATGGTCGGTCCGCACCCCGTCGTCTTGGCCACGCTCGTCGCGCCACGGAGCCTACGGCCCGGCGGAAGCGGCCGGGGTCCCCCGGGGCGCAGATGCCGCCCGCTCCCACACTAACGACGCGCGGCCAGCCTACGGCGGACAGGCGCGACCGGTCCACGTCGGGTTCTTCAGACCACCGCGCACCCGTCCCACTATCAACGACGCGACCTGCGGTGGGAAGCCGGCGGAGATTCAGGGAAGTCGGATCAGCGACCCCGGCGCGACCCACCACGCGCCCGCTTCGCCGCACGCTTGACCCGCGGCTGGTTCACCACCCGCTCCCGGACGATCTCCACCACCGTCGCGGGCGGCTCAATCACCCCGACCCCGCAGTGGTGCACCTTGGGCCCGCCGCCGCCCAGTTTGGCAACCGCCTCGGCGTGCTCGGCGATCTCGTCTCCGGCGGACGATCCCTTCACCGCCAACAGGCGTCCGCCGGGCACCAACAGCGGTAGGCACCAGGCGGAGAGGCGATCGAGTGGGGCCACCGCTCGCGCGGTGACGATCTCCGCGCGGAACGGCCCGACACCGGTGGACCCCGTCGCCGCCTCGTCGGCCCGGCCCCGGAACACCCGGACGGCCTTCGTCAGACCCAGCCGCTCGACGACCTCGACGAGGAACGAGGTACGCCGGGCCAGCGGCTCGACCAGCGTCACGGTCAGATCGGGGCGCGCGATCGCGAGTACCAGGCCGGGCAGACCCGCGCCGGAACCGACGTCCAGCACCGACGCGCCCTCCGGAATGCGCTCCGCCACCGCGGCGCAGTTCAGCAGGTGCCGCTCCCAGATCCGTGGTGCCTCGCGTGGCCCGATCAGGCCCCGGAGCACACCGTCGGTGGCGAGCACCTCCGCATACGCGGCGGCGAGGTCGAGCCGGTCGCCGAAGAGAGAACGCGCCGCCTGGGCCAACTCCGGCGGCAGCGCCGCAACGGCCGGGTCCGACCCGTCGGTGTGGTCCAGCCCGACGGCCGGGTCCGGCTCGTTGCTCGGATCCGGCGCGTCGGCACGTAGCCGGGACCCGACAGGCGACGGCCCGGGCGGCGTGCCACCCGGGCCGGTCACGGCGTCAGCCGTGGTGTCGTCGCGTGTCACCCGATCAGTCCGCCGGCTGGACGATGATGCGGCGGTTCGGCTCGACGCCCTCGGACTCGCTCTCCACCCCGCTCATCGCGTTGACGACGTCGTGGACGCACTTGCGCTCGAACGCGGACATCGGCTCCAGCCGCACCGGCTCGCCGTACTCCTTGACCTTCTCCACCGCGTTCTTGGCGACGGCGGCAAGCTCCTTGCGACGGTTGGCCCGGTAGCCACCGACGTCGAGCAGCAGCCGGCTCGGGGTGCCGGTCTGCCGGAAGACCGCCAGCCGGGCCAGCTCCTGAAGCGCCTCCAGAGTGGCGCCGCGCTGACCGACCAGGTTCTGCAGCCCGTCGCCGACCACCTCGACCACCGGGCGGCCGGCGGACACCAGCTCGTCGATGTCCCCGTCGTAGTCGAGGATGTCAAGCAGCCCTTCGACGTAGTCGGCCGCGATCTCGCTCTGCCGGAACAGCTCGCTCTCGCCCAGTGCCTTCTTCTCCCGCGTGCCCGAGCCGGCCGCGCCCTCCTCCGCCTCGGTGTCGTCGGTGGCCTCGATCGGTGCGCCCTCCTCGTCCACGGACTGCTCAGCGCTGGGGATGCTGGTCTCGGTCACGGTCTCATCTCCGTACTCGCTCGGCCGGACCGTCGGGTCCGCTGGTTTCCCGGGTCCGGCGGGAGATCACCGGTGCCCTGGGCACGTCTGTACGGGCCAATCTCGCCCGTGTCCGCGCTGGGCGCGGCGGTTCCGGCCCGGCGCCTGCCCTGGAGGCGGCTGCCAGGGAGCCGGGTCCGTCCGTCGCCGGCCGGGCCGGCGACGGACGGCGGGAGGATCAGCCCTGACGCTTGGCCGGGCCGCCCTTCTTCGGGTTGACCGGCTTGGCGCCCGGCTTGGGGCCGGCGATCTTCGGGGCGGACGGGGCCTGCTTGACCGGGGCCGGGGCGGCCTTGCGGCCGAGCAGCCCGCCGGTCTTCTTGGCCGGCTGGACCGGCCCGCGGGACGCGGAGGCACCGGTGCGGCCCGGGGTGGGCGGCGGCGGGTACTTGCGCAGCACCCACTGCTGCTGGCCGAGGGTGAACATGTTGTTGGTGACCCAGTAGATGATCACGCCGATCGGGAAGATCGCCCCCGAGACGAGCAGCGACAGCGGGATGCCATAGAGCATCAGGCGCTGGATCATCTTCTGCTGCGGGTCCTCCGCCCAGCCGGTCTTGAGGATCATCTGGCGGCTGGTGAGGTAGGTGGTGCCCATCATGATCAGGACCAGGATGCCGGCGATCACCTTCACGGTGGTGCCGTTGGCGTTCAGCGCCGTCAACTCGTCAGCGGTGGAGCCGAACTTGCCGGCGATCGGCGCGGTGAAGATCTTGGCGCTGGAGGCGCTGTTGAACTGGTCGACCGCCCAGCCGTAAAGGGTCTTGTTGTTCTCGCTCTTCCCCGGGTCGAGGCGGCGCAGCACGTGGAAGAGACCGAGGAAGACCGGGATCTGGAGGAACATCGGAAGGCAGCCCATGAGCGGGTTGGCCTTTTCCTTCCGATAGAGCTCCATCATCTCCTTCTGGAGCGTCTCCCGGTCACCCTTGTGCTTCTCCTGGAGCTCCTTCACCTTGGGCTGGAGCGCCTGCATGGCCCGCTGGGACTTGATCTGCTTGACGAAGACGGGGAACAGGATCACCCGGACGGTGACCACCAGGAAGACGATGGCCAGGATCCAGGACCAGTTCGTGCCGATCACCGCGTTGACCGGCACACCGATGGCATCCCAGGCCGAGTGCCAGGTCAGCAGGATCCACGAGATCGCGTAGTAGATCCAGTCCAGACTGAACAATTCTCAGGCTCCAGTCACATCGGCGCGGCGGCGACCGCCCGGCTCAGGCACCGGGTCGTATCCACCTGGGTGAAAGGGGTGGCAGCGCGACAACCGCCGGACCGTCAGGCCGACTCCCCGGAACGCGCCGTGCCGGGAGACCGCCTCGAGGGCGTATGCACTGCACGATGGGTAGAAACGACAGCGGGCCGGCAGCGCCGGGCTTATCCAACGACGGTACGCGACGATGGGCCAGGTCAGCACCCGGGCACCCGGGCTCGTCGGCCGTGACGCGGCGGAACCGCTGTTCATCGGGACCGCCGTCCCCGGGGTGTGCGGGCGGTGGCGAGCGCCCCGTCGAGGTCGGCCCCGAGCCGGGCGTACGACGCCTCGGCTGCGGCCGGCAGCGCGCGTACCACCAGGATGCTGCCGGCCGGCAGGGCCGCCAGCCGCTCGCGGACCAGATGGCGCAGCCGACGCCGAACCGTGTTACGGACCACGGCGGGGCCGACGGCCTTGGACACGACGAAGCCGGCGCGGGCCGGTACGGAGGTTTCCTCCGCACCGGGGGTCCGCGCCGGCTTAGGCGAGGTGTCGATGGTGGGGCCGGGTGTGACGGGCAGCGTCAGGTGGACGACGAGCGAGCCTCGGCCGGCTCGACGGCCAGACCGGACCGCTGCGGCGAAGTCGCTGCTGCGCCGCAGTCGTTGCGCGGCCGCCAGCACTACTGCCCACGTCCCCCGGACCGGACCGGTCGGCCTCAGGCCGACAGGCGGGTGCGGCCCTTGGAGCGACGGGTCGAGAGGATGGCGCGGCCGGCCCGGGTGCGCATGCGCAGCCGGAAGCCGTGGGTCTTCGCGCGCCGGCGGTTGTTCGGCTGGTAGGTGCGCTTGCTCACGTCAGGCTCTCCGTTTTCATACGCCCCGCGCGCAGGCCCGCAGGGGTCGTGTGGTGGTCCAGGCCACCCTCGGCGGTGGCCCCGATCGGTGCTGCCCGGGGGCGCGGGACCCCGACTATGCGGGGAGGGCGACCACGGACAGCAAGCACGCACCACCCTAGCAGAGGGCGGTAGAGCAGCCGCTCCAGCCTACGCAGGGGGGCAATGACCGTCAAACACCTCGTACCACGACCCCGCCAGGCCGCGAGCGCGGTCGAAGCGGTGGTTTTCACTGATGCCGACAAGGGTGCCACGCGGTGACGGTTGATGGGCCCCACCCCCCGCTGTTAGCGTGCGCGTTTGCGGTCCGCGCCGGCAGCCGATTGGCGTCGGCAGGCAAGACCGGACAAGGTAGTGAGTCGTTCGGCACGGTGAAACCCGCTTCAGCGCCCGCCCAGACAGGGGGCAGGTCCGACCCGCGTCCGGCGGGAGGCCACAATCGGTCGGTACACAGGCTGTGGATAACTTGTGGATAACGACGACCGGTCAGCCGTTCGGGCTGGACCAGCGGCGGTCGGGAGCAGAGGCGAGGGGGTGGCACGACGGTGGCCGGTACGACCGACCTTGCCGCGGTGTGGACCGCGACCACGGACGAGCTCGCCGATGAGATCATCTCCGCACAGCAACGCGCGTACCTGCGGCTCACCCGTCTCCGCGCGATCGTGGAGGACACCGCGCTGCTCTCCGTCCCGGACGCGTTCACCCGCGACGTGATCGAGTCCCGGCTGCGG
Source organism: Micromonospora sp. NPDC002296 (assembly GCF_040296145.1). Taxonomy (NCBI): domain Bacteria; kingdom Bacillati; phylum Actinomycetota; class Actinomycetes; order Micromonosporales; family Micromonosporaceae; genus Micromonospora; species Micromonospora sp. NPDC002296. The sequence continues at coordinate 183,702 of NZ_JBEOWQ010000001.1, forward strand.
CCCGCCATCACCGAGGCGCTGACCAGGCGGCTCGGCCGGCCGATCCAGGTGGCCGTCACCGTTCGGGTGGCCGAGGACGGGGCCGGACGCCCGGCAGGCACGGTCTACCGCAGCGCCCCCGACGCCGCCGGCCCGCCCGGCTTCGACGGGCCCTCCGGCTTCGACGCCCCGCCCGGCTTCGACGCCCGCGGCTACGACGGGCAGGGAACGGACCGGCACGAGCCGGAGCCCGGCTTCCCCGCCCCCGGGTACCCGGACCGGGGTGAGCAGGCCCACGCCGACCGCGGCCGGCCGGGTGGTTCCGGTCGCGAGGACGCCGGCTACCCGGAGCGCGACACGTCGGAGCACCCGTCGGCGGATGACGCCCCCGCGCGCTCCGACGGTCACCGGCCGGGGCTCGTGCCGGCGAGCCGGGACGCCCAGGAGCCGCTGTTCAGCGCCGCCTTCGCCGAACCGCCTCCGCCGGGCCGACGCGGCTACGAGGGGCGCCCGGGTGCCGACAGCCGGCCCTACGAGCCCCGGTACCGCGACGCCGGGCCGGCGAGCGGCCCGCGGCTGCCCCGCGACGGCGCGACGGACAGCGGTCCGGGTCGCAGCGTCGCGGATCACCGGTCCGGCGGCCGGGACGACCGGCGGCCCGGCGGCGCGGAGGCCGGCGGGAACCGGCTCAACCCCAAGTACATGTTCGAGACGTTCGTCATCGGCTCGTCCAACCGGTTCGCGCACGCCGCCTCGGTCGCGGTGGCCGAGTCGCCCGCGAAGGCGTACAACCCGCTGTTCATCTACGGCAGCTCCGGGCTGGGGAAGACCCACCTGCTGCACGCCATCGGCCATTACGCCACCACGCTCGGCAACGCCCGCTCGGTCCGGTACGTCTCGACCGAGGAGTTCACCAACGACTTCATCAACTCGCTGCGGGACGACAAGACCAGCGCGTTCCAGCGCCGCTACCGCGACGTCGACATCCTGCTGATCGACGACATCCAGTTCCTGGAGAACCGCGAGCGGACCCAGGAGGAGTTCTTCCACACCTTCAACACCCTGCACAACGCCAACAAGCAGATCGTGATCACCTCGGACCGGTCGCCGAAGCAGCTCGCCACGCTGGAGGACCGGCTGCGGACCCGGTTCGAGTGGGGGTTGCTTGCCGACATCCAGCCACCGGACCTGGAGACCCGGATCGCGATCCTGCAGAAGAAGGCGGCCCAGGAGCGGCTGTACGCCCCGCCGGACGTGCTGGAGTTCATCGCCTCGCGGGTGTCGAACTCGATCCGGGAGTTGGAGGGGGCGCTGATCCGGGTCACCGCGTTCGCCAGCCTCACCCGGTCGACCGTGGAGCTCTCGCTGGCCGAGGAGGTGCTGCGGGACTTCATCCCCGACGGCGCGGGCCCCGAGATCACCGCCGACCAGATCATGGTCTCCACCGCCGACTACTTCGGGGTCAGCCTGGAGGACCTACGCGGGCACTCCCGGTCCCGGGTGCTGGTCAACGCCCGCCAGGTGGCCATGTACCTGTGCCGTGAGCTGACCGACCTGTCGTTGCCCCGGATCGGACAGGCGTTCGGGGGCCGGGACCACACCACCGTCATGCACGCCGATCGGAAGATCCGTCAGCAGATGGCGGAGCGCCGCTCGCTCTACAACCAGATCGCCGAGCTGACCAACCGGATCAAGCAGACCACCTGAGCCGTACGCCCGCCGCCCACCCGCGGCGCGAGGACCCGACGCCCGGCCGGACCCGGCCGGGCGTTCGCGCGTCCGGAGGCGGGTGACCCGGGACACATTCCGCCCGACGTTCCGTTGTCCACAGGCCGTCCCGAGCGGTTCGGGCTCGACCCTCGACCGGGTCGAGGCCGCAGAATCGGGCCGTGCCCGTCCACCGCCGCTGTTCGTTGTCCACAGCTGCCGCCAGTTTTCCACAGCTAGTTTTCCACAGTCGGTGGAAAACTACGGTCCGTCCCCCGCCGGTTACCCACAGGCTGTGGAAAACCCTGGGGACGAGGCTGTGGACGCCTGGGGACAACGCAGTCGTTGTCCACGGATCTGAAGGGTCCTGTGGATTTCCTGTTGAAGGTTCTGGGGACGACGGCGATCCGGCCGGACCGGTCCGTCCACAGGTCTGGGGAGAAAGTCGGTGGATAACCGGTGGATAACCGGTGGACGGCGGTGGACAACTCGGGGATGCCGGGCGGCCTGTGGATGGCAGGGTCGGTTGTACCCCCGGTTCTCCACAGCCAATCCACCGGTGGATAACCTGTCTGACCTGCCCAGACGGCGGTTTTCCACAGTTTCCACAGGTGCGATGAAGACGATGAGTTTCTTCTTCTAAGAGAACAAAAACCAATCATCACCGTTGGACTTCCTGTGGATGGGGTCGGAACGGCCGGGGACAGCCCGCCCGGCACCGACGCGATCCGCGGGGTCGGGCGCACAGCCGATGCCCCCGCGCCCTAAGGTGCGATGGGTACCCGCACGGTCGGGCGGGACGGTAGGCAGCGGTCGGCATGAGAGAGTTGTCGCTGACGTCGACGCGGAGGCATTGATGAAGTTCCGAGTAGAGCGCGACGCGCTCGCCGAGGCCGTGGCGTGGACCGCGAAGAGCCTGCCCAGCAGGCCTTCCGTACCGGTACTGGCCGGCGTGATGCTCCGGGTGACCGACGGCAACCTGCAGGTCTCCGGCTTCGACTACGAGGTCTCCAGCCAGGTGACCGTCGAGGTGCAGGGCGACGCCGACGGTGCCGCGCTGGTCTCCGGGCGGCTGCTCGCCGAGATCACCAAGGCGCTGCCGGCCAAGCCGGTCGACATCGCCGCGGTGGGTGCGCACCTGGAACTGGTCTGCGGCAGTGCCCGGTTCACCCTGCCCACCATGCCGGTGGAGGACTACCCCGCCCTCCCGGAGATGCCGGAGAGCGCGGGCACCGTCGACGCCGCGGCGTTCGCCGCAGCCGTCGCCCAGGTCGCCGTGGCCGCCGGCCGGGACGAGACCCTGCCGATGATGACCGGCGTCCGGATCGAGCTTTCCGGTGGCAACCTGGCCATGCTCGCCACCGACCGGTACCGCCTCGCCCTGCGCGAGATGGAGTGGACCCCGAACGACCCCGGGGTGAGCATCAACGCCCTCGTGCCGGCCCGGACCCTGCACGACACCGCCAAGGCCCTCGGCCCGCTCGGCGGCCAGGTCACCATGGCGCTCTCCCAGGGCGCGGCCGGCGAGGGCATGATCGGTTTCTCCGGCGGCACCCGGCGCACCACCAGCCGGCTGCTCGACGGCGCGAACTACCCCCCGGTCCGCTCGCTGTTCCCGAGCAGCCACAACGCCGAGGCCCGGGTGGCGGTGAGCACCCTGATCGAGGTCGTGAAGCGCGTCGCCCTGGTCGCCGAGCGGACTACCCCGGTGCTGCTCAGCTTCAGCTCCGACGGGCTGGTCGTCGAGGCCGGCGGCACCGAGGAGGCCCGGGCCAGCGAGGCCATGGACGCCACCTTCACCGGTGAGGCGCTGACCATCGGCTTCAACCCGCAGTACCTGATCGACGGCCTGAACAACCTGGGTGCCCAGTTCGCGCTGCTCACGTTCGTCGACGCGTTCAAGCCGGCGGTGATTTCCCCCGCTGGCGAGGATGGTGAGGTCATCTCGGGGTACCGGTACCTGATCATGCCGATCCGCGTCTCCCGCTGATCGCACACTTCTTGATCCAGAGCAGCGGAGGTAGGAACAGATGCAGCTCGGCCTGGTAGGACTCGGCCGGATGGGCGGCAACATGCGTGAGCGGTTGCGCGCAGCCGGGCACGAGGTGGTCGGCTACGACTCCAACGCGGAGCTGAGCGACGCCGCGAGCCTGGCCGAGCTGGTCGACAAGCTCGACGCGCCCCGCGCCGTCTGGGTGATGGTCCCGGCCGGTGTCACCGACACGACCATCGACGAACTCGCCGGCGTGCTCGGTGCGGGCGACCTCATCATCGACGGCGGCAACTCCCGGTTCAGCGACGACGGGCCCCGCGCCGAGCGGCTCGCGGAGCAGGGCATCGGCTACGTCGACGTCGGCGTCTCCGGCGGCGTCTGGGGCAAGCAGAACGGGTACGGCCTGATGGTCGGCGGCGCGCAGGAGCACGTCGACCGGCTGCTGCCGATCTTCGAGGCGCTCAAGCCGGCCGGCGAGTTCGGCTTCGTGCACGCCGGCCCGGTCGGTGCCGGCCACTACGCCAAGATGGTGCACAACGGCATCGAGTACGGCCTGATGCACGCCTACGCCGAGGGCTACGAGCTGCTCGCCAAGTCGGAGATCGTGACCAACGTGCCGGGCGTGTTCAAGTCCTGGCGCGAGGGCACCGTCGTCCGTTCCTGGCTGCTCGACCTGCTCGACCGGGCCCTCGACGAGGACCCGGAGCTGGCCGAGCTGAGCGGCTACACCGAGGACACGGGCGAGGGCCGGTGGACGGTCGACGAGGCGGTCCGGCTGGCCGTGCCGTTGAACGTCATCACCGCGTCGCTGTTCGCCCGGTTCGCCTCGCGGCAGGACGACTCGCCCGCGATGAAGGCCGTCGCCGCGCTGCGCCAGCAGTTCGGCGGGCACGCCGTCCACAAGCGCTGAGCGGTATCCACAACCTGTGTACGTCCGCCGGCTCGAACTGGTCGACTTCCGCTCGTACGAGCGGGTCGGCGTCGATCTGGAGCCGGGTCCGAACATCCTGACCGGCGCCAACGGCGTCGGCAAGACCAACCTGGCCGAGGCGCTGGGCTACGTGGCGACCCTGGACTCGCACCGGGTCGCCACGGACGCCCCCCTGGTCCGGATGGGGGCGTCCTCCGCGGTGATCCGGTGCGCCGTGGTGCACGACGCGCGTGAGCTGCTGATCGAGCTGGAGATCGTGCCGGGCAAGGCCAACCGGGCCCGGTTGGGGCGCTCGCCGGCCCGGCGGGCCCGCGACGTCCTCGGCGCGCTGCGGCTGGTGCTGTTCGCCCCGGAGGACCTGGAACTCGTCCGGGGCGACCCGGCCGAGCGCCGCCGCTACCTCGACGACCTGCTGGTCAACCGCCAGCCCCGGTACGCCGGGGTGCGGGCCGACTACGAGCGGGTGGTCAAGCAGCGCAACGCCCTGTTGCGTACCGCGTACCTGGCCCGTAAGACCGGCGGGTCGCGGGGCGGGGACCTGTCCACCCTCGCCGTCTGGGACACCCATCTGGCCCGGCATGGCGCCGAGCTGCTCGCCGGCCGGCTGGAGCTGGTCGCCGCGCTCGGCCCGCACGTCACCAAGGCGTACGACACGGTGGCGGCCGGCCGGGGCGCGGCCGGTGTCACGTACCGGCCGTCGGTGGAGCTGACCGACCCGACGCCGGACCGGGCGGCGCTGGTCGAGGCGTTGACGGCGGCGCTGGCCGAGTCGCGGTCGGCCGAGGTCGAGCGGGGCACCACCCTGGTCGGCCCGCATCGCGACGATCTGGTGCTCAACCTCGGCCCGCTGCCCGCGAAGGGGTACGCCAGCCACGGCGAGTCCTGGTCGTTCGCGCTGGCGCTGCGGCTGGCCGGGTACGACCTGCTCCGTTCCGACGGCATCGAGCCGGTGCTGGTGCTCGACGACGTCTTCGCCGAGCTGGACGCGGGGCGCCGGGAGCGCCTGGCGGAGCTGGTCGGCGGGGCCAGCCAGGTGCTGGTGACCTGCGCCGTGGACGACGACGTGCCGACCGGCCTGCGGGGCGCCCGGTACCAGGTCGGAGAGGGGACGGTGCGTCGTGTCGGCTGAGCGGGAGCTTCCATCGGCCCGCCTCGGGCCGACGCGCCCGGGACGTACCCCGGCCGGCGGGGACGCGACCGGGGGTGAGGACGCGCCTCGCCGGGCCGGGCGGCGCGCCGGCGGCCAGGCGGCACCGCCGGCCGACGGTGCCGGGCGGCCCGACGGTCCGGCGGCGGCCGGCACCGGTGCCGGTGCCGGTGCCGGTGCTGATAGCGACGTTTCCGCAGGGGCGGCGGGGCCGGAGTTGGCCCGGGCGGTGCTGGACGCCGCGAAGGCCCGCCGTGACTCGGCGGCCCGGACCCGCCGGCGCAGCGTGGTGTCCGGCGACGGCGAGGGCGCTCGGCGGCTGCGCGGTTACTCGGGCCCGGGGCCGGACCCGCGTGATCCCCAGCCGCTGAGTGCCGTGCTGAACCGGTTGGTCAAGGCGCGCGGCTGGGAGCAGCCGGCGGCCGAGGCGACGGTCTTCGGCGCGTGGGAACGAGTGGTCGGCTCCGAGGTGGCGCAGAACAGCCGTCCGGTGAAGCTGGAGAACGGCGAGCTGACCGTGGAGGCCCGGTCCACCGCGTGGGCGACCCAACTGCGGCTGCTCGCCGGGTCCCTGCTGAAGAAGATCGCCAGCGAGGTGGGCCACAACGTGGTGCGCAAGCTGCACATCCATGGCCCGGCCGCGCCGTCCTGGTCGCGTGGGCCGCGCAGGGTCCGGGGCCGGGGCCCCCGCGACACCTACGGCTGACGGTCACTGGCCCGGGCGCTGGGCCTCCCGCTCGGCGCGTTTGCGTTCCCGCTGCTCACGGCTCCACTGCTTACGTCTCTCCAGGTCCTGCTTCCACGCCTCTCGGGCATGGCGCGAGCCGCCCTGCACCGCCCCCTGCACCTCGGAAGGGCCGGCGAGGTTGCGGAACACCCAGCCCATGAGGCGGCCGCCCCTGCCCGAGGAGTCGCCCACCTGCTTGTCGTCGCTCATCCGCCTGGCCTCCACCGCGCCCGGAATACTTCGTGTACCAATCATTGGTACACCAATCGTTGCTAGGATCGCAACGGCGACGACGAGGAGGCCCGCAGTGTCCGACCAGCTTGGGGGCGACCCCCTGGCCCTGGAGGAGCAGGTGTGCTTCGCGCTCTCCGTGGCGGCTCGGGGCGTGGTCGCCGTCTACCGTCCGCTGCTGGAGCCGATGGGGCTGACCCATCCGCAGTACCTGGTCATGCTTGCGCTGTGGCAGCACGCGCCGCTGTCCGTACGGGAACTCAGCCGTCTGTTGCAGCTCGACCCAGGGACGCTGTCACCGCTGCTGAAGCGCCTGGAGGCCAACGGGTACGTCCGGCGGGAGCGCGACCCCGCCGACGAGCGCAGCCTGGCCGTGACGCTCACCGCCGGCGGCGAGGCGTTGCGTGCCCGCGCCGAGGAGATCCCGCCGGCGATCGTGCGGCGGCTCGGGATGCCGATCGAGGAGCTGCGAGACCTGCACGCCGTCCTGACCCGGGTGATCGCGGCGACGAACCGGGCCGGCGCGGGCGGTGTGAATTCCGGTCAGGCGTCGGCGTAGACCGCGAAACCGCGGTCGGCGCAACGGCGGTAGAAGGCCGCCAGCACGCCCAACTCGGCGCAGGTGAAGTCCCACTGCGGCGGGTCGCCGTTCTCGTCGCGCAGCGCGTCCAGCCGGGTGCCCAGCCAGCGCAGCTGCTGCTCGGCGAGGCGGCCGTCGGCGAGCAGGCCGCGCAGCACGCTGCTCACCGTGTCGAAGTCGATCGTCTCCCCGTGCGGGCGGTGCCCGACCACGAAGCGCTCGATTCCGCCGGCGACCCAGGCGCAGCCGTCCGGGTCGATCACCGGGTCCTCGTCCTCGGCGGCGGCGTCCGTGGCGTAGAGCACATTCTCCAGCCCGAGCAGGAGGTCGACCAGCTCGGTGTACGCCGTGGCCCGGACGGTCCCGGTCTTGGCGATGTGTTCCGCGAGGGCCGCCGTCGGCGCGGAGATCCGCGGCAGGTCGACGATCTCGCCGAAATCGACGAACTCGGCCGGTGCGACCGGGTCGTAGAAGCGGCCGGTCCGCGGCCAGTGCACCGCGACGTTGTCCAGCCCCATCTGGCGTCACCCCTTGAGAGCACGTGTCGGATCGTTCGGGTCGATCGTCCGGTTCCGACCGGAAAAGATCAAGACCAGCCACGCTGGGCGCCGCAAACGTACGCCCGTTGCGGGCCCCGACGCGACCCCGGGCCCTGAACGTCCCGGCCCGATCGGCGGCGACGTCGCCCGCCGATCGGAGCTTGGCGTGTAGGGGGAGTCGCGGGTGGCGCGGTTCGGCCGGCTACGGAGGTCTCAGCCACCGCGAAAGGGGTGCCGAGTGGCGGTTCTGTCGTCAGCGCACAGTAAGATTGAGGCGAGACGAAGACCCGACACGGAGCGACGGACGCGGGCTCACCAAAGGTCCGAGATCATTGTCCCACGTCGGGTCGAGCCGATCGCGATCCGCGGGCAACCGTGGCGACCGGCGTTCCGGCCCGTACCCCGGTTTCCACCGGTCTCGGGCCGCGCGCCGACGTCGCGTCCTGTCCGCCGAACCCGCGTCCGACGCGCCGCTTGCGGCCCGGGGGCGCGAGAAAGTGGCCGAGGGTGGCAGCGCAGGACAAGCAGGAGTACGGCGCCGAGTCGATCACCGTCCTCGAAGGGCTGGAGGCGGTCCGTAAGCGGCCCGGCATGTACATCGGGTCGACCGGTGAGCGTGGATTGCACCACCTGGTGTGGGAGGTCGTCGACAACGCCGTCGACGAGGCGCTGGCCGGACACTGCGACACCATCGACGTGGTGCTGCTGGCCGACGGCGGGGTCCAGGTCACCGACAACGGCCGGGGCTTCCCGGTCGACCTGCACCCCAAGTTGAAGAAGCCGGGCGTCGAGGTGGCGCTGACCGTGCTGCACGCCGGCGGCAAGTTCGACGGCAAGGCGTACGCCGTGTCCGGCGGCCTGCACGGCGTCGGCGTGTCCGTCGTCAACGCCCTCTCCAGCCGGATGGCGGTGGAGATCCACAAGTCCGGCTTCGTCTGGCGGCAGAAGTACGCCAACTCCAAGCCGGGCCCGCTGGACAAGGGCGAGACCACCGACCGCACCGGCTCGACGGTCGCGTTCTGGCCCGACCCCGACGTGTTCGAGACCGTCGACTTCGACTTCCAGACCATCTACCGCCGCATCCAGGAGATGGCCTTCCTCAACCGCGGCCTCACCATCCACCTGCTCGACGAGCGGGTCCCGGAGGGTGAGGAGGGCAAGCCGCGCGAGGTCACCTTCTGCTACAAGGGCGGCATCGCCGACTTCGTCCGGCACCTCAACGCCTCGAAGAACCCGATCCACAAGACGGTGGTCGAGTTCGGTGCCGAGGAGGAGGGCATGTCGGTCGAGATCGCCATGCAGTGGAACGAGTCGTACGGCGAGTCGGTCTACACCTTCGCCAACACGATCAACACCCACGAGGGCGGCACCCACGAGGAGGGCTTCCGGTCCGCGCTGACCGGCGTGGTCAACCGCTACGGCGCGGAGAAGAAGCTGCTCAAGGGCGACGAGAAGCTCTCCGGCGAGGACATCCGCGAGGGCCTGGCCGCGATCATCTCGGTCAAGCTGGCGAACCCGCAGTTCGAGGGCCAGACCAAGACCAAGCTCGGCAACACTCCGGTGAAGAGCTTCGTGCAGCGGGTCTGCAACGACCGGCTGGTCGACTGGTTCGACCGCAACCCGGCCGAAGCCAAGATGATCATCACCAAGGCGTCCCAGGCGGCCCGAGCCCGGATCGCCGCGCAGCAGGCGCGCAAGCTGGCTCGGCGCAAGTCGCTGCTGGAGTCCGGCTCGATGCCGGGCAAGCTGGCCGACTGCCAGTCCACCGACCCGCGCGAGTCCGAGGTGTTCATCGTCGAGGGCGACTCGGCCGGCGGCTCGGCCAAGCAGGGCCGGGACCCGCGCACCCAGGCGATCCTGCCGATCCGCGGCAAGATCCTCAACGTGGAGAAGGCCCGGATCGACCGGGTGCTGAAGAACGCCGAGGTCCAGGCGCTGATCACCGCGCTGGGCACCGGCATCCACGACGACTTCGACATCGAGAAGCTGCGGTACCACAAGGTGGTGCTGATGGCCGACGCCGACGTCGACGGCCAGCACATCCAGACTCTGCTGCTCACCCTGCTGTTCCGCTTCATGCGGCCCCTGGTCGAGCTGGGCCACGTCTACCTGGCCGCCCCGCCGCTCTACAAGATCAAGTGGAACAAGAAGGGCGACGACGCGCAGTACGCGTACTCGGACCGGGAGCGGGACGGGCTGATCGCGCTGCGCCAGCAGAAGAAGCCGAACGCCAAGCCGGACGACATCCAGCGGTTCAAGGGTCTCGGCGAGATGAACTATCCCGAGCTCTGGGAGACCACGATGAACCCGGGCACCCGCACCCTGCGGCAGGTCACGCTCGACGACGCGGCGACCGCGGACGAGCTGTTCAGCGTGCTGATGGGTGAGAACGTCGAGGCGCGTCGCTCGTTCATCCAGCGCAACGCCAAGGACGTCCGCTTCCTGGACATCTGACGGACCGGGCGGGCCGCCCCGGTCGTCCACCGGGCGGTCCGCCGATCCACAGGGTTATCCACAGCCTGGTCGGTTTCCACAGCGGTTATCCACAGCCCGAAACCGACTCTGATTCTGATAAGGGTTAACAGTGACCGATACCCCCGAGTCCACCCCGAGCGAGCCCGAGGTCCCCGAGACCGCTGCCGCCGCAGTCGTGGCGCATGACCGCATCGAGCCGGTAGGGCTCGAGGTGGAGATGCAGCGCTCGTACCTCGACTACGCGATGAGCGTCATCGTCGGGCGGGCGCTGCCGGACGTCCGGGACGGGCTCAAGCCGGTCCACCGCAAGATTCTCTACGCCATGTTCGACTCCGGCTACCGGCCGGACCGCGGCTACGTGAAGTGCTCCCGGGTCGTCGGCGACGTGATGGGCCAGTTCCACCCGCACGGCGACTCGGCCATCTATGACGCCCTGGTCCGGATGGCGCAGCCCTGGTCGCTGCGCTACCCGCTGGTCGACGGCAACGGCAACTTCGGCTCGCCCGGTAACGATCCTGCTGCCGCGATGAGATATACCGAATGCAAGCTCGACCCGCTGGCGATGGAGATGCTGCGGGACATCGACGAGGACACCGTCGACCTCCAGGACAACTACGACGGCCGGGCCAAGGAGCCCACCATCCTGCCGTCCCGCATCCCGAACCTGCTGATCAACGGCTCCGAGGGCATCGCGGTCGGCATGGCCACCAAGATCCCGCCGCACAACCTGCGCGAGATCGGCGCGGCCGTGCAGTGGTGCCTGGAGAACCCGGAGGTCGACGAGGCGACCACCCTCGACGCGCTCATCGAGATCGTCAAGGGCCCGGACTTCCCCACCCATGGCCTGATCGTCGGCACCCAGGCCATCCAGGACGCGTACCGGACGGGCCGTGGGTCGATCCGGATGCGGGCAGTGGTGGAGGTCGAGGAGGACAAGCGGGGTCGCCCCTGCCTGGTGGTCAGCGAGTTGCCCTACCAGGTCAACCCCGACAACCTCGCCGAGCGGATCGCCGAGCTGATCAAGGAGGGCAAGCTCGCCGGCATCGCCGACATCCGGGACGAGTCCTCCGGGCGTACCGGAATGCGGATCGTGCTCGTGCTCAAGCGCGACGCGGTCGCCAAGGTGGTGCTCAACAACCTCTACAAGCACACCCAGCTCCAGGAGACCTTCGGCGCCAACATGCTGGCGCTGGTCGACGGCGTGCCGCGCACGTTGAACCTGGCCCAGTTCCTGCGGTACTACGTCGAGCACCAGATCGAGGTGATCCGGCGGCGGACCGCGTTCCGGCTGCGCAAGGCCGAGGAGCGGGCGCACATCCTGCGCGGCCTGTCGAAGGCGCTGGACGCCCTCGACGAGGTGATCGCCCTGATCCGGCGGTCGCCGACCGTCGAGGACGCCCGGCAGGGCCTGATCCGGCTGCTGGAGATCGACGAGATCCAGGCCACCGCGATCCTGGACATGCAGCTGCGCCGGCTCGCCGCCCTGGAGCGGCAGCGGATCCTCGACGACCTGGCCAAGCTCGAGATCGAGATCGCCGACCTCAAGGACATCCTGGCGAAGCCGGAGCGGCAGCGGCGGATCGTCTCGGAGGAGCTCGGCGAGATCATCGCGAAGTGGGGCGACGAGCGGCGGACGAAGATCCTGCCGTTCGACGGGGAGGTCTCGATGGAGGACCTCATCGCCCGCGAGGACGTGGTGGTCACAATCACCCGCACCGGGTACGCGAAGCGGACCAAGGTCGATCTGTACCGCTCCCAGCGCCGCGGCGGCAAGGGCGTCAGCGGGGCCACGCTGCGGCAGGACGACATCGTCAGCCACTTCTTCGTCTGCTCGACCCACGACTGGATCCTGTTCCTCACGAACAAGGGTCGCGTGTACCGGGCCAAGGCGTACGAGCTTCCGGAAGCCAGTAGGGTAGCCAAGGGCCAGCACGTGGCCAATCTGCTCGCTTTCCTACCGGACGAGCAGATCGCGCAGATCATCGAAATTCCGAACTACCAGGTGGCCCCCTACCTGGTACTGGCCACGAAGAACGGCCTGGTGAAGAAGACACGGCTCGAGGAGTTCGACTCCAACCGTTCCGGCGGAATCATCGCGATCAACCTGCGCGATGAGGACGAGTTGGTCGGTGCTGCCCTGGTCGCCCCGTCCGACGACCTGCTGCTGGTCTCGAAGAACGCCCAGGCGATCCGCTTCAACGCCACCGACGAGGCGCTGCGGCCGATGGGCCGGGCCACGTCGGGCGTGATCGGCATGCGGTTCAGCGACGACGACGTCCTGCTCGCGATGGAGGTCGTCCGCGAAGGGCTGGACGTGCTGGTGGCCACGAACGGGGGATTCGCGAAACGTACCCCGATCGAGGAATACCCGGTCCAGGGCCGGGGAGGTAAGGGCGTGCTGACTGCGAAGATCACCGAGCGGCGCGGTGGTCTGGTCGGCGCTGTGGTGATCGACCCGGACGACGAGCTGTTCGCGATCACCAGCAACGGTGGCGTCATCCGGACTCCGGTGAAGCCTGTACGCCGTACGCGTGACCGGAACACAATGGGGGTCAAGCTGATGGACCTCCCGGACGGCGTGACTATCGTGGCGATTGCTCGCAATGCCGACGAGCCTGACGAACAGGACTAGTTGATGACGGAGACACAGGCGAAGTCGGGGAACAAGGGGACCTCGGCCAACCCGGTCGACGAGGAGGCCGCCGCGACGGGCGGCGCACCAGCGACCGGCCGCGCGGCCGTGGGCCGGGCGACGGTCCCCGCCGACGCGCCTGCCCCGAAGTTCACCCGGGCTCCCGGGATGGCACCGCCGCCGGAGACCCCCGGCGACGACTCGGGGGCCGGTGACAAAACGGAGACATCCGGCATCGACGCGCCCACCTCCGCGACTGCTCCGGCCGCGGGGGCGGGCAGCGCCGCCCGCCCGGGGACGACAGCGCCGATCCGGACAGGAAGCGGCCAGTCGACCGGCAGCGCCGCCACCGGCACGCTGCCGCGCGTCGGTGGCGGCACGGCCAGCCCGCGCCCGGACGGCACCCGTCCGGGCGCGGGGGGACGCCCCGCCAACGGCGGAGGGCTGCCGCCGGGGGTCGCCGGGTCGTCGACCTCGGCCGTCGGGGCTGCCCGGGTCGGTGAAGCGGTACGTGCCGCGCGTACCTCGGTCAGCTCCGCCGCGTCCCGCGGGCCGCGGCGGGCCCGGCTGAACCTGAAGCGGATCGACCCCTGGTCCGTGATGAAGTTCGCCTTCGCCGTCTCCGTGGTGCTCTTCATCGTGGTGGTCGTCGCCACCTCGGTGCTCTACCTGGCGCTGGACGCGATGGGTGTGTTCCAGAGCGTCAACGAGAGCCTGAGCGACCTGGTCAACGCCGGCGGGCAGAGCACGAGCGGCTTCCAGATCACCGCCAAGGGCGTGATCCTCAGCTCCGCCCTGATCGGTCTGGTCAACGTCGTCCTGTTCACCGCGCTCGCCACCCTCGGCGCGTTCGTCTACAACGTCTGCGCCGACCTGGTCGGCGGGATCGAGCTGACGCTCGCCGAGCGGGACTGATCGCACCCGACGCCGGGGCGCGCCGCGTAAAGCGGTCGCCCCGGCGTCGTGCGTCCGGGTAGTTTCAGGGGGGGTACGGCGAGCACGGACCCGTCACCGGCCCCCGATTTGGGGCGCGGCGGGCGGATGCGTTAACCTTGGCCGTCGCCACGCGGGGCTATAGCTCAGTCGGTTAGAGCGCAGAGCTGATAACTCTGAGGTCGCTGGTTCGATTCCAGCTAGCCCCACCGCACATGGTTCCGACGGCTGTCGAGCGCAAGGGGTCGCCCCATGTTCAAGAAGCTTCTGATTCTGGCCGGCATTGTCGGCGTGGCCGCCGTGGTGGTCAGGAAGATCAAGGTTTCGAACGACGAGCGCGCCCTGTGGCATGAGGCGACCACCGCCCCTGACCTGCGCTGATCACTTCTCCGACGTCCAGCTCCCGGCGGCTTCGCCCGCCCTCGGGGCCCTAGCTCAACTGGCAGAGCACTGCCTTTGCAAGGCAGGGGTTAGGGGTTCGAGTCCCCTGGGCTCCACCAAATATCGCCTCCGAGTAGGCGTTTCGCCCGAGCAAGATCAACGGGCACGAGTTTGGGCGCAGGTCAGCTTTGATCTTGTGACTGCTTGACGCTCTTGTTCGCACGCTGGGCCGCCGATGGAGTGCGTCAGGTCCTCGGCCGTCCTGGTGGATATCGGTGACGTCTCAGGAGCCGTGGGTGCGCCCGTATGCCGAGTGGAGGGCGTCGCTACGGCCGATTGAGTGACCTGGTTCACGTCGCGGTGGCAGTCGCAGGCCACAGGTAGTTGTACAGGATGTAACCCCTGTAGATGGCGATCTTGTCGTACAGCGCGCGAGCGTCGGCGTCGACCTCAGTGTTCCAGTAGAGGCGTGGGGCACCGTGCTCATGGGCATCCTGCGCCACCCAGCCGATCATTGCTGTCGCGATACCTCGCCGTCGTACGTGCGGATCCACGAACAACTCTGCCAGGTAGCATCTCCCGGCCCCCCAGACGCTGGCGTGAAACAAGTAATGCGCGATACCGACCATCTTGCCGTCGAGCCTTGCGCAGATGCCACGGATCTGATCACCGCTGACCAAGCGTTGCCATGTCCGTTCGTAGCCATCGTCGTCAACCTCAGTCGCGGGCCGACCCGGCCGGCCAGCCCAGTGCGCGTGGAAACTTCGGGTCAGGCCTTCCCACTCGTCGCGGTCCAGTTCGGACAGCGGGCCGATGCTCACCTCGGTTGCCATCCCCGCATTATCTCCAGCGCACTCGGCGTACCCGAGCGGGCTAGTGCTTGGTCTCATGCGCCACGACAACTTTGCTGAGGCGTGGTGTGCTCAGGCTTTCTACTTGGTCAAGGGTGGGGCTGCGGCCCGCCGCCGTGCCGTGCACCGGGGCGCGCGTGCGGCTTCCGGCCGGTCACGCCCCGGCGCGCGGCGTACCAGGACAAGCGATGGACAACCACAGCCAGCGCAGCTTCCCAACGTCGGGTGGACGAAGCCTCGTGTACCCCGGCGCTAGAACGGACCGCCGCCGGAGCTCAAGCAGTTGATCTAGGGCGTCAGCCCTGGCTGTTGCTACTACCAGGTTCCTTGGGCGTGACCAACCGCTGACCACGAATCGGTTGACCACCACGGCGTCCACCCGATTCCGCGTTGCCGGCGGCATCAGGGGCGGTGAACGGCACTCCAGGACCGCGCCCCCACCCCTCGCGAGCAGAGGGATCAGGCGCGGAGCACACCCCCTCCCTGCGGGGCCGGCGGTGCTTCCCGGCGTAGATCAGGGCCGCGAGGCCGAGGAGAGCCAGGGCACCGGCGACGACTGCGTACACGGCGAGTCTGTGCTCGGCCGCAGCGATCTCCTCGGCCTGCTTCTCCACCATGCCGGGGGTCGGGTCCTGGTAGGGCAGTGACACCGCCGACAGGTCCAGGAACGGGAGGCACGGCAGGCCGCAGGAGGCGACGAGGAGGAGGGCGCCGGCGGCAACCGCCAGTCGGGCACGGGACACCGCGCCAGGCTGTCACAGTCGTGGACCGCAACGTCCAGCGCCCGGGCGGCGAGGAGGGGATGCAGCAGCACGTCCCCCGGCGGACCAGGCGGATCCGGGCGCGTGGCGGAACCCCGGGCGGGCCCGGGGAGTAAAAGGCAGCCACCTCGTCACCTGTCGGTGCCGTCCTGGTGCTGGTTGTCCGGCAGGGCTGAGGATGCCGTCCAGACCGGAAACCGCCGCGATCCACGCCCGCAGCGGGGCGACCATCTGACGAAGGAACGGGAACCGCGGCTGGTGGGGGGCTCGGGGGGCGGGCACGCACCCACCAGCCGTGCCCTCGGGACGGGCAGGTTAGCGTCGGGGCGTGAGCACCGGATCCCCACGCCTCCTGCCCGCCGAGGGCGGCATCGCCGAAGCCGCCTGCGTCCTGCGCGCCGGAGGGCTGGTGGCGTTCCCCACCGAGACCGTCTACGGGCTGGGCGCCAACGCCCTCGACGCCCGTGCGGCGGCCCGGATCTTCGAGGCGAAGCAGCGGCCGAGCTTCGATCCGCTGATCACCCACCTGGCCGACGCGGCTGACCTGGCCGGGCTGGTGGGACGGGTGCCGGCGATGGTGGAGGCGCTGGCCGAGCGGTTCTGGCCGGGTCCGCTGACGCTGATCGTGGACCGACCCGCCGTGATTCCGCCGATCGTCACGTCGGGGCTGGACACGATGGCCGTCCGGGTGCCGGACGAGCCGTCCGCCCGGGCGTTGATCGCCGCGGCCGGGGTGCCGGTGGCCGCGCCCAGCGCCAACCGGTTCGGCCAGCTCAGCCCCACCCGCGCCGAGCACGTGGTGGCCGGTCTGGGCGCGGCGGTGGACGTGGTGCTCGACGGCGGGCCCACCCGGTGCGGGATCGAGTCCACCATCGTGGACGCCCGGGGCGAGCGTCCGGTGGTGCTCCGGCTCGGCGCGCTGCCGGTGGAGGCCCTGGTCGAGGCGGTCGGCCCGGTGACCGTACGGTCGGGCAGCTCCGGCCAGCCGGTGGCGCCCGGCACGTTGGCCGCGCACTACGCCCCGCGTACCCCGTTGCGGATGGTCGGGGCGGCGGAGTCGGCGGCCGGCGACGGTGCCCGGCGGGCGCTGCTGGCCTTCCGGGAGCGCCCGGCGGAAGGCGACTGGGTGGCGGTCGAGGTGCTGTCGCCTGCGGGGGACCTGACGGTGGCGGCGGCCCGGCTCTTCGACGCGCTGCACCGGCTCGACGCGGCCGGGGTGACCGAGATCGTCGCCGAGCGGGTTCCGGATGTCGGCGTGGGTCGGGCGATCAACGACCGGCTGGGTCGGGCGGCCGCGACCTGGCACCAGGGCGGCTGACCCGGCGGGGCCGGCTGCACTGCCTCAGGCGGGTCGGCTGACGGGCTCGGTACGACCGCCCTCACCTGTCGGAGGGAGCCCCCTCGCCACCGGGCACGTCCGCTCCTTCGGTGTCGGCCGGGGAGCCCTCCTCGCGGTTGAGCAGGCGGGTGAGGGCACCGTTGGCGAGGGTGGCGCCGAGCGCCGAGCCGGCGGCGATGCCCCAGCCGACCGGCCCGAGCGGGGTACAGCCGAAGAAGTGGCTGACCCCGGGGGTCTGCACCACGAAGACCAGCACCCCGACCGACGCGGCGGTCGAGGCGAGCACCGTCGGGCTGGTCCCGCCCGCGAGCACGGTCTGCCCGAGCTGGGTGCCGATCAGCGAGGCGAGCGCGACCGTACCCGCCCGGCGCTGCCGTCCGGTGTGCCGGGCGAGCGTCCAGCCCACCGTCGCGCCCAGCGTGGTGGACGCCGCCCGCAGCGCGATCTCCCGGTCGAGGGTCGCGCCGAGCGAGGTGTCCGGGCCCTCCCGCAGCAGGTGGTCGGCGTGGTCGGAGGCGGGCGGCCGGACCGCGATGGCCAGCGCCGGCGCCAGGTCGGTGAGCAGGTTGACCAGGAGCAGTTGCCGTCCGGTGAGCGCCGAACGGCCGGTGCGGGCCGCGCTCAGCACGCTGAACGCGATCTCGCCGAGGTTGCCGCCGACCAGGATGCTCAGCGCGTGCCGGACCGACGACCACATGGCCCGCCCCTCGACCAGGGTGGCGATGATCGTCTCCAGCCGGTCGTCGGTCACCACCAGGTCGGCGGCGGCCCGCGCGGCGGGGGTGCCGCGCTGGCCGAGGGCGATGCCGACGTCGGCCAGCCGGATCGCCGGGGCGTCGTTGGCACCGTCCCCGGTCATCGCCACGGTCCGGCCGCACTTCTGCAGCGCCTGAATGATCCGGACCTTGTGGGCGGGGGTGCAGCGGGCCACCACGTCGGTACGGGTGAGCAGCTCGGCGAGCGCGTCATCGTCGAGCCGGTCCAGCTCCGTGCCGGTGGTCACCCGCTGCTCGCCGTGGTCGGGGCTGATGGTCGACGCGATCGCCGAGGCAGTCGCCGGATGGTCACCGGTGATCATGATGGTGTGCACCCCGGCCTGTCGGATCCGGCGGACGGCGGGCGCGGCGGACTCGCGTACCCCGTCGGCGAGCGCCAGGAAACCGACGAAGACCAGGCCGTCGACCTGCTCGTCGGTGACGGTCTCCCCGGCTACCCGCCGCTCGGCGACGGCCAGGATGCGGTGCCCGGCACCGGCCCGGTCGGCGAGCATCCGATGCAGCTCGTCCCGGCCTGCGTCGTCCAGCGGTGCGTCGCCGCCGTCGGCGGTACGCCGATCGGCGCACCGCGGCACCACGGTCTCCGGCGCGCCTTTGACGCTGAGCAGCAGGCCGTCGCCGGTTCTGCCGACCGTGGCGTGGTAGCCGCGGGACGGCTCGAACGGCAGCCCGCCCGCCGCCCGCCAGCCGTCCGCGCCGACCAGCTCGTCGACCCCCGCCACCCCCGCCCCCCGGCGGACCGCCCGGTCGGTCTGCTGTGGCAGCTCGTCCGGGTCTCCGGCCGGGGTGGCCCGCAGCGCGGCGGCCAGGGTCAGCCGCAGCGGATCGTCCAGCCGGTCCGGCGGGGCGTACCGGGTGCCGCCGCCGTCGCCCACGCCGGCGAGCAGCAACCGGCCCTCGGTGAGAGTGCCGGTCTTGTCGAAGCAGAGCACGTCGACGCGGCCCAGCGCCTCGATCGTGCGCGGGTTGCGGACCAGCGCGCCGTGCTCGGCCAGCCGTCGGGCCGCGGCGAGCTGGGCGGCGCTGACGAGGAACGGCAGCCCCTCCGGCACCGAGGCGACGGCCAGGTTCGCGGCGGTCGCCGCCGTCTCCGCCAGGGGTACGCCGCGTAGCAGGCCCACCCCGGCCACCGCCACCGCGGAGCCGGCGGCCAGCGGGATCGCCGAGCTCGTCAGCCGGCCGAGCCGGGCCTCCACCCCGCTGGCCGGGGGCGACTGCCGGGCCAGCGCCAGGCTCCGGCCGGCCTCGGTGCCCGCGCCGGTGGCCACCACCACGGCGGTGCCGTGACCGGTGGCGATCGTGGTGCCCTCGTACAGCATGGAGCGCCGGTCCGCGACGGCGGCGGCGACCACCGGGTCGGCGGTCTTCCCCACCGGCAGCGACTCGCCGGTCAGCGACGACTCGTCGGCCTCCAGTCCGTCCGTCGCCAGCACCCGGCAGTCCGCCGGTACGGCGTCGCCGGGCCCGAGCACGATCACGTCCCCCGGGACCAGGTCGTCCGCGGGCACCGGCCTTTCCTCGCCGTCCCGGCGGACCCGGGCGGTGACCGCCGAGCGGGACAGCAGCTCGGCCAGCGACCGTTCGGTGTTGCGCTGGTGCACCGCGCCGACCAGGGCCGATCCGGTCACCACCCCGCCGACGAGGGCCGCGTCGACCAGCGAGCCGAAGCTCGCGGAGAGCACCGCGCCGGCGGCGAGCACCGGCGTGAGCGGGTTGGCCAGCTCGTCGACGAAGGCGCGGAGCAGCCCGGACGGCCCGGTTCCCTCGCCGGTCGCGTCGCCTCGGCGGCGCTCCGCCTCGGCGGAGTCCAGCCCCTCGACGCCGGTGTCGAGCTGGCGGAGCACGGCGTCGGCCGGCATGAGGTGCCAGGCGGTCACGGCCGGGACCGGGGAGTCGGCGCGGTCCGGCAACCGACCCGCCCGCCACACCCCGTGCAGGAAGGCCAGGGCGGCGGTCCCGTTGACGGTGTTCAGCGGCAGTCTCGGCAGCCGCCGGGGCTCGGCCGTGAACGCCCCCAGCGCGGCCAGGCCGGTGCCGGCCATGGACAGCCGGATGTTCTGTTCGGTCATTCGGCGGGCCACCCCGGCCGCCTCGATGATCAGCGCGGCGATCCGCGGGTCGGTGCCGACCAGCAGGTGCGCGCCCCAGGGCGGCAGGTCCTCCGGGCCGGCCAGCCCCAGCCCGCAGTCGGCCGCGCCCAGCGCCGCCCGGTCGGAGGAGAGCAGCATCACCATCGCGCCCTCGCTCTGCAACCGGCGGACGGTCTCGGCGATCCGGGCGCCGCCGGGCAGCACGGCGTCGGCGAAGGCGTACCGGCCGTCGTCGTCGCCGGCCACCACCAGACGCAGGCCGGCCCGGCGGGAGGCGGTCGGCAGCGCGTCCACGCCCGGGGCGGGTTCGGGCTCCACCCGGAGCAGGGCGGCCAGGCGGTCCCCCTCGGCGAGGCCGAGCAGGTTGCCACCGTCCGCCCGCATCCGCCGGCTGTCGTCGGTGTCGCCCGGGTCGGTGGCGTCGAGCTCGTCCAGCGGTCCGAGCCGCCACCCGTCCGCCTCCCGCACCCGGTCCGGAGCGGCCGGGTCGAAGAGGGCGAAGGCGCGGGCCGCCACCTGTGCGGTGTCCGCCCCGGACAGCGGGGCCAGATCGGCCAGTACCCCCCGGTTCGAGCCGAGCACCGCCGCGTCCAACACCACCGTGTCGATCCGGTCCAGTTCCCGCAGCACGCTGCGATCCATCGCGATCACGCCACGTCGGGCGAGCATCCGGCCGAGCTGGGCCGCGTACCCCTCACGGCCGCTGCCCGGGGCCTTGGGCAGGCTGGACAGCGCCACCGCGGCGGCCCGTTTGGGGCCGACGACCGGCACCGCCGCCGCGCCGGCCGCCGCCCCCGCAGCCAGCATCCGTTGGGCGAACCGCTCGACGAGACCGTCCGGCTTCGGGTTCGGCCGCTCGGCCGTGGGCACCCGGGCGACGGCCCGCTCGGGGTCGCCGGTGAGCCGGGGCTCTGCCTTCGTCCAGGCCACGAGCTGGGCGTGCGCCTCGCCCCAACGCACGATCCGCTGGGCGCCGTCCAGCACGAGCCCGGTCCAGCCGCCGGTCAGTCCCTGGACGACGGCCTCCGCGAGCGGGAAGAGCAGTTCGGCGCGGGGATCGGCGCGCAGCCCCCGACCGGCCAGGGCGTGCAGCTTCGGGTGCAGGTCGACGGCGGCGAGCACCCCGGCCACCTCGGCCGGGACCGGGGTGAACGGCAGGATCCGGGTGGCCGCCGACAGGGTCAGGCCGAGCGCGTCCGAGGCGAGCGCGCCGAGGGTGCGGGGCGTGCGCGGCCCCTCCTCCGGCGGGTGCGGCGGGGGGATATCGGGGTCCGGTTCGTGCTCGCAGGTGCGTTCGCACCGGGCGATCGTGGCGATCAGGTCGCGCAGCCTCGGCTCCGGCTCCCCGACCGCCACCACCACCCTGCCCGAGGGGGCGTTGACCCTGGCCCACCGCACGCCGGGCAGCAGCTGCAGCTCCCGCTCCACCTGTCGCGCCAGCCCGTCGCCGCCGTCCTGGCAGACGCCGTGCACCTCGATGTGGTGCCGTCCGGGCCGGGACCAGACCCGGCGTCGGGTCAGGCCCGCCAGCCGGGCCAGCCGGGCCGCGGCGGCCCCGGCGGTACGTGACGCGTCGCCGACCAGGTGCGGGACGGCTCGTGACGCGTCGCTGACGAGGTGCGGCACTGCCCGTGACGCGTCGCCGACGAGGTGCGGCACCGCCACCGACGGCAGGAGGCGGCCGGTCACCCGGCCAAGCAACGTCATCGAGCGGTACGGCCGGAGACCGGCCGGCCGGGGCCCCCGGTGCCGCCGTTGCCCCCGCCGTGCCCCATTTCGCCTCCCACGCTCGGTCCCGGCGGGCTGCCTTCCCGCCAGTGCGCCCGTTATTCCCCGTCGGTGGGGAAGTTTCCGCGGCCGGCGGACGGATCGGAGCGCGGGTGGGACCCGGTGCACGCCGAGACTCCGGTCACCTCCGACTTGACTTCAATCGGGGTTCAGGGCGGAAGCTGGCCGCATGTCGTGGGAACTTTTCAGGCAGCAGGCGGGCCGAGGGCTGCCGGTGGGTGGGCGTCGTCGGGACGCGTCACGGCGGGCCCCGGACCGGGTGTCCGGTACGGCCGGTTGCCGGTGACCCCCGCGGTCGCGGATCAGGTCGCGCCGGAGCGCCTGTTCGCCCCGCGCCTGCGGTCCATGACGGTGGGCGTGGTGGCCCTGGTCTCGCTGATCGCGTTCGAGGCGCTCGCCGTCGGCACCGCGATGCCCACGGTCGCCCGCAACCTCGACGGGCTGTCCTGGTACGGGCTGGCGTTCGGCGGCCCCTTCGCCTCCGGCGTGGTGGCCATGGTGGTCTCCGGCATCTGGTGCGACGCGCGGGGCCCCCGGGCACCGGTGTGGCACGGGGTGGGCTGGTTCGTCGCCGGGCTCCTGCTCGCCGGTACCGCGTCGACGATGGGCGTGCTGGTGGCGGGTCGATTGGTGCAGGGATTCGGCTCCGGCCTGCTCTCGGTGGCGTTGTACGTGGTGGTGGGGCGGGCATACCCGGAGGCGCTGCACCGGCGGATCTTCGCCGCGTTCGCTGCGGCCTGGGTCGTACCGTCGCTGGTCGGGCCGGCGCTGGCCGGGCTGATCGTCGAGCATTTCGGCTGGCGCTGGGTCTTCCTGGCGGTGCCGGCGGTGGCGATGCCGGCGGCGCTGCTCATCCAGCCGGGCCTGCGGGCCGTCGTCTCGCCCACCGTCCGGCTGGCCACGGGCGCGGCGGCCCGGGTCGGTTGGGCCTGTGGGGCGGGGGTGAGCGCCGCGCTGCTGCACTACGGGGGGCAGCAGCGCGGCGCGTCGGCGGTCGGCCTGGTGGCGGCGGCGCTGGCCGGCCTGCTGTGCTGCGCCCCGCGTCTGCTGCCGGCCGGCTTCCTGCGGGCGGGCCGGGGCCTGCCGACGGTGATCGGGTTGCGCGGTCTGGCCTCCGCCGCGTTCGCCAGCGCGGAGATGGTGATCCCGCTGATGCTCTCCCGGGAGCGCGGGCTGTCGCCGACCGAGGCGGGCCTGCTGCTCACCGTCGGGGCGCTCTCCTGGTCGGCCGGGTCCTGGTTGCAGGGCCGGCTGCCCGCCCCGGGGAGCGCCCCGGGGAGCGGGGGTCGGGCGCGGCTGCCCGTGCCCGGTTCGCCGGCCCTCCTCGTACGGGCCGGGCTGGTCTGCATCGCCGTCGGGACGGTCACGGTGGCGTTCGCGGTGTGGCCGGCGGTGCCGCTGCCGGTCGGAGTGCTCGGCTGGGCAGTCGCCGGGCTCGGGATGGGGCTCCTGTACCCGTCGCTGTCGGTGCTCACCCTGGAGCTGTCGGCCCCAGGTGAGCAGGGGCGCAACAGTTCCTCCCTGCAACTGGGCGACTCGCTGTTCGCGGCGTCGGTGCTGGCGCTGACCGGCGCGGTACTCGCGGTCGGGTCGGCGCCGGGCCCGGGCAGCTACACCACCGTTCTCGTGCTGGCCGCCGCCCTGGCCACGTTGGGTGTCCTCCTCGCCGGTCGGGTGGTTCCGGATCCGGCCAGGCTGGCCGGCTGACGGAGCCGCTCCACCGCGACCCGGACGGGCACCCGGAGCTGGGTCGACCACCTGGCCGACACGTACGGGGGAACCGGCCGGAGATGAGAAGTCCACTCGTTCGCCGGCTGCCTACGGTGGCCCCATGCTGGTTCTCGTCACCACCGTGACCCTTTACGTCTGCGGATTCGTGTTCCTCTACGGGGTGATCCGGATCGCCGTCCGGCACGCCTTCGAGGACCTGGAGGCCCGCCGGCCCGGCCTGCTCCGCGCCGAGGAGGTCGCCGCCGCCGGGGACCGGACGTTCGTCCGGGACAACCCGTTCATCGCCAACGGCTGACGGGCCGTCCGTCCCGACCGGGTTGAGTGGGTCGGGCCGACCCGCGGCGGGCCTTCGCGAGCGCGTGGCGGCCATGGTGCGAGGATCCACCTGTGATGGGGACACTGAAGACCGAGCCCGCCCGGAACCGACTCGACCTGCTGGCGCCCCCGGTGGCCGCCGCGATCGGGCAGTGGTCCGCCGACGCCCCGGTGGACGTCGACGACGTGCTGGTGGCGCCGATCGACGCGGGCCTCGCCGACACCGCCGCGTTCTGTGCCGCGTACGAGGTGGGGCTGGACGTGTCGGCGAACTGCGTGGTGATCGCGGGCCGGCGCGAGGGCGAAATTCGGTACGCCGCCTGCGTCGTGCTCGCCACGACGCGCGTGGACGTGAACGGGATGGCTCGCCGGATGCTCGACGTGCGCAAGGCGAGCTTCGCCCCGATGGCCGACGCGGTCGAGGCGACCGGGATGGAGTACGGCGGGATCACCCCGATCGGGCTGCCCGCGGACTGGCCGATCCTGGTCGATGCGCGGGTGATCGCCGCCCCGCACGTCATCATCGGCTCGGGCGTGCGGCACAGCAAGATCGCACTGCCGGGGCCGGCCCTCGGCGCGTTGCCCGGCGCGCGGGCGGTGGAGGGCCTGGCCAAGCCGGCGTGAGTTTTAACTACGTCGATGTTGTTGCACGTGAAACATCGTGATCTTCGATGTTCAGTGGGCGCTCGACTCGCGCTGCTCCACCTCGGCCAGGGCTGCCAGCAGGGTCTGCGGCTCCTGGGCCCCCGTGACCGCGTACTTCCCGGCCAGCACGAACGTCGGGACGCTGGTCACGCCCAGTTCCCGCGCGGCGGCCAGTTCGGCGGCGACCTCCGACGCCCCCTCCCCGGAGTCGAGGAACGCCCGCACCTCGGCCTCGTCGAGACCCACCCCGGCGGCGAGCCGGGCCAGCGCCACGCGCGATCCGACATCCACGCCGTCGGTGAAGTGGGCCCGGTACAGGGCGTCCACGGTCTCGGCGGCGAGGCCCCGCCGAGTGGCGTACCAGACGAGCCGGTGGGCGTCGAAGGTGTTGGCGGCAACCGCCCGGTCGAAGTCCAGCCGCAGCCCCACGTCCGCCGCGACGCCGGTCACCTGGGTGAACATCTGCTCGACGCGTTCCCGGCTGCCGAACTTCGCGGCCAGCCCCGTTAGGAGGGGCTGCGGGGTCGGCACCGGCGACGGGTCGAGCTGGAACGGCCGGTACCGGACCGTCACCTCGCCGTCGTACGACTCCAGGGCCTGCTCCAACCTGCGCTTGCCGATGTAGCACCAGGGGCAGGCCACGTCGGCGTAGATCTCGATCTCCATGACCAGGGACAACCCGCAGGCCGGCGTGGCTGTTCCCGGACGTGACGCGAAACGGGCCGGACGGCCCTCCGGCACCGTCCCTCGACGGAGCCGACCCGCTCCGGATCGCGGTCGTCCCCGCTCCGGGGCGGTCGGGTTCGCGGCGTCAGGCGACGGTCTGCTCCCGGACCTGGCGCTTGAGCCGGGCCAGGATCGCCGTGCCGCCCCGGACCCGCAGCGGGCTGATCGCCTGGGCCAGCCCCATCCGCTGGTAGAGGTCGTCCGGCACGGCGAGCACCTCCTCGGCGCTCAGCCCGGCCAACCCCTCAGCGAGGATGCCCGCGAAGGCGCGGGTGGTCGGCGCCTCCGGCGGGCAGTCGAACCAGGTGGTCACCGTGCCGTCCGGCGCGACCTCGGCGCGCAGGAAGAACGCCGTCTGACACTCAGGGACCTGCTCCATCCCCTCCCGGCCGGCCAGTTCCTCGGGCAGCGGAGGGATGACGTCGGCGTACTCCAGCAACATCTCCAGCACCACGTCGCGGGGCGCGGAGGCGAACTCGTCGACGATCTCGGCCAGCTTGGTCGGCATCTCGGGCATCCAGTCAGGTTACCGATGTCGCAGAGGTGGCCCCTCCGCCGCCGCAGGCGTCGACGGGGACCACCCCCGTCAACGGGTCGGGGCCTGCTCGCTGATGTCGCTGAGGGCGGAGTTGGGGTCGAGCTGCATGGCGAGGTCGCCGAGGGAGACGATGCCGACGAGCTTGCGCTCGTTGTCGCAGACGAGGATGCGGCGGACGCCGCGCTCGCGCATCAGCGAGGCCGCCTCCCCGGCGGTCGCGTGCTGCTCGATCATCACCACCTCCCGGGTGACGATCGAGCCGATGGTGGTGCTGGCCGGATCGCTGCGCTCGGCCACCGCCCGGACCACGATGTCGCGGTCGGTCAGCATGCCGGCGAGGCTGGCCCCGTCGGTGACCACCACGTCCCCGATGTCCGCCTCCTGCATCACCCTGGCCGCCTCGTCCAGGGTGGTCTCCGCGGACAGGTAGACCACCTGCTTGGTCATTACGTCGCTGACCCGGTAACCGGTCATGAGAGCCTCCGAATACACACCTGTGCCGATTCGGAGACCAGTACCCAGTTCGACAACCGTCACACCATCTCTGACTGCGGTCGCTGCCACACCAGCTCTCCCCGGGCGCACAGCGCCTCGTCCCGCAGCCGGTCGACCAGCCCTTCCATCGGCAGTTCGGCCCGCTCGCCGGTGGCCCGGTCGCGCAGCTCGACGTACCCGTCGGCGAGACGGCGGCCGACCACGACGGCGCGTGGGACGCCGATCAGCTCGGCATCAGTGAACTTCACCCCGGCCGAGACGTGGGTGCGGTCGTCGACCAGCACCCGCAGCCCGGCGGCGGCGAGGCGTCCGCCGAGGTCGAGCGCCGCGTCGAGCTGCGGCCCCTTCCCGGCGGCCACCACGTGTACGTCGCACGGCGCGACCGCCGCCGGCCAGACCAGCCCTCGGTCGTCGTGGTGCTGTTCGGCGATCGCGGCGACCGCCCGGGACACCCCGATGCCGTAGCAGCCCATGGTGGGGCGGACCGGCTTGCCGGCCGGGCCGAGTACATCGACGGCGAACGCGTCGGTGTACCGGCGGCCGAGCTGGAAGATGTGCCCGATCTCGATGCCCCGCCGCATCGTCAGGGTCCCGGTGTCGCAGGCCGGGCAGGGGTCGCCCGGGCGCACCTCGGCCGCCTCGATCGTGCCGTCCGGGGTGAAGTCCCGGCCGCAGCTCACGTCGGTGGCGTGCCGGCCCGGCTCGTTGGCGCCGGTCAGCCAGGCGGTGCCGACGGCTACCCGGGGGTCGACGAGATATCGGACCCCCAGCTTGCCGAGCAACTGCGGGCCGATGTACCCACGTACCAGCTCCGGGTGGTCGGCCCAGCCGTCGAAGACTGCCACGGTGGCCGGGGCGAGCGCCGCCGTCACCCGCTTCAGGTCCACCTCGCGGTCGCCGGGCAGGCCAATCGCCAGCAGCTCGGCCTTGTCTGCGCCCGGCCGGCGGACGGTCAGCACGACGTTCTTCAGGGTGTCGGCGGCCGTCCAGTCTGCGCGGTCGGCGAGCCGGCGGGTGTTGGCCAGCTCGACCAGCGCGGCGATGGTCGGGGTCTCCGGGGTGTCGTGCACGGCTGACGCCGGATGCGCGGACGGGTCGCCGGCGGCCGGGGCTCGGGTCACGACCGCCTCGGTGTTGGCGGCGTGGGCGCAGGCGGTGCAGCCGACGAAGGTGTCCTCGCCTACCGGGGTGGCGGCCAGGAACTCCTCCGACGTCGACCCGCCCATCGCCCCGGACGTCGCGTGCACCACCGTGTGGTCGAGCCCGAGCCGGTCGAAGATCCGCTGGTACGCCGCCCGGTGCCGGTCGTACGCTGCCTGGAGGCCCGCGTCGTCCAGGTCGAACGAGTACGCGTCCTTCATGAGGAACTCGCGCCCGCGCAGCAGCCCCGCCCTGGGGCGGGCCTCGTCGCGGAACTTCGTCTGGATCTGGAACAGCGTCACCGGAAAGTCCCGGTAGGAGGTGAACAAGTCTTTCACCAGCAGCGCGGCCAGCTCCTCGTGGGTCGGGGCGAGCAGGTGCTGGGCGCCTTTACGGTCGGCCAGGGTGAAGATGTCGTCGCCGTACTCCGTCCACCGGCCGCTGGTGTGGTAGGGCGCGGCCGGCAGCAGCGCCGGGAAGTGCACCTCCTGGTCGCCGATTGCGGTCATCTCCTGCCGGACGACCTCGGTCACCCGGTCCAGCACCAGCTTGCCCAGCGGCAGCCACGTGTAGCCGCCCGGCGCGGCGCGGCGGACGTAGCCGGCTCGCAGCAGGAGCCGGTGGCTCGGCACCTCCGCGTCCGCCGGGTCCTCGCGCAGGGTCCGGAGTAGCAGGGTCGACATGCGCAGCAGCATCAGCGCAGCGTACGCCCGGTGCGGGAGAGGAGGCGATCCAATTCAGGCGGTGCGATTCATCGGTGCCACGCCGATCACGCGGCATTGTCATGCCGCTGGTCAGCAGCGCTTTGCGTACTCGATGAAGGCCGCTTCTCCACCTCGTCCTCACCGAGCATGTCGTCCGCGCGGATCATGGCGCGAGCGTAGTTCTCGGTCTGGAGCAGCCCGGGAATCAGAGTGGGCTGGTAGCGCGCGGCTGCTCCTGCGGATCGAGTACGACGCCAGCCCTGTGGACCTGGCCGTCTACCTGTCCGGCCTGTGCCACGAGGCGACCCATGCCCTGTTCCGGCTGAACCCGCACGACGGCCCGACGCGACGGGAGCTGTTCGAGCGCTTCGTCGCCTGGGGGCCGTACCGGAGAGGGGTGGTCGACCCGCCGACGGGTCACCGGTGATCCAGGCATGGGAGATGGGACACGCCGGCCCCGGTCCGGTGCCGCCGATCCCGACGGCAGTGCCAGACTGATCGTCGCTGGGCGATCCGAGGAGTGCGGGAGGCGGCGTGCGCTGGCGCAGTTTCGTGGCGGTGGGGGACAGCTTCACCGAGGGCATGGATGACGCGTACCCGGACGGCACCTACCGCGGCTGGGCGGACCTGGTGGCCACCCGGCTGGCGGCCGGGGCCGGCCCCGACTTCCGGTACGCGAACCTGGCGATCCGGGGCCGGCTCTTCCCCAACGTCGTGGCCGAGCAGGTACCGGCCGCGCTGGCGATGAAGTCCGACCTGATCAGCTTCGCGGCCGGCGGCAACGACGTGCTGCGCCGCACCTTCGACCCCGACGCCCTGGCGGCCCGCTTCGACGACGTGGTCGCCCGACTGCGCTCGGGCGGCGCGGACGTGGTGCTGTTCCGGTTCGCCGATGTGATGGCCCGGCTGCCCGGCCAGCGCCTGGTCGCCCCCCGGGTCCAACTGCTCAACCAGGCGGTCGGGGCGACCGCCGAGCGGCACGGCGCGATCCTGGTCGACCTGTACGCCGACGACACGTTCCTCAACCCGATGTTGTGGAGCACAGACCGGCTGCACCTGTCGGCGGCCGGGCACCGGCGGGTCGCCGCGCAGGTGTTGACCGCGCTCGGGGTCGGTTGCGACGAGGAGTGGCTCCTGGTTCCGCCGCACCCCGCGCCGACGCCCTGGCTGGCTGCCCGCGCCGCCGACCTCCGTTGGGCGGGCCGGCACCTCGCCCCGTGGATCAAGCGCCGACTGACCGGCCGGTCGTCCGGGGACACGGTCACCGCGAAGCGGCCCCGACTCGGCCCGTTCGCCGACTGACGTGCCCACCCTGCACGCCGCGCGGCTGCTGCGGCGCACCCTCGACGACCCGCCGATGCCCGGCGGGGCCGTGCTGGTGTCCGGGAGCCGGATCGAGGCGGTCGCGCCGCTGGACGAGTTGCTGGCCGCGTACCCCGGGGTGCGGGTGCGGCGGTGGGCCGGGACCCTCGGGCCGGCGCTGGTGCACGACGGGCCGCTGCCGGCCGCCCCCACCCCGCGCGAGCGGGTGCACGTGCTGTTCCGGTCCGGGGTGGCGGCGGTCCCGGCCGCGTACCTCACCGACCCGGAGCTGCGGGCGGCGGCGGTCCGCGGCGACGTCGCGGTCCTCGATCGGGTACGGCCGCCCGCGCTGGCCGTCGGCGGACGGGCCGACCTGGCCGTCTTCGCCGACGACGGCACCTGCCTCGCCACGGTGGTGGCCGGCCGGCTCGTGCACCGCCGCGCCTGACCGTCCTCGGCCCGCGTGGCCCGGCGCCCGCGTGGCTCGCCATGATCGTCTGCTGGATACCGGCACGACACGCCGGGCCGCTGCCGCTCAACGACAGACGATCATGAAACGGCGCACGGAGAACCGGCGTACTTTGGGACTCATGCCTGTGCCGAGCGATCCCGACCCGCGCCTCCAGTCGTACGCCGACCCGCAGCGGCTGGTCACCACCGAGTGGCTGGCCGAGCACCTGGGTGACGAGGGGCTGGTGGTGGTCGAGTCCGACGAGGACGTGCTGCTCTACGACACCGGGCACATCCAGGGTGCCGTGAAGGTCGACTGGCACACCGAGCTGAACGACCAGGTGACCCGGGACTACCTGGACGCGGAGAGCTTCGCCGAGCTGTGTGCCGCCAAGGGCATCGGCCGCGACGACACCGTCGTCTTCTACGGCGACAACTTCAACTGGTGGGCCGCGTACGCGCTCTGGGTCTTCTCCCTCTTCGGGCACGCCGACGTGCGGCTGCTCGACGGCGGCCGGCAGAAGTGGGCCGCCGAGGGGCGCGAGCTGACCCGGGACAGGGTGACCCGGCCCCGCGCCGAGTACCCGGTGCCGCAGCGCGACGACGCGCCGATCCGGGCGTACCGGGAGCAGGTGATGGCGCACGTGGCCGCCGGCCGGCCGCTGGTCGACGTTCGCTCGCCCGGCGAGTACACCGGCGAGATGCTGCACATGCCGGACTATCCGCAGGAGGGCGCGCTGCGCGGCGGGCACATCCCGGGCGCGGTGAACAAGCCGTGGAAGGCCGCCGCGAACGACGACGGCACGTTCAGGTCCGCCGACGAGCTGCGCGTTCTGTACGCCGACCAGCTCGGGCTGAGCCCGGCCGACGACGTGGTGGCGTACTGCCGGATCGGGGAACGGTCCAGCCACACCTGGTTCGTGCTGCGCCACCTGCTCGGCTATCCGCAGGTGCGCAACTACGACGGCTCGTGGACCGAGTGGGGAAACCTGGTCCGGGCCCCCGTCGTGCGGGGCGACCAGCCGGGCGGCCTCGCCGGCTGACCGGCGGTTCCCGTTCCGGCGTACGGGGGGCAGCCGGCCGTCGGTGATCACCGGTACGGTGAGCGCCGGCACCGGACCGGGGAGCAGCAGGCGTGGACCGCACCTTCCAGGTCGACCTCCGAGGCGTGGTCGACCTGCTCAGTCACCATCTCTATGGCAGCCCACGGGTTTACGTCCGTGAGCTCATGCAGAACGCGGTGGACGCGATCACCGCGCGCCGGGCCACCGAGCCCGACGCCCCGGCGTTGGTCCGCATCGAGCCGCCCGAGCTGACCGGCGACGGCACGCTGCGGGTGCACGACACCGGCATCGGGCTCACCGAGGCGCAGGTGCACGAGCTGCTGGCCACCATCGGCCGCAGCTCGAAGCGGGACGAGCTGGGCTTCTCCCGCCACGAGTTCCTCGGCCAGTTCGGCATCGGGCTGCTCTCCTGCTTCCTGGTCGCCGACGAGATCCGGGTGGTCACCCGGCACGCCGACGAGCCGACGGTGCTCTGGACCGGGTACTCCGACGGCCGGTACGCCGTCACGACCGCCCCCGCCGGGCAGCGGCGGGCCGAGCCGGGGACGACCGTGACCCTGGTGCCGCGCCGCGACGCCGGCCAGTGGTTCACCACCGCGACGGTGGCCGACCTGGCCCGGCTCTACGGCTCGCTGCTCCCGGTCACCGTCCGGGTCGGCGACGTGGTCACCACCGCCGGGGACCCACCCTGGCCGACCGCGCCCGGTACGCCCGCCGACCGCCCGGCCCTGCTCCGGTACGCCCGGCAGCACCTCGGCGTCGACCCGTTCGACGTGGTGCCGCTGTCGGTGCCGGAGGCGGGGCTGACCGGCGTCGCGTTCATCCTGCCGACCCCGGTGAACCCGGCCGCCCGCGCCGGCCACCGGGTGTACCTGAAGCGGATGCTGCTCACCGAGCACGCCGACGGTCTGCTGCCCGACTGGGCGTTCTTCGCCCACTGCGTGGTGGACGCCAGCGAGCTGCGCCCCACCGCCAGCCGCGAGGCGCTCTACGAGGACACCCTGCTGACCGCGACCCGGGAGGCGCTGGGCACGCAGGTGCGCGGCTGGCTGGTCCGGCTGGCCCGGCACGACCCGCGCCGGCTCGCCGAGTTCCTCCAGGTGCACCACCTGGGGGTCAAGGCGCTCGCCCTGCACGACGACGAGATGCTCCGCCTGGTCGACCAGTGGTGGCCGATGGACACCAACGTCGGCACGCTCACCCTGGCGGAGTTCCGCCAGCAGCACGGCCTGATCCGGTACGCCGCCGGCCTGGACGAGTTCCGCCAGCTCGCCGCCGTCGCCGCCGCGCAGGACCTGGCGGTGGTCAACGCCGGCTACACGTACGACACCGAGCTGATCGAGCGGCTGCCGACGGTGGACCGGTCGGTGCTCATCGAACGGCTGGAGCCAAGCGACCTGACCACCCGCTTCGACGCCCTCGAACCGCAGGTGGAGCTGGCCCTGCGGCCGTTGCTCGCCGGGGCGCAGCGGGCCCTGGAACGGCTCGGCTGCGAGGTGGTGATCCGGGCGTACGACCCGGTGTCACTGCCGGCGCTCTACCTGGTCAGCCGGTCGGCGGCGTTCAACGACCAGCTTGCCGCGACCCGGGACCGGGCCGACGAGCTGTGGGGCGGGGTGCTCGACGCGCTCGCCGCGTCCGCCCCGCCGGACCGCCCGCAACTCGTGCTCAACCACCGCAACCCGCTGGTCCGCCGGGTCACCACCCTCGACGACCCGGAGCTGGTCGGGCTCGCCGTCGAGGCGCTGTACGGGCAGGCCCTGCTGCTCGGGCACCATCCCATCCGCGCTGCCGACGCCGCGCTGCTGAACAGTTCCTTCCTCGGCCTGCTCGGCCGGGCCGTACCGGGTCGGGAGTGAGGCCGCGATGAGCGAGGACGACCTGTGGCGGATGCTGCACGGGACCACCGACATGCCGTACGGGGCGGGGCGGACGGCCGCCCTGGAGCAGCTGCTGCGCCGGGCCGACGCCGGGGACGACCGGCACCTGGCGTTCGCCGTCCGGATGCAGGCCACCACCGGGTACGTCTACGGCGGTGAGCCGGGCAAGTCCTTCGTCACCTTCTCCTGGTGCCTGGCCGAGTTCGACCGCGATCCCCAGCCGTACCACCAGGGCTACGCCCACCAGCTCCTCTGGCACTTCAAATACATGATCAACGCCATGCTGAAGTTCCCCGAGCTGCCGCTGGACCGCACGTACGCGGTGCTCGACGACATGGAACGCCGGTACCGGGACGCCGGGCACAGCCTCCAGGCAGTGCACAAGCACCGCTACCTGGTCGCCGACCACGTGGGCGACGTCGAGGCCGCCGAGCGGTGGTACCGGGAGTGGCTGACCGCCCCGCGCGACGAGCTGTCCGACTGCGCCGGCTGCGACCCCACCACCCAGGTCGCCCATCTCGCCCACGTCGGGCGGCACGACGAGGCGGTGGCGCTGGCCGAGCCGGTCCTCGCCGGCCGGCTGACCTGCACGGAGCAGCCGCAGGCGATCCTCACCGCGCTGCTCGTGCCGTACCTGCGCACGGGGCGGGGCGACGCGGCCCGGGACGCGCACCGGGAGGCGTACCGGCGGCTGCGGGGCAACCTGTCGGACCTGTGGGACATCGGGGACCACGTCGAGTTCTGCACGCTGACCGGCAACGAGGCCCGGGCCGTGGAGATCGTCGAGCGGCACCTGGACTGGCTGGACCGGGCGCCCACCCCGGCCGCCGCGATGCACTTCGCGGCGGCGGCCGCCGCCGCGCTGCGCCGGGCCGCCGGGGCCGGCGACGTCACGCTGCACCGTCGGGCGGCCGGCGACCGGCCGGCGGGTGAGGTGTCCGCCGCCGCGCTGGCCGCCGAGCTGACCGACACGGCGACGGCGCTGGCCGCCCGGTTCGACGCCCGCAACGGCACCTCGCACCAGTCGGAGCGGATCGCCCGGCGGCTGGCCACCGGACCCGCCGGGGAGCACCTGCCGCTCTCGGCCAGCCTGCGCCGCCGCCCGGCAGACCCGACCCGGTCCCCGCAGCAGGCGACGTCCCCGGCCGAGGAGCCGGCCGTCCCGGCCGACGCCACCGCCGACGAGCTGCTCGACCTGGCCGACGAGTGCCTGCGCACCCACCGCCGGTCGGGGCTGGTCGCCGCGCTGGCCGCGTACGACGAGCGGTTCGGCGCCGCCGAGGCGTCGCCCCGGACGGCTGCCCGCCGGCTGGAGCTGCGGGCGGGCGAGCTGACCGAGACCGACGGCCCGGAGGCGGCGCGGGACGCGAGCCGGGCGGCGCTGACCGCGTACCGGGAGCTGGGCGACCAGCTCCGGGCGCAGGTGGTGGCCGGCCGGCTCGGGGTGCTGCTCTGCATGAGCGGGGAGGCCGAGGAAGGGCTGGCGCTGGTCCGGGAGGCCGCCGACTTCCTCGCCACGCACGCCGACGCCCGGGAGCGGGCCGCCGCGCACGACCGGCTCGCGCTGGCGTTGGCGCACCTCGAACGCTGGGCCGAGGCGCTGGCCGCCGCGGACCGGGCCGCCGCCGAGGCGTACGACGATCCGTGGTTGGCCGCCCGCGCGGCGCTGCACCGCGCGCACGTGCTGGAGGAGCTGGATCGGCCCGAGGAGTTCCGGTCGGCGGCCGGGAAGGCCCGCCGGCTGGCCCGGGAGGTGGGCGTCGGCGAGCTGGTCACCGCAGCCGCGCTCGCGTACGCCCGGGCGGTGGACGACACCGCCGAGACGGTGGCGGCCTGCGACGAGGCGCTGCGCACCGCCCCGCCGGGCGCTCGGCTCCCGGTCCGGGTGTTCCGGGCCCGGGCGCTGCTGGCCGCGCAGCGGGCGGCCGAGGCGGTGGAGGACTTCGCCGAGGCGGTGACCCTCTGCGTGGAACAGGGCGCCGAGGGGGACGCCTTCCTGCGCTGGGAGCTGGCGAACGCGTACCGGGTCGCCGGGCGGCCCGCGGAGGCGGCCGAGGTGGCCGAGGAGGCGGTGCTCGGGCTGGACCGGCTCGGGGCCCAGGCCGAGGCGGACCGCTGCCGGCATCTGCTGGTCGGGATCTACGTCGACCTGGGCGAGCTGGAACCGGCGCTGGCCCTGCTGGCCCTGCTGGCCCGCAACCTCGACGGGCCGGACAACCTGCCGCACCGGGCGCAGGTTCTGGAGGAGGCCGGCGGCCTGCTCTACGACGCCGACCGGGACGCGTTGGCCGGGCAGCGGTTCGCCGAGGCCGCGACGGCTTACCGGCTGGCCGGGGCCCCGGTCGACGAGCTGCGCGCCCGTCGCCGGGAGGTGGACGCGCTCTTCTGGGCGGGCGACGGGCCGGCGGCGGTCCGCGCGATCGAGGTCTGCGACGGGCTCGCGACCGCGCTGACCGGTCAGCCGGAGCAACCGCCGGTGGTGACGTACGAGGT
The DNA here is from genome assembly GCF_040296145.1 of Micromonospora sp. NPDC002296. Classification (NCBI taxonomy): domain Bacteria; kingdom Bacillati; phylum Actinomycetota; class Actinomycetes; order Micromonosporales; family Micromonosporaceae; genus Micromonospora; species Micromonospora sp. NPDC002296. The sequence continues at coordinate 219,045 of NZ_JBEOWQ010000001.1, forward strand.
GGCGCTGGCCGCCGAGGCTGCGGCCCGGGTGCTGGCCGGCGCCGGCCGAACGGACGAGGCGCTGGACCGGTTGGCCGGGGTCCCGGCCCGGTTGCGGTCGATCGAGGCCTTCGGCGAGGCGGCCCGGGCGGAGCTGCTCACCGGCGAGACGCTGGCGCACGCCGGCCGACCCGGCGAGGCCGAGCCGCTGCTGCGCGAGGTGCTGGGCGGGCTGCCTCCCGGCTCCCGGTCGGCGGCCCGGGCCGCCTGGCTGCTGGCCGGGGTGCTCGACGAGCTGGGCCGCCCGGACGAGGCGGCGGCGGTCCGCGCAAAGCACGGGCTGACCGACGACGAGGAGGACTGACCGGCGACCGACGGGTAACCGAGCCCCACCCCGTCCGGGGGCGGGTCTAGGCTTGCCCGGTGAGCGTGGAGCAGCGGGCACGGGGGACGGCGGGCGGCGTGACGGGTACGGGTCGGCGACGGTCCCGGCGGGACGAGATCCTGGAGATCGCGGTCGGGCTCTTCGCCGCGCGGGGCTATCACGGCGTTTCGATGGACGACATCGGCGCCGCCGCCGGCGTCACCGGCCCCGCCCTCTACCACCACTTCGCCGGCAAGGAGGCGATGCTGGTCGCCGCGCTGGTCCCGGTCAGCGAAGGGCTGCTCGACGGCGGGCGGGAGCGGGCCGCCGGCCACCCGGACGACCCGGGCGGCACGCTGGAGTCGCTGATCGACTTCCACGTCGAGTTCGCGCTCGCCAATCCGGCCGTGATCGCGCTTCACCTGCACGAGCTGGACCGGCTGCCGGACGAGCCGCGTCGCCGCATCCGCCGGCTCCAGCGGCTGTACGTCGAGGAGTGGGTGACCGTGCTGACCGCACTGCACCCGGGGCAGCCCGCCGGCGAGGCGCGGGTGCTGGCGCACGCGGCGTTCGGCCTGATGAACTCGACACCGTTCCTCGGCGGTGAGGTGGACCGGCGGCGCCGCGCCGCCCTGCTGCGCGCCGCCACCCTGGCCGCCCTGCTGACCGAGACGGCTGCCTGAGCCCCCACCCGGGGGAGCTGCCTCGGCGGACGCGTCAGCCTGAACATTGCGTCATCCGGCGCAGCCCCAACGCAGATATCCGCCCCGGTAACCACCCTTCCACGGGGGAAGGAAACAGGCCCAGGGTGGGCGCTCAGCGGCGCTCGGTACGGCGTGGCCGGCGCGCCGGGGACAGCCAGCCGAGGAACCGGGTGTGCATCGCGGCGGGGTCGGGGCGGCCGCCGAGTCGGTAGGTGTCGTCCGTGGCGTTGCAGGTCCACGTGGTACCGGCAGGCACCCCCATGTACCCCGGCATGGGCGGGCCTTTCACCCTGGCCGAGATGCCCGACGGGGCACGGGTGGTGCACATAGACGGGCAGATCAATGCACAGATCATCACCGATCAGGTCGATATTGCTACCGTGGAGCGGCGATGGGCGCGCATTGTAGGTGAAGCGCTACCTCGGGTGGCCTCCCTGGACCTCATCAAGAAGGCGGCAGCATCATGGACATGACCGGTGCCCAGTGGCGTAAGAGCACGAAGAGCGGAAACAACGGCGGTAACTGCGTCGAGGTCGCCGACAATCTGCCCGGCGTCGTCCTCGTCCGTGACACGAAGGACCGCGACGGCGGAACGCTCTCCTTTCCGCCGGCCGTGTGGCGCGGCTTCGTCGATCTGGCGAAGCGCGTCGGCTGACCCCGCTCAACCCGCAGGCCCTTCAACCCATACGCCCTTCAACCCGCAGGCCCTCGGCATACGCCGGGGGTCTGGTTCGTTGCCGAAGCGGGACGACACGGGTGCGATGCCGAGCCGAGGCGGAGCGACTTCGACACCGGCCCTGGCGCCAACGGCGGCGAGGACCTGGGGCGGGACGTCGGGCGCGTCGTCAGCGTCCTCCCTGAAACCCTCCCGGCTACGGGCTCGACTCGTGGGCGACGGGTCACTCGTGGTTTCCTTGCCTCCGTCCCATCTTTTGGACGCTGGAGGAGAACATGATCGAGTCGCTGCTGGTCGCCAACCGGGGCGAGATCGCCCGCCGGGTCATCCGTACCGCGAGGCGGCTCGGGATCCGCGCGATCGCGGTGCACTCCGAGGCCGACGCCGACCTGCCGTTCGTCACCGAGGCCGATGAGGCGGTCTGTGTCGGCCCGGCCAACCCGGCCCAGAGCTACCGCAACGTCGAGGCGATCCTCGCCGCCGCCAAGTCGACCGGCGCGCAGGCGATCCACCCCGGCTACGGCTTCCTGTCGGAGAACGCCGAGTTCGCCCGTACCGTCGAGGCCGGCGGGCTGGTCTGGGTCGGGCCCGGCGCGGACGCGATCACCGCGATGGGCGACAAGATCAACGCCCGGAACCTGATGGCCGCGGCCGGGGTCCCGGTCGCGCCGGGCACCACCGACCCGGCGGCCGACGTGGACGCGGCGGTCGCCGCCGCCACCGGGATCGGCTACCCGGTGATGGTCAAGGCGGCGGCCGGCGGCGGCGGCATGGGCATGGGCGTGGCCACCGACGAGGCCGGGCTGCGCACCGAGTACGACAAGGTGCGCGCGTTCGCCGAGCGGATGTTCGGCGACGGCTCGGTGCTGATCGAGCGGTACTTCCCCCGGGTACGCCACGTCGAGGTGCAGATCCTCGGCCTGGCCGACGGCCGGGTGGTGGCGCTCGGCGAGCGGGAGTGCTCGGTGCAGCGGCGTAACCAGAAGCTGGTCGAGGAGTCCCCGTCCCCGGCGGTCTCGCCGGAGCTGCGCGAGCGCATCCTCGCCGCCGCGGTGCGCGCGGGCGAGGCGGTCGGCTACCGCAACGCGGGCACCGTCGAGTGTCTGCTCGACCCCGCGACGGGGGAGTTCTTCTTCCTGGAGATGAACACGCGGCTCCAGGTCGAGCACCCGGTCACCGAGTACGTCTACGGCGTCGACCTGGTCGAGGAGCAGCTCCGGGTGGCCTCCGGCCTCGCCCCGACGTTCGACCCGGACGCGCTCGTCCCGCGCGGGCACGCCATCGAGCTGCGGATCAACGCCGAGGACCCGAAGCGGTTCCTCCCCGGCCCGGGCGTGATCAGGACCTGGAACGAGCCGGCGGGCGAGGGGGTGCGGGTCGACTCCGGTTACGTCGCCGGCAACACGGTGACCCCGTTCTACGACAGCCTGATGGCCAAGCTGATCGTCAGCGGCAGCGACCGGGCGGAGGCCGTCGAGCGGGCCCGGGCGGCAGTGGCGGCCTTCGAAATCGCCGGCCCCAAATGCAACCTCCCGTTCCACGCCGAGCTCCTGGAGAACGAGGAGTTCCTCTCCGGCGACTACGACACCGGCATCGTCGGCCGGATGCGCTGACCGTTCCGGCCCGCCGGTCCGCTGCCCTCGAACGCAAGCCCGAGCGCCGCCCGATCAACCCCGACGGACACCGCCGGGGGCGTGCGGGAGCGGGCCGACCTGGTACGCGGCGGGGAGCGGGCCGGTGGGGCGGGGCGTGGCCCACACCTGATCGAGCATGGGCGACCGGTGTCGACCGGCCGGGGCGTCGTTGGTCGGGGCCGGGGTGGCGGGGGGGTTCCCGGCCGCGGGCGGGGCGGAGAACCGGCCGGGGTTCCAGCCTCCTCGGGGCGCCCCGAGGGGCGGCACGGATGCCCGTTGCCGCGGCACGTCCTCCGGTCGGGCCTGGCCACCGAGCGGGCGGTGCCGGGAGCCGTCCCGGACCGGCCGCCGGGCCGGTGTGCTGAGGGCGTGTCGTAGCAGCTCGTTCTCGGCCTGGCTGGCGGCCAGCCGCTGCCGCAGCGAGGCGTTCTCGCGGAGCAGGTGGGCGATTGTGGTGCGGGTGCGCTCGTCGGGCCGGTCGGCGTCCGCCTCCGGGTCGAGGGCGTCGGGGTGCGCCGGGTCGGCCGTCCGGTGACCCGACGGCGGGCGCTCACCCCGGGCCGCCTCGTAGAGCCGCTCGAAGTGGCCGAGCGTGTCCTCCCGCTCGGCCTCCGCGACGATGCACTCGACGACCAGGACGACGGTCTGCCACGGGGGCCCTTTCGTCTCGGCCGTGAAGTGCCGCGAGAGTCGCTTGCGCCAGGCGTCCCGGTCGCGGGCGGGCTTGTTCCGGCAGATCCGCTCGGCCAGCCTGCTCCAGGTGTCGACCGCCCCGATCCCCGGGCAGCCCTCGACGAGGTCGCGCACCGCCAGCCCGTACGCGGACACCGCCGTGGATCCGTACCGGGACTCGTACTCATCAGCCAGTCGCTCACGCGAGACGAGCCAGTGCCGCCGATGCCATTCCCGGGGCGAGGGTGACGTGCTGGTGTCGGAGGTCATGGCCGGACCTTTCTCAGAGCTGCCTGACTCGGGAACCGTATTTGTACCCCTTCCGGTCGAACGACGGATACCTCGATCTGTGCCCATGGTCATTTTCTGGCCGGGTGGTTGTCCGGGTAGGACGGTCTGATTCCGGTCGGGAAGGCCCGCTCGGACCTCCTACGACACAACCCTTGCGGCGGGCCCGCGACCCAGCCTCCACTTTGGCCGCCCGGCCGGGTTGCCGCCCGGCCAGAACGCCGCGCGGTCATCCGTGACCGGTCGTTGTTCCCGTCGTGCGACCGGCTGCCGTCGAACTGCCTGGCGGCGCTTATCGGACGCGCATTTTTGCCGATGGAAATCCCATCGGTGCATCTTGCGTAACCGGGATGGAGAAATGGGAAGAGGAAGAGCGAACAATGGCGTGCCTCCACGCCTCGACCGTCGTCGCCTGGCCCGGTGCCTGCGGTCGGTGTCCCTGTTCACGGAGGGGGCGATGGCAATGGCGCTGGCTCTGGGCGGGGAGGAGGCCGTCGCCTGCGCCGGAGCCCTCTCGGCCACGCTCCGCAGCGCCGCCGAACTCCTAGAAGGGCCCGCGCGGCGCTGACCGGCCGCAGGCGTGGGTGAGGGCGTGAGCCGGCGCGGGCTCCCGCGCCGGCTCGCCGCGCCTCGCCTTCGGCCTGTGTCGCTCGTCGGCTCGGGTCCCCGCCCCCGGCTCTGGCCTGTGCCCCGGCTCTGGCCTGTGCCCCCGGCTTCGCCCGTACGTTGCCGGTCGGCGAATGCCGCCGGGCCCGGCCTGGCGTCCGGTGCCGGCCTTCTGGTTCCCTGGGGGGAACCACCGGTCGGCCGGGCGTCGGCCGTCGGCCGCCTTCACGAGAGACGGCGCGGCGCGACGGCACCCCGGCGACCCGATGTCACAGCGAGGTGACCATGAGCCAGATGCCAGCGGCGGTGTCGATCCGCGAGGTCGGGCCGCGCGACGGGCTCCAGAACGAGGAGCCGGTCCCGACCGAGGCCAAGGTGCGGCTGGTCGACGCGCTCTCCCACACCGGGGTACGCCGGATCGAGGCGGTGTCGTTCGTGCACCCGAAGGCCATTCCGCAGATGGCCGACGCCGACGAGGTGTGGCAGCGGGTCGCGAAGGACCCCGGGGTGCGCTACTCGGCGCTGGTGCCGAACACCCGGGGCGCGCAGCGCGCCCTGGCGGCCGGGTTCACCGAGATCGAGGTGGTGGTCTCGGCCAGCGACACGCACAACCGGCGCAACGTCAACCGGTCCACCGACGAGTCGCTCGACGACATCGCGGAGCTGATCGACCTGCTGCACGGCGCCGGGGCGACCGCCGAGGTGATCGTGGCGACCAGCTTCGGCTGCCCCTACGAGGGCGACGTGGACCCCCGGCGGGTCGCGGGAATCGTCGACCGGGTGGTCCGCGACGGCGCGGACCGGGTCGCGTTCGGCGACACCACGGGCATGGGTACGCCCCGGCGGGTCCGCGAGTTGGTGACCGCCGTACGCGATCGCAACGCGCACGTTCCCGTGCTCCTGCACTTCCACAACACCCGGGGCACCGCGTTGGCGAACCTGCTGACCGCCCTGGAACTCGGGATCACCGAGTTCGACGCCAGCGTCGGGGGCCTCGGCGGCTGCCCGTACGCCCCGGGGGCCAGCGGCAACCTGGCCACGGAGGAGGCGGTGCACATGCTGCACGACATGGGCATCGACACGGGAATCGACCTGGACGCCCTGATCGAGGCAGCCGAACTGGCGGAGCGCCTGCTCGGCAAGAGGCTCCCCTCCGGCGTCCTCCGCGCCGGCCCCCGCACCCGCCTGACCCCCACCCCACCTGGCTAGGGCCTGTGTCGAGGTCATCGCGTCGTGCGGCCGGCCCCGTTCTGACGCAAACCTCTTGATCAACGCCCTTGATGGAGGGTGGGTGGGGTGTCGGGGGGTGGGGGGATGGGTTAGCCTAACGATCGTTTAGGTTGTTTTGCCGCGCTTTCTATGGGGCGTGGTGGTCAGGCGGCGAGGGAGTCGGCGTGACGCTCGACGGTGAGGCACTGGAGCAGCTGCGCAAGCGCGCCCAGGCCGGCGGTGCGGACAAGTACCATGCGGCGAACGCCGCGAAGGGCAAGCTCTTCGCCCGCGAGCGGGTGGCGCTCCTGGTCGACGAGGGCTCCTTCGTCGAGGACGGCCTCTACGCCAACGCGCTGGCCGAGGGCCTGCCCGCCGACGGCGTGGTCACCGGCACCGCCACCATCGACGGCCGGCAGGTCTGCCTGATGGCCAACGACTCCACGGTCAAGGCCGGAAGCTGGGGCGCGCGTACCGTCGAAAAGATCATCCGAATCATCGAGCGGGCGTACTCGGCCGGGGTGCCGATGGTCTACCTGGTCGACTCGGCCGGCGCCCGGATCACCGACCAGGTCGACCTGTTCCCCGGCCGGCGCGGCGCCGGGAAGATCTTCTGGAACCAGGTCCGCGCGTCCGGCTCGATTCCGCAGGTGTGTGCCCTGTTCGGGCCGAGCGCGGCCGGCGGGGCGTACATCCCGGCGTTCTGCGACGTGGTGGCGATGGTGGAGGGCAACGCCAGCATGTACCTCGGCTCCGACCGGATGGTCGAGATGGTCACCGGGGAGAAGACCACCCTGGAGGCGATGGGCGGGGCCAAGGTGCACTGCGCCGAGTCGGGCGTCGGGCACTTCCTCTGCAAGACGGAGGCGGACGCGCTCGACGTGGTCCGCCGCTACCTGTCGTACCTGCCGGCGAACTGGACCCAGCAGCCGCCGGCCGTCGAGGCGCTGCCCGCTCCGGAGAAGGCCGACCTGGCCGCGCTCGTCCCGGCCAGCGAGCGGCAGGCGTTCGACATGCGCCGGTACGTCAAGGGCCTGCTCGACGACGGTTCCTTCTTCGAGATCCAGGCGTTGTGGGCCAGGGAGCTGACCATCGGCTTCGGCCGGCTGGACGGCGAGGTCGTCGGCGTGGTCGCCAACAACTCGATGTTCAAGGGCGGGGTGCTCTTCGTCGACTCGGCCGACAAGGCGACCCGGTTCGTGCAGCTCTGCGACGCGTTCAACGTGCCGCTGCTGTTCCTGTCCGACGTGCCCGGGTTCATGGTCGGCAGCGCGGTGGAGAAGCAGGGCATCATCCGGCACGGGGCGAAGATGATCACCGCGATCTCCGAGGCGACCGTACCCAAGATCTGCGTGGTGGTGCGCAAGGCGTACGGCGCGGGCCTGTACGCGATGGCCGGCCCCGGCTTCGAGCCGGACGCCACGATCGCGCTGCCCACCGCGAAGATCGCGGTGATGGGCGCCGAGGCCGCGGTCAACGCCGTCTACGCCAACAAGATCGCCGCCATCGCCGACGAGGCCGAGCGGGCCGCCTTCGTCGCCGCGAAACGCGAGGAGTACGAGCGGGACATCGACATCGTCCGGCTCGCCAGCGAGCTGGTGGTCGACGCGATCGTCGAGCCGCACGAGCTGCGCGCCGAGCTGGTCCGCCGGTTCACCGCAGCCCGCACCAAGGACCGGCACTTCTCCCGCCGCCGGCACGGCGTCACCCCGGTCTGACCGCCCCCCACCCCAGGGGCACCGGCACCGCCACCGAGACCAAGGATCGTCCCACCCGTCAGCGTCACGAGCGCCCGGCGGAGGAACCCGTACAGGAGGAACCGATGGACTTCCGGCTCACCGACGAGCAAGAGGCGCTGCGGGAGAGCGTGCGGGACTTCGCCCGCGAGGCAGTCGCCCCGGTCATCGCCGAGCACTACGAGAAGCACACCTTCCCGTACGAGGTGATCCGGCAGATGGGCAAGATGGGCCTGTTCGGCCTGCCCTTCCCGGAGGAGCACGGCGGGATGGGCGGCGACTACTTCGCGCTCTGCCTCGCCCTGGAGGAACTGGCCCGGGTCGACTCCAGCGTGGCGATCACCCTGGAGGCGGCGGTCTCCCTCGGCGTGATGCCGATCTTCCGTTTCGGCACCGCCGAGCAGAAGGCGCGGTGGCTGCCGAAGCTGGTCAGCGGCGAGGCGCTCGCGGGCTTCGGCCTCACCGAGCCCGGCACCGGCTCCGACGCCGGTGGCACCCAGACCCGGGCCGTCCTGGACGAGTCCACCGACGAGTGGGTGATCAACGGCTCGAAGGCGTTCATCACCAACTCGGGCACCGACATCACCGCCCTGGTGACGGTCACCGCCGTCACCGGCACCCGGCCGGACGGCGCCAAGGAGCTGTCCACGATCATCGTCCCGTCCGGCACCCCTGGCTTCACGGTCGCTCCGGGCTACTCCAAGGTCGGCTGGAACGCCTCGGACACCCACGAGCTGACCTTCGACGACTGCCGGGTCCCGGCGGCCAACCTGCTCGGCGAGCGCGGCCGGGGCTTCGCCCAGTTCCTGCGCATCCTCGACGAGGGTCGGATCGCGATCGCAGCCCTCGCCGTCGGCCTCGCCCAGGGCTGCGTCGACGAGTCGCTGAAGTACGCGAAGGAGCGCCAGGCGTTCGGCCAGCCGATCGGCAACTACCAGGCCATCCAGTTCAAGATCGCCGACATGGAGTTGAAGGCGCACACCGCCCGCCTCGCGTACTACGACGCCGCCGCCCGGATGCTGGCCGGCGAGCCGTTCAAGCGGCAGGCGGCGATCGCCAAGCTGCACGCCAGCACGATCGCCGTGGACAACGCCCGCGAGGCCACCCAGATCCACGGCGGCTACGGCTTCATGAACGAGTACCCGGTGGCCCGGTTCTGGCGCGACTCGAAGATCCTGGAGATCGGCGAGGGCACCAGCGAGGTCCAGCGCATGATCATCGCCCGCGACCTCGGACTGTGAGCGGAAGGGCCCCTCGCTGACGCCCGCGGCACGGGCGGGAACACCACGGATCGCGACCGCTGCGGCGCGGCTGTCGGATATCCGTGTGCCGGGGCGTCGGCAGGGCGACGGTTACCTGCCAGCCGTCACACCGGATCCGTACCCTTCCTGCCCATGGTGCCCGATCATGATCGTCCGCCGGGCGTGGACGGTCGTACCGGCCTGTCGGACCTGTTGCGCGCGTACCGGCGTGGGGCCGGCCTCACCCAGGCCGAGCTGGCGCACCGGGCGGGCATCGGCGTGCGCACGGTCCGCGACCTGGAGCGTGGTCGGTCCGCACGACCGCAGCGGACCACCGTCGAGCTGCTCACCGGCGCGCTCGACCTGTCCGGCCCGGCGCTCGCGGAGTTCATCGCCGCAGCCCGCTCCACCCCCGCCGCGCCCGATGGTCCCGCCCCCGGGCCGCCCCGGCGCCCGCCCCCGAGCGTCGGCGCGGGGCCGTCGTCGGCCGCCCAGTCCGCCGGTACGCCGATCGCGCTCCCGCCCCCGGTCGAGCTGATCGGTCGGGAACGGGACGTGGCCGAGCTGGTCGATCTGCTGACGGCCGGCCACGGTCCGTCGGTGGTCAGCCTCGTCGGACTGGCCGGGGTGGGAAAGACGGCGCTGGCCCTGGCGGTGGCCCACGCCGTCGCCGGCCGGGCGCCGGGGGGCGCGGCCGGGGTGCTCGTCGGGGAGGGCTCGGACGCCGCCGACGTGCTCTCGGCGGTGGCGGCCGTGTTCGGCGGCGCCCGCCCCCCGGACCTCGCCGTCCGGGTCGCGGGCCGCCCGGCGCTGCTGCTGATCGACGCGGTGGAACGCGCGCCCGACGGGGTGGCCGAGGCGCTGCACCGGCTCGCCCGGGCGGTGCCCACGCTGCGGATCCTGGTGACCGGCCGGCACCCCGTCGGCGTGCCCGGGGAACGGGTCTGGCCGGTGCCGCCGCTGGACGTGCCCCCGCCCGAGCTCGACCCGGCGGAGCCCGATGTCCTCGCCGGCTACCCGGCGGTGGCGCTGTTCACCGCGCGCCTGGCCCGGGTGCGGCGGGAGCCGCCGGACCCGGCCGAGCTGCCGGCCCTCGCCGCGCTCGCCCGCAGGCTGGGCGGGCTGCCGCTGGCCATCGAGCTGATGGCCGCCCGGGGGCGCATCCTCGACCTCAACGAGCTGCTCGACCGGTACGGCGACCGCGTCCTCGACCTCACCACCTCGCCGGTGTCCGCCCCTGGGCCGGGATGGGCGGCGGCCGAGCCCGGCGGGGCGTTGGGCGGGGCACCGGTCACCCTGCGGGACGCGGTGGCGGCCAGTTACCGCCTGCTCGCGCCGGACGAGCGGGCGGCGCTGCGTCGGCTCTCCGCGTTCAGCAACCGGTGGTCGGTGGAGCTGGCCGAGGAGATGCTCGCCGACGACGCCGATCCGGAGGGCACCGTGTCGGTCGACCCGGTGCCGCTGTTGGACAGGCTGCTCCAGCTCGGCCTGCTCAGCGTGCGCGGTGCCGGGCCGTTCCGGTTCCGGCTGCTCGACGCGGTGCGGGAGTTCGCCGCCGAGCAGGCCATCGGCGTCGGCGAGCTGAGCGCGGTCCGGCGGCGGCACGCCGACGTCTACGCACGACTGGTGGCCCGCATCGTCGCCGAGCTGGCGGGTTCCCAGCTGACCTCGGCGGTGCGCCGGCTCGACGAGGCGGCCGGTGACATCACCGCCGCGCTGGCACACGCGGCGGTCGACGACCCGGTCACCGCGCTGCGGCTGGCCGCCGGGCTGGCCCGCTGGTGGCGGTTCCGGGGGCGCAACGTCCTCGGGCGGCAGTGGCTGCGCCGGCTGCTGGCCGACCCGCGTACCGCGGGCGCCGACCCGATGCTGCGCGCCTGGGCGGCGCTCGGGGTGGCCCGGCTGGCCGCCGAGCACGGGGCGGCGGAGCAGGAACTGCCGGCGGCGCGGGGTGCCTGGGCGGTGTTCCACCGGGTCGGCGACGTGGCCGGCGAACTTGAGGCGCGTACGGTGCTCGGCGCGCTGCTGGTCGCCACAGACGCGCACGACGAGGCGCGGGAGCAGGCGCTCGCGGTCCTGGACCTGGCCACCCGGCACAACCGGGCACGCGACATGGCCGTGGCGCAGAACAACCTGGCCTGGCACGAGACCCGGCTGGGCAACCTGGCCGGGGCCCGCCGCCGCCTGGCCGCGGTGGACCGGCTGGCCGCCCAGTGCGGCGAGCGGCGACTGCGGGTGCTGGCCCGGGCGAACCTGGCGGAGGTGTCCCGGTTGGAGGGCCGGTACGCCGATGCCGTGGCGCAGGGCCGACGGGTGCTCGCCGGGGTGGCGGAGCTCGGCGATCCGGGGCACCGCAGGCGGGCCCTCGGCACCGTCGGACTGGCGCTGGCCCAGGACGGGCACCCGGATGAGGCGGCCGAGGTGCTGTCCGGCCTCCGCTCGTGCGCGGCCGGCGACGCGGCGCTCGGTGCGGGTCCGGGCGGTGGCCGGTCGGTGCTCGGGTGGGACGCCCGTGGCCGGGTCGGGGAGGCCCGGTTCGAGGGCGCGGCCTGCGCGCTGATCGAGGCGAACATCGCCCTGCACCGGGGGGACCGGGACCTGGCGGCGGAGTGGTTCGCCGCCGCGGTCGAGGCGGGCGCCGCCGGGCGGTACCGCCGGGACGTGGTGGAGGCCCTGGTCGGGCTGGCGGCGAGCACCGGCGACGCGGGTGTGTTCGACCGGCTGGACCGGCTCTGCCGGGAGAGCGGCATCAGTCTGCTGCCCCGGGAGGCCGCCCTGCTCGCGCCCCTGCGATCGGCCGCCGGCCATGATCTCGGACGCTGCGGCGCGGCGGAGGGGTGACGCGGAAAGGGTGGCGCGGGGGGTGGCGCGAGCGAAAGCCCCCTGGTGTTACCCCTCGCTCATCGCTCGCGCCAGCACCCCCCGGTGCGCCCCCGCTCAGAGCACAGTAGCCGCCGCAAGTGGGGTGCTTCGTCCGTTCCGCCCGGATAGCTGCCGCTGGCTCAACGGATTCTGCCGGTCTTTCTGCCGGTGTCGCCGCCGGTCGGGTCAGCCGCCGTGCGGGGCGGCCGGCTCCCCCGGGTTCGGGTCGGTGCTGCCCGCCGTCGCCCCGGGGTGCACGGCGTCGCGTACCCGCCGGAGGCCGTCGAGGAGGACATGCAGCGTGTCGGGCGTCAACTGGCCGGTGAACCACTGCTCGATGATGCGCAGGTGCCCCGGGAGGGTCTGGTCCAGCCGTTCCAGGCCGGCCGCGGTGACCACGGCGTACGAGCTGCGCCGGTCGGACGGGCAGGCCCGGCGGCAGATGAGCCCGTCGCGTTCCATCCGGTCCACCACCCGGGTCACCCCGCTGGTGGAGAGCGAGGTCTGCGCGGCGAGGTCCGTCATCCGGAGCTGGTTGCCGGGCGAGCGGGCGAGGCGGGTCAGCACCTCGAACTCGACCGGGGACAGCCCGTGCTCCTCGAACTGGGCGGCGAACCGGGCCGACAGCCCGGCGTGCGCCTCGACGAGCAGGCCGACGGCGGTGATCCGGGGGTCGTCGAACACGTTCTGGTCCACCCGGCCATCGTAGCAGTACTTGACGCGGGGAATATTGCTATGGTTATAGTTGCTCAGTCAGCCGTTGGCCTATTAAACAATCTTCCCTGGAGGACTGCACCATGACCAGCAGCACCGGATCTGTCACCCGCGAGTGGGACGGCCTCACCATCCCGGCCGCCGGCACCTATCTGCTGGACGCGGCGCACAAGCGGGTCGGCTTCGTCGCCAGGCACATGATGGTCAGCAAGGTCCGTGGTGAGTTCGCCGACGCGACCGCCACGATCACGATCGCCGAGGACCCGGCGCTGTCCTCCGTCACCGCGACCATCCAGGCCGCGAGCATCAGCACCGCCCAGGCCGACCGGGACGCCCACCTGCGCAGTCCCGAGTTCCTGGACACCGAGACCTTCCCGACCCTGGAGTACCGCAGCACCGGCGTGAAGTCCCGGGACGGCAACGAGTTCGTGCTCTCCGGCGAGCTGACCATCAAGGGCGTCACCCGGCCGGTGGAGCTGGAGGTCGAGTTCGAGGGCGTCGGCCGCAGCCCGTTCGGCCAGGACATCTTCGGCTTCTCCGCGAGCACCGAGATCGACCGCGAGGACTTCGGCCTGACCTGGAACGTCGCCCTGGAGACCGGTGGCGTGCTGGTCGGCAAGAAGATCAAGATCGAGATCGAGGGCGAGGCCGTCCGCCAGGCCTGATCCCCTGCCTCCCCGTACCGGAGGGACTCCGCGGGCCCGCGTCGCACCAGTCGGCGCGGGCCCGCGGCCGTGTCGGCCCAGGAGCCCCTGGCGGCGCTGAGCCGGCGCGCCGGGCCGGTGACGGTGCGGATTGTCACGTGCCGCCGCACGTCGTGAGCGGTGGCGGGAGCGCCCACCTGGGTAGAGATCCGCCGGGAGCGTCCTTCGTCCTGGTCGCGGTCGTCCGTCGCGTGATCGCCCGGCGTCGGCCTCTGGCCCGGCGCGCTGGGCCCTTTTACCGTAGATGGTTCACAATGCGTTGCGGGGCGGCACCGTTCCGCAGCGCCTCGCGCCGGGAGGGCACATGGGCAGGGACGTCGAGCAGGGCGCCTTCTCCCGAGAGGACAGGGTCCGCTACCGGCAGAAGGTTCGGCGGTGTCTGGACGTCTTCGCGCTGATGCTGGACGACTTCGGGTTCGACGCCGACCGGCCGATGACCGGGCTGGAGATCGAACTCAACCTGATGGACCCGGCGGCCGAGCCGGCCATGCGCAACGAGCAGATCCTCGCGGACATCGCCGACCCGCTCTTCCAGACCGAGCTGGGGCAGTTCAACCTGGAGTTGAACGCCGAACCCCGGCTGATCGAGGGCAGCGGCTTCGCCGACTACGAGCAGGACCTGCGCAGCAGCCTGACCCGGGCCGACGAGCGGGCGGCGAGGTCCGAGGCCCGGATCGTGCTGGTCGGCATCCTGCCCACCCTCACCGAACGCCACCTGGTCGCCGACAACCTCTCCACCGCCGTCCGGTACCGGGTGCTCAACGACCAGATCGTGGGTGCCCGCGGCGAGGACATCGAGCTGGACATCCGCGGCATCGAGCGGTTGCAGACGTACACGGACTCCATCGCGCCGGAGGCTGCCTGCACCAGCCTTCAGTTCCATCTCCAGGTCGCCCCGGACAGCTTCGCCGACTACTGGAACGCCTCCCAGGCCATCGCGGGCGTCCAGGTCGCGGTCGGGGCGAACTCGCCCTTCCTGTACGGCCGGCAGCTCTGGGCGGAGACCCGGATCGCCCTGTTCCAGCAGGCCACCGATACCCGCCCCGACGAGCTGAAGGCCCAGGGCGTACGCCCCCGGGTCTGGTTCGGGGAGCGCTGGATCACCTCGATCTTCGACCTGTTCGAGGAGAACGTCCGCTACTTCCCGCCGCTGCTGCCGATCTGCGGTGACGAGGACCCCGTCGAGGTGCTGCACGCCGGCGGCGTCCCCGAACTGGCGGAGCTGCGGCTGCACAACGGCACGGTCTACCGCTGGAACCGGCCGGTCTACGACATCATGAACGGCCGCCCGCACCTGCGGGTGGAGAACCGGGTGCTGCCGGCCGGCCCCACGGTGGTCGACATGCTGGCGAACGCAGCCTTCTACTTCGGGCTGGCCCGAGGCCTGGCGGAGGCGGAGCGGCCGATCTGGAGCCAGTTGACGTTCAGCTCGGCGGAGGAGAACTTCCACACCGCCGCCCGGCGTGGCATGGACGCCGTCCTGCACTGGCCCCGCCTCGGGGACGTGCCGGTGACCAAGCTGGTGCTCGACACCCTGTTGCCGACAGCGGCCGTCGGGCTGGACCGCTTCGGGGTCGCGCCGGCCGAGCGGGACCGCCTGCTCGGCATCATCGAGCAGCGGTGCCGCACCGGCCGCAACGGTGCCGTGTGGCAGACCGAGGCGGTCTGGGCCGCCGAGCGGCACCGGGGAATGGACCGCGGCGCGGCCCTGCACGACATGGCGCAGCGCTACGTGGCGCTCCAGCGCAGCAACGAGCCGGTGCACACCTGGCCGGTCGACTGACAGGCGTCATCGGGTACGCCGGCCGCCGCGGGGCTTCGGCGCAGTCGACGGCCGGGGCTCGGTGGCCGCCTCCACGGCGGGCGTATCCAGGGCGGGCGTATCCACGGTGGTGGCCGCCTCCACGGCCGGCACCTCCACGGCGGTGGCCGCCTCCACTGCGGCGGGCGTTTCCGTGCCGGTACCGGGCGTGAGCGGGCCGACCTGGTTGGCGGTTGGCGTTTCCGGCTCGGCGTCGGCCAGGCCGGCCCGCTGCCGGGGCACCAGCGCCGGTGCCTCGGATCCGGGCAGGGCCGCCGGCGGCACCGGTACGCCGGCGCGGCGGGCCCGTTGGGCCAGCGTGGCGGTCAGCATCGACCCGGCGAGACCGGCCAGCACCGCGTACGGCGCGATGAGGTGGGCCGACACCTGCTCCCGCCCGATCGTGGCGAGGCCGGGCACGGCCAGCAGGTAGGCCAGCGCGACGAGCAGCGGACCCGCCGCGCCCGAGGCCGCCGCCCCGAGCCGGTGCTCCGGCGACCGGGCCGTACGCCGCGCGGCAAGCGCGCCGATCAGCAGCGCCGAGCCGAGCGCCAGGAGCGCGCCGGGCCAGTAGAACCAGTCCCGGATCCAGAAGCCTGGCCGGTCCGCGCTGAGCTGCCAGATGCCGAGCTGGGCGGTGGTCAGCCCACGCCCCGAGAACACCCCGTCCGCCACGGTGACCATCGCGAGCAGCCAGAGCCAGCCGACGGTGGCGATCACGGCGGTCGCCGCAGCCGGTGAGCGCAGCGCCCACCTGGCCACCAGCATCCCGATCAGCACCCCGGCCCCGGCGTACGCGGCTGCCACGGCCTGCGGTGCGGAGACGTCCGGGACGCTCGCCACCCGGGCCGGTACGGCCACCAGCAGCAAGGTGACCAGCGCGCCGGCGCCCCCGGCGAGCGCCAGGACCGTCGATCCGAGCCCGCCGACCTCGCCCGACCCGGAACCGCCAGGAGGCGGGACGTCGGGGGAGGCGGGCGCCTCCGGTCGCTGCTCGGCGGCGGGGGGAGCGTCCGGGACGGGGATCGCCGGTGTCGAGCCGCGCTGTCGCAGCCGCTGGGCGCAGACCGCGCCGGCGATCGTCGAGGTGCTCGCGATCCAGGTCGACCAGGCGAGGCTGGCCACCCAGGCCGCCCCGCCACCGACGTCCGTCGCCGCCCAGCTGATGATGCCCAGCCCGTAGCCGAAGCCCAGCTGGGCCGCGCCCGCGCCGGCAGCGACGCCGACAGCCGTGGCGATCGATCCTCCCCAGCCCCGTCTGGCCATGCCGGGGAGCGTAACGTCCCGAGGTCGGCCCGGCGAGTCGTGGCGCGGAGCGGGGCCCGGCGCTTGGCGCGGCCCGATACGGTCGCCGGTGATGAGATGGTGGGCGCGATGACGGACGGGAACAACGCTCGGGTGACGTACTCCGACGAGCCGGGCGGGTCCGGGTCGGGCCGGATGGCCAGGGTGCTCGGCGGGGGCCTCGCCGTCGCGCTCCTCGCGGCCGCCGGGGCGGCCGGCGGCTGGCTGCTGGCCGGCGAGGATGCCCCACCGTCCGGCCCGAACGCGGATGCCGGCGTCGGCACGACGGCCCCGGCCACCCCCTCCGGGACCCCGTCGCCGACGGCTCGGACGACTGCGCCGCCCGCGCCCCGGACCAGCGCGCCCGCCCCGTCCGGCGGGCTGACCGTCCCGCCGGTGGTCGGCACGGACTTCGCGGACGCCCGGGACGAACTGCGGGACCACCGGCTCGGCTGGCGGCTGGTCTTCGGCACCGGGTCGGGGCGGGACGTGCGCAGCACCGACCCCCCGGTCGGCTCGCCCGTGCGCCGGGGGACCACCGTCGCGCTGTACGTCGCGGGGCCGGCGCCCGAGGTCAGCGTCCCGGATCTGCTCGACGACGACTGCTCCGACGCGGC
The DNA here is from genome assembly GCF_040296145.1 of Micromonospora sp. NPDC002296. Taxonomy (NCBI): domain Bacteria; kingdom Bacillati; phylum Actinomycetota; class Actinomycetes; order Micromonosporales; family Micromonosporaceae; genus Micromonospora; species Micromonospora sp. NPDC002296. Next base: position 236,136 of record NZ_JBEOWQ010000001.1, read on the forward strand.
CGACGACCTGGTCGAGGAGGGCCTCTACCCGCGTTACCGCACCGGCCGGGCCGGCATCGTCACCGCACAGGACCCGGCGCCCGACAGCACGGCGTACTGGAACGACCCGGTGACCCTGACCTGCGGCAAGGAGCCGGCGGAACCGAGCGGGGAGCCGGCGCCGACCCCGTGACCTCCGGGCCGGCGCACCGACTCGCCTCCCACCCCTGCGGTTCGCCGCGCTGATCCCGGCCGATGTGCGCGGCAGCGGTTAGCGTGGACGCCGAGGGCCAGGCCGCCCGGTGGGGAGAGGACGTGCGATGAGCGACGACCGCCAGGACCCGCCACCCGACGACGACGACCGCACCCGCCCGCTGCCGGGTTCCTCGCGCGGGCTGCCCGCCGAGGAACCGGGCGACGCGACCCGCCCGCTGCCCCGGTCCGGGGACACCGGTCGGCAGCCGCCGACCACCCCCGCGGTCTGGTCCGGGCGGGCCGGGGTTCCGCCGCCGCGCCCGGCGGACTACCGCGACCCGGCCGGCGAGGACTGGTACGCCGAGGACCAGCCCGGCCGGCGCTGGTGGACGCCGATCCTGCTCGGTGTCCTGGCGCTGCTGCTCGTCGGCCTGCTCGGGGCCGGCCTCTGGTTGCTCGCGTCGGCCGACGACTCTTCCGGTCCCGGGGAAACCCCCTCGGCGCGGCCGACCACCGCCCCGGCGACGACCGGCGCTCCGACGACCGAGGCGACGACCGCCGGGCCGTCCAGCACCCCGCCGTCGACCGCCCGACCCGCGGTCCCGATGCCGCCGCTGGTCGGGCTGTCCCGGGCGAGGGCCGAGCAGGTCCTGGACCAGCTCGGCATCGAGCACCGGGTCGAGGCCCGGGAGTCCGACCAGTCGGCCGGCACGGTACTTGAGACCGATCCCGGCCCCGGCGAGCTGGTGCCCGCCGGGGAGGAGGTCACGCTGGTGGTCGCGACGGCTCCGGCACCCACCACGAGCGCGGTCGAGCCGTCGGCGACCACGGCTGCCAGTCCGACGCCCTGATGCGGCCGGGCCGCCCCCCGGTGGCGACGGGCCCTCGCCGTGTCGGTCGTGTGCTCACCACCTCCGGCGTCTGGTCCCGACAAGTCCCAGTCCGGCCAGCGAGATGGCCAGGCCGAGGACGCCGGACCAGAACAGTGAGCGGCTCACGTCGTACCGGGGTTCCGCCGTCCCACCCGGTGCCCGGCGGGCCTCGACCACCGCGTCCGTTCCGTCGCCGGCACCCGCTCCTGCGGGGCCCGGTACGCCGACCGCCCCCGCCGGAGCGCCCCGCGCCCCTGCCGGGGCTTCCCGGTCGGCCCAGTCCGGCCCGGTATCGGCCCCCTCGTCCACCACGGTGATCTCGGGGGCCGGGACCGGGGCGCTCAGCTCGGTGGGGGACAGGGCCGGGTATCGGACCACCACCACGAGCGTGGTGACGGCGCCGAGCAGTGCCAGCAGGCCGAAGGCGTAGAGGGTGCGGGAGCGGTGGTGCCGCCGCGCGGCGGGCAGAATGACCATGACCATCCCAGGTTCAGGGTCCGGGACGCGCGGGGTGGAAACGTTCGCCGGGGTGGGCGTACCGATCCTATGCCGGCGGCACGCCTCCCGACCTGCGATTCCGGTGGTCAGCCCACCCGGACCGCCGTACGGACCACCGGGCGGCGCTGGCGGACGGTGTGCTGCTGGGGCTGCGGCGCGGTCCGGAGCTGACGCAGCCCGGCCGCCTGCACGAAGATCGACCGCTGGCTGACCGCGTCCCCCGCCGCGTTCAACTCGTAGCCGTCGAGCCACACCCAACCTTCGTACGTGGGCCAGTCGTGTACCCGGATCACGCGGAACATGATCGGTCTGAGGAACTGGACACTCGCCGCGCGAGTCACGTGCACTACGTCACCTGAGCGGGGAAGCACAGAGGACTCCTGGAAAGGATCGGCCGGCGTACGCCGGCGGTGATTTCGGGGGATGCCGTGGGCCCGGTGACGGGGGGTCGTGCCTCGTGAACCGGTCAGGCGGGGCGGTGCTGGTCGGGTTGTGCCCGCTGGTGGCGTGCCGTCACCCGACCATCACCCGACTGCATCCGGTCGTCGCGCCCGCCGTCGCAGCCAGTGGCATGTGACAACGGGGCCTGGAACCGGGGCAGGTCCGTGTGGTGCCTGGGCCGGGTCCCTCGGACCGGGCGGTCCGTCGCGACGGAGCGCCCGCCTCTCCGGTGGCCGACCGGAACGGTGAGTGACCTTGGCCCTACGGACAGACTGCATCAGTGGCGTGTTTCATGCAAGTTGCATGTCGACTTTTGCCGATACGTGAGCGGCGCGCGGAAATAGACGCTTGATGCCGCTGTCCCCGGGGCGGCACACTGGACGCCGGTTTCGCCCGCCCGCGGCCGGTCGACGACCGGCACCACGCCCCTGCCGCGAAACGCTCGCCGCCCGACGGTCGCGCCCCCGGCGGGCGTCGATTCCGGGCGCGATCGACCGGAGGTAACCGGGTGAGCGCGAGCAGCGATCGGTCCGGCCACATGGCCCGCTGGGGGACGCCGTGAGTGAGCGACGCAGCCCCACCATCCGCCGTCGCAGGCTCGGCGCCGAGCTGCGCCGCCACCGCGACGCGGCACGCATCACGATCGAGGTGGTCGCCGAGCAGTTGGAGTGCTCCGCGTCGAAGATCTCCCGGATCGAGACCGGCCACACCACCGCCACACCGCGCGACGTCCGGGACATGCTGCTGATCTACGGGGTGTCCGGCGCCGAGAGCGACGAACTGGTGCAGATCTCCCGGGAGGCCCGGCAGAAGGGCTGGTGGCACCCGTACAGCACGGTGCTGGTCGGGTCGTTCGTCGGCCTGGAGTCGGCCGCGAGCTCCATCCGGACGTACGAGCAGCAGGTGGTGCCGGGCCTGCTGGAGACCGAGGAGTACGCCTCGGCGATGATCCGCGCCGCCCGTCCGGACTTCACCGACGATCAGGTCCAGCAGAGGGTGCGTGTCCGAATCGACCGCCAGTCGTTGTTGACCCAGGACGATTCGGTCGATCTCTGGGTGGTGCTCGATGAGGCGGTGCTGAGCCGGCCGGTGGGCGGCGACGCGGTGATGCGTGGTCAGCTCAGGCGGCTGGTGGAGGTGGCGGAGCTGCCGAACGTGACGCTCCAGATCCTGCCGTTCTCGGTAGGGGCGCACGCCGGCATGGACGGCACCTTCACCATCCTCAGCTTCCCCGAAGCGGGTGATCCCGATGTCGTGTACGCGGAGAACGCCACGGGTGGGCTCTTCCTCGAGAAGAGCGACGAACTGCAGAAGTACAACTTCATCTTCGATCACATTCGAGCAGCAGCCACACGGCCGGAGGAATCCATCGCACAAATCGCAAAACTGGCAGAGGAGCCGTTGTGGAAGTGGCGACCAAGTGGTCCCGTGGGGACCTGACGCGGGCGACGTGGTTCAAGAGCTCGAAAAGTGGGCCGAACTGTGACAACTGCGTCGAGGTGGCGTACGTGACCGGGGCGGTCGGGGTGCGGGACTCGAAGGACAAGAGCGGGCCCAACCTGATCTTCGCTCCGGGTGACTGGCACGCCTTCGTCGCCGGCACCAGGGAAGGCACCTTCGCCCGGGACTGATGGACCGGACCCAGACACGGCGGGCGCGGCCCGTCCGGCAGCGTTGCCGGACGTTCCGCGCCCGCCGCGCGTCCCGGGGTGGGACCGTGACCTGCGGGTACGGATCTGCGGCCAGCGGCACGGATCGGATCCGGACCCGTCGCCACCCCCGCCCCGGGTCGTTGTACCCCTCGGTACGGCGCTGATCGACAAACCGCCGGGATCGGCAACCGAGCGAGGCAGGCGAGACGATGACGACGATCGGGTCAGAGAACCTCACCAACGGTCCGGGCAAACCGGAGCGGTTCGGCGGCAAGTACCGCGGGGCCCGCCGGGACACCGTGCTGACAGAGGTGGTCTCCACCGACACCGACTTCGGTGGCAGGGAAGGCGGGGCGCCAGCCCCCGAGCAGGCCGGGCCGCCGCTGTCGCTGCCCTCGCTGGACCCGAACCCGCTCACCGAGCCGTCGTTCCCGCCGGCCGGCTGGCCGACCGGGTCGGCCGAGTCCCTGGCCGACCATCCGTTGCTGCGCGGCCTGCTGCTGGAGCTGCCGCCGAAGGGGAGCGTGCCCCCGCCCGACTGGATGGACCGCTGGTTCGAGGCGACCCGGGCGATCCTGGAGCTGCTATACGTGCAGGGGACTGGCCGCCCGCGGTGACGCCGGCTGCTGGGACAGCGCCCGCTCGGCCAGCCGGCTGTGGCGCAGCGCGTGTCGTACCCCGATGGCGGCGACACCCAGCGCGCCGACGGTGACCGCGGCCCCGGTCGTGCCGGGCCCGGCGAAGACCTCCAGGCCGCTGGCCGAGAGCACACCCGGGACGGTGGCCAGGCCGGTGACCTGGAGCGGCAGGCCGACGAGCGGATGGGCGGCGGCGGCCCGCAGGCCGTGCGGGGCCGGGGCGTGCGGTGCCGTGGCGAGGGCGCCCGCGCCGGTCCGCAGCCGGCGGATCCGCCGGGCGGCGCAGACCGCGACGAGCAACGCGGGTGGGGCCGCCGGCGCGAGCCCGGCGGCGGCCCGGTCCACCGTGCCGGCGCCGGCGCTCTGCAACCCGGCGGCCAGCACGCCCGCCGTCAGGCCGAGGCCGGTCAGGGTCAGGGCGAGCACCCATCCGGTACGCCGGTGCAGTGCTCGGGCGCGGTCCGGCCGGGGCAGCCGGTCGGCGAGGAAGCCCGCGGCCAGCCAGACGCCGGCGACCGGCAGCAGAACGATGAGATGCCCATCCACGACCCCAGCCTCGCCGAATCCGACCCCGGGCGGATCCGGGCCGTTCCCGGGTTCGACCCGAAGCCTGGTCCCCTAGGGGCGGCCCGTCGGCGCGCGGTTCACAGCATCGACGGGGTGACCGGAGGGGCGTGGGTCAGACGGCGAACGTGGCCGGACGCTCGGCGGCCGGGGTGGGCGGCTTCGCCTTCCACAGGCCGGTCTTCTGCGCCGCCAGCCGGCCCAGGTAGGCCGGGTTGAGGATGACGTACCGGCGCCAGAGTCGCTTCGGCTCCAGGCCGAGCCGCCAGAACCACTCCAGGCCGGCCCGCTGCATCCACGGCGGCGGCTTCCGGAGCAGGCCGGCGTGGTAGTCGAAGGCAGCCCCGACCGCCATCAGCGGCATGTCCAGCAGGGGCCGCATGGCGTACGCCCAGACCTCCTGGCGGGGGCAGCCCAGCCCGACCAGGACGAGCCGGGCACCGCTGGCCCTGATCCGGTCGGCGATCTCGACGTCCTCGCCCGGCTGTACGGCCCGGAACTTCGACGGCTCCACCCCGGCGATCTTCAGGGCCGGGAACATCCGCTCCAGCTCCGGGATCAGCCGGCTCAGGGTGTCCTCCGTCGAGCCGTAGAGGTAGACCGGCAGGCCCTCCTCGGCGAAGCGGCGCAGCACGTGCAGGGTCAGCAGCGGGCCGTAGACCCGGTCGGCCAGGCCGGCGTGGTGCAGCAGGTTCAGCGCCCAGCGCACCGGCTGACCGTCAGGGGTGACCACGTCGAACGAGTTGAGCCGGGCGTTGTGCGCCGGGTCGAGCACGCCGGTCATCACGCCGTGCACGGCGAGCGCGGTCAGCGCCAGCGGCCGGCGCTCGCGCGCCGCGGCCACCACCCGCTCGGTCGCGCCGGCGTAGTCGGTGGCGTCGACCAGGACGCCGAGGACGTTGCGCTTGCTGTCGACGGTCATGCGCCCGGGACCCACTTGTCCACGTTGGCCTCGTGGATCTCCCGCATGATCATCGGGACGTCGTAGACCTGCTTCCAGCCCGGGTAGTCGGCCTGGAACGCCTCGTTCGAGCCGATCCACCACTTGTGGTCGCCGACCCGGTTCGCCTCGACGTACTCGGTGACCATCTCCTGGCCGGTGATCTGCTCGGCCAGGGCGAACGCCTCCCGGTTGGAGGTGTTGGAGTGCCGTCCGCCGCCGAGGTTGTAGACGGCAGCCGAGCGCGGGTCGCGGAAGAACGCCTCGAACGCCGACACCACGTCCGAGCTGTGGATGGCGTCCCGGACCTGCTTGCCCTGGTAACCGAAGATCTTGTACGTCCGGCGTTCCATGTTGGCCCGCATCACGTACCCGAGGAAGCCGTGCAGCTCCGTCGCGGAGTGCGCCGGGCCGGTCAGTGTGCCGCCCCGGAAGCAGGCGGTCCGCATCCCGAAGTAGCGGCCGTACTCCTGCACCATCACGTCGGCGGCGACCTTGGACGCGCCGAAGACCGAGTGCAGGCAGGCGTCGATAGACATGTCCTCGCGGATGCCCTGCTCGTACGGGTGCCCCGGCTCGATCTCCCACCGGGTCTCCAACTCGACCAGGGGGAGGCTGTTGGGGTGGTCGCCGTACACCTTGTTGGTGGAGCAGTGGATCACCGGCGCCTCGACGCAGTGCTCGCGGACGTTCTGCAGCACGTTGAGGGTGCCGCCGGCGTTGACGTCGAAGTCGGTGAACGGGTCCCGGACCGCCCAGTCGTGCGACGGCTGCGCGGCCGTGTGGATCACCACAGCGATGTCGCGGCCGTACCGGGCGAAGAGTGTCGCCAGCGAGTCGCGGTCCCGGATGTCGATGCTGTGGTGGGAGTACGCCCCGCCCAGCTCCTCGGACAGCCGCCGGACGTTCCACGCGGTCGACGCCTCGGCGCCGAAGAACTCCTGCCGCATGTCGTTGTCGATGCCGACGACGTCGAGACCGAGGCCGGCGAAGTGCCGGACCGCCTCGGAACCGATCAAGCCGCCCGACCCGGTCACCAACGCGACACTCACACGCCACTCCTGGTCCATAGGAGGCAGGGAAACGATCGGAGCATAGCGTGACGTCCGGCACCGGCCGGACGCGACGCAGGCCCCCAACGACTCAAGGGCCCCGCATCGCTGCGGAGCCCTTGATCTGGTGGGGAAGGGGGGAGTTGAACCCCCACGTCCTTTCGGACACACGGACCTGAACCGTGCGCGTCTGCCATTCCGCCACTTCCCCGTGGCTGACCGGTAAGACTGTAGCTTGCCCCGGCTCCGCCGTTGTCAGCGGCCCGGCACATCCTACGGTCTTTCCGACCCTGGCCACGACCGGTTACCGTTCGTGGCGGACGAAACTGTAGCACGAGGGCACCGGCCCGCCCGAGCGGGCCGGCAGCGGACGGCCGAGCGGCGTGTGAGCTGCACGCGCGCCGGCCGGATACCATCATGTCCTCGGGACCCGAGGAGGAGCCGGTGAGCGTGCTGCAACGCTTTGAGAAGCGTTTGGAAGGCCTGGTCGAGGGAGCCTTCGCCAAGGTCTTCAAAGGGGTGGTTCACCCTGTGGAGATCCTCAACGCCATGCAGCGGGAGGCCGAGGCGCACAAGGCGATCCTGGCCGGTGGGCGAACGCTGGTGCCCAACCGCTACGTGATCGATCTCTCGCCCTACGACCACAGCCGTCTGGCGCCGTACGCCGCCGCGCTGGCCCAGGAGCTGGCCCAGTCGCAGGCGGAGTTCATCGGCGAGCAGGCCTGGACGGTCTACGGCGACGTGATCGTCGAGATCGAGCGCGGCGAGGGCCTCGACACCGGGATGTTCCGGGTCACCGCCGAGGTCTACACCGGCGGCGACGTCGCCCCGGTCTCCGCGCCCGGCTACGACCAGGGCGGTTACGACCAGGGCCCGCCCGCCTACCCGGCGTACGACCAGGGTGGCGGCTACGGTCCTCCGCCGGGACACGGCGGCGGGCGCAACGTCCGGCTGGTCTCCGGCGACGGCCGCACCTATCCGCTCCAGATGGGCTCGACGGTGATCGGCCGCGGCGACCAGGCCAACCTGCGCCTGCCGGACGTCGGCATCTCCCGGCGACACGCCCGGCTGGACTTCGACGGTGGACAGGTTGTGCTGACCGATCTCGGGTCGACCAACGGCACCATGGTCAACGGCCAGCGGGTCTCCGCCGTCGCCCTCAACCCGGGCGACATGATCCAGCTCGGCACCACCACCCTGACCTTCCGCGTGGACGGCTGATCCGCCTTGCCGGAACTCGTCATCACCGTCGCCCGGTTCGGGTTCCTCATCCTGCTGTGGATCTTCGTGTTCACGGTGGTCGGCGTCATCCGCCGGGACCTGTTCGCGGGCGCCCGTTCGGGCCGGCTGGTGGCCGCGCCGCGGGCGGTGGGGGCCTCGACCGGGCAGCCACAGGCCAAGCCGGCGAAGGTGAAGCGGGGCCGGGCCGCGCACCAGCTGGTGGTGACCGCCGGGCAGCTCGCCGGCACCCGGATCACCCTGGGTGAATCGCAGATCACCATCGGTCGGGCCGAGGATTCGACCCTGGTCATCACCGACGACTACGCCTCCGCGCGACACGCCCGGCTCGTGCCGCGTGACGGGCAATGGTTTGTCGAGGACCTCGGATCGACTAACGGCACCTACCTGGATCGCGCTAAGGTCACCGGACCAACCCCCGTCCCCCTCGGCGTGCCGATCCGTATCGGCCGCACCTCTCTCGAATTACGGCCATGACTCTGACCCTGCGCTATGCGGCCCACAGCGACCGCGGTCTGATCCGAGACGGTAACCAGGACTCCGTCTACGCCGGACCGCGGCTTCTCGCCGTCGCCGACGGCATGGGCGGCATGGCCGCCGGTGACGTCGCCAGCAACATCGTCATCGGTGCCATGGAGCCGCTCGACCAGGACGTCCCCGGTGACGCCCTGGTCGACGCGTTGCGCTCGGCCGTGGGCACCGCCAACCAGCAGCTCCGCGACACAGTGGACGCCAACCCGCAGCTGGAGGGGATGGGCACCACGCTGACCGCGACCCTCTTCTCCGGCACCAAGCTGGGCATGGTCCACATCGGCGACTCGCGGGCCTATCTCCTGCGCAACGGCGAGTTCGCGCAGATCACCAAGGACGACACGTACGTCCAGATGCTCGTCGACGAGGGCCGGATCAGCGCCGAGGAGGCGAGCAGCCACCCCCAGCGCTCGTTGCTCACCCGGGCGCTCGACGGCCGCGACATCGACCCGGAGTACAGCGTCCGTCAGGTGCTGCCCGGCGACCGCTACCTGATCTGCAGCGACGGCCTCTCCGGCGTCGTCAGTGCGGAGACGATCGGCGACACCCTGCGCGAGTACACCGACCCGCAGCAGTGCGTCGAACGGCTGGTGCAGCTCGCGTTGCGCGGCGGTGGCCCGGACAACATCACGGTGATCATCGCCGACGCCACCGCCCATGACATCGTCGAGGCGAGCCCGATCGTCGGTGGCGCCGCCGCCCGAGACCGGGGCATGGCCACCTCCGCCGACATCTCCACGCCCGCCGCGCGTGCCTCGGCGCTGTCCGCGCCCCGGCCGCCCGCACCCGATGAGCCGGCCGAGGAGGACGACCGCCCGAAGCGTCGCCCGCTGCGGACCACCGCGATGCTCCTCGGCCTCGTGGTCATTCTCGGTGGCGTGCTCTTCGCCAGCTGGAGCTACACCCAGCGGCAGTACTACGTCGGCGCCACAGAGCAGGGCGACGTGGCCGTGTTCCGGGGAGTCCAGGGGCAGATCGCCGGCCTGGACCTCTCGGCCGTGCACTCCACCAGCCCCGCCCGGCTGGACGACCTCACCCTGGCGGCGCAGGAGCAGGTCAAGCAGGGCATCCCGGCGAAGAACGAGCCGGACGCCGAACGCCGGCTGGCCGAGCTGACCAGTGACGACCCGGCCAACCCGAACCTGAAGCCGATCTGCCCGACGGCGACGACGGATCCGGCCAACCCGGGCCCGGCGACCCCCACCCCCGGGGCGAGCCGTACCGCGATCGCCAGCGGCGAACCCACCAGGCCGGGCGGCCCGGCAACGCCATCAGCCGCAGCCACCCTGACGTCCTCGCCCACCACTACACCCGACGTTCCGCCCTCCGACACGGCCACGCCGGCCGACCCCGCCGGCTGCCGGTCGCCCGAGTGAGCGTCGGCTGAGAAAATCCGAGGACCATCCGTGACCGCAGCGGCCGTACCGACAGTCTCGCCCGCCACGACGGGCGAGCAGTCCGGCGTACGCATGGCCAGGTCGCGGCGCAACGCCGAACTGTCCCTGCTGCTGCTGGCCCTGGTGATCGTGGCCGCGTACGGCGCGACGGTGGAGGCGACCGTGCTCGACACGGTCACCCCGGACTTCTGGGTCCCGACCGCCGTGCTGGCGGGCGTCTTCCTGGCCCTGCACGTGGTCATCCGGTTTCTCGCGCCGTTCGCGGACCCGGCCCTGTTGCCGGCGGTGGCCCTGCTCAACGGGATCGGCGTGGGCTTCCTGCGCCGGCTCGACCTGGCCAAGGCCACCCCCGGGGACCGGGAGTCGCTGGCGATCTTCGCCGGTAACGGCGGCCGGCAGTTCGCCTGGACGCTCGCGTCGGTGTTCCTCGCCGCCGTCCTGCTCGCGTTGATGCGCGACCACCGGTCGATCTCGCGGTACGCGTACACCCTGGGCCTCGCCGGCATCGTGCTGGTGATGATCCCGGCGGTGCTGCCGGCGAGGTACTCCGAGATCTACGGCGCGAAGCTGTGGATCCGCATCGGCGGCTTCAGCATCCAGCCCGGTGAGTTCGCCAAGCTGGCGCTGCTCGTCTTCTTCGCCTACTACCTGGTGCGCAAGCGCGAGGTGCTCTCGCTGGCCAGTCACCGGGTGCTCGGCATCGACTTCCCGCGCGGGCGGGACCTCGGCCCGGTGCTCGCGGTGTGGGTGCTGAGCGTGCTGGTGCTCGTCTTCGAGAAGGACCTGGGCACCTCGCTGCTCTACTTCGGCATGTTCGTGGTGACCCTCTACATCGCCACCGAACGGGTGAGCTGGCTGCTCATCGGCCTGATCCTGTTCTTCGGCGGGGCCTATCTGGCGTACGTGCTGGGCGGCGTCATCGGCGGGCCGTTCGCGAACTTCCACCTGCGCGCCGAGATCTGGCTGGACCCGTTCGCCGACCCGTACGAGGACGGCTACCAACTGGTGCAGGGCCTGCTGGCGCTCGGCAGCGGCGGCCTGTTCGGCGCCGGGCCGGGCGGCGGGCAGCCGCTGGAGATCCCCGAGGTGCAGAACGACTTCATTTTCGCCGGCATCGGCGAGGAGATCGGCCTGTTCGGGCTCTCCGCGCTGCTGGTGGTCTACCTGCTGATCGTGGAGCGAGGGCTGCGGGCCGCGCTGGCGGTGCGGGACTCGTTCGGCAAACTGCTCGCCGGTGGCCTGGCCTTCACCCTCGGCCTCCAGGTGTTCGTGATCGTGGGCGGGATCAGCAAGCTGATCCCGCTGACGGGTCAGACCACCCCGTTCCTGTCCGCCGGTGGCTCGTCGCTGATGGCGAACTGGCTGCTCATCGCGGTGCTGCTGCGGGTCTCCGACGGCGCACGTCGTCCGGTGGCCGGGGCCGGCGGCTCCGCCGCCCGACCCGGGGGCGGCCCGCCCGAGCAGCTGCACGGTGCCCCCACGGAGGTGATCCGGCCGTGAACGCACCCCTGCGCCGCGTTGGCGTCGTCGCGATGGTCCTGTTCGGTCTGCTCTTCGCGAACCTGAACTGGATCCAGGCCTACAAGGCGGACGAGTACCGCAACAGCGACTACAACGGCCGGGTCCAGGTGGCCGAGTACGAGCGCAAGCGCGGCAACATCGAGGCCGGCGGCACCGCCCTGGCCACCAGCAAGGAGACCGGCGGCAAGCTGCGGTTCCTGCGGACCTACCCCGGCGGGGAGAAGTACGCGCACGTCCTCGGCTACAAGCCGGTCAACCTCGGCGACACCGGCATCGAGCGGGTGGAGAACGACTTCCTCGCCGGCACCAGCGACGCGTTGATCGTCAACCGGATCGGGGACATGTTCACCGGCGACGAGACCGGCGGCGGCAACGTCCTGCTCACCCTGTCGAAGCGGGCCCAGGACGCGGCGTACGCCGGGCTGGCCGACAACGAGGTCGGGGCGAAGAAGGGCGCGGCGATCGCGTTCGATCCCCGTACCGGTGCGGTGCAGGCGCTGGTCTCCATGCCCAGTTTCAACCCGAACCCGCTGGTCAGCCACGACAGCAACGAGGCGACGGCGGCTTACAACAAGCTGGACAACGCTCCGAACGGCCCGCTGAAGAACCGGGCACTGTCGGAGGTGTTGCCCCCGGGGTCCACCTTCAAGATCGTGGTGGCCGCCGCCGCCCTGGAGAACGGCGTCGGCAAGAACACCGAGATCCCCGCCGGCTCCAGCTGGACCCCGCCGACCTCGGGCACCCCGATCCGCAACGCCGCGCCGTCGATCTGCCCCGAGGACCAGGTCACCCTGCTCGACGCGGTCACCGAGTCCTGCAACACCGGCTTCGCCCAGCTCGGCGTCAAGCTCGGTCCCGACAAGGTGAAGGAGAAGGCCCGCCAGTTCGGCTTCGAGCAGGACGACCTCACGGTCGGCCAGCTCGGCGAGGGCGGGCTGCCGACGGCGGCCAGCCGCACCGGAACGATGCAGGCCCCCGACGGCGCCACCGACCCGGCCGCCCTGGCACAGTCCTCCATCGGGCAGCGCGACGTGCGGATGACCCCGCTACAGGGGGCGCTGATCGCCGGGACGGTCGCCAACGGCGGCAGCCAGATGCGGCCGTACCTGGTCCGGCAGTTGCTCGCCCCGGACCGCACCACCAGCTACTACACCGCCAAGCCGCGGGAGCTGCGCCAGCCGGTCAGCGGCCCCGTCGCGTCGGACCTGCGCGACATGATGGTCAGCGTGGTGGAGAACGGCAGCGGCCGCAAGGCGAAGATCGACGGCTACCGGGTCGGCGGCAAGACGGGCACCGCCCAGTCCGGCCCGCAGACTCCGGACCACGGCTGGTTCATCGGCTTCGCGTTCGACAAGAACGGCAACCCGGTCTCCGCGGTCTGCGTGATGCTGGAGGAGGCGGGCGCCGGCGGCAGCGCCGAGGCGGCCCGGATCGCCGGCAAGATCATGCAGGCGGCGATCGCCGACCCCGGGGGCCGCTGACATGCTCAGCCCCGGTGTCCAGCTCGGCAACCGCTACCGCCTCGACGAGCGGATCGCCAGCGGCGGCATGGGCGACGTGTGGCGCGGCACCGACCAGGTGCTGGGCCGGACGGTCGCGGTGAAGAGCCTGCTCCCGGCGCTGCTGGACGAGCCGGGCTTCGCCGAGCGGTTCCGCGGCGAGGCGCGCACCATGGCCACCATCAACCACCCCGGCGTGGTCGACGTATACGACTACGGCAGTGACCAGCACATCGCCTTCCTGGTGATGGAGTACGTCGAGGGCGACGCCCTCTCCTCCACGCTCGGCCGGGTCGGCCGACTCACCCCGGCCCGCACCATGGCGCTGCTCGCCCAGGCCGCCGACGCGCTGCACGCGGCGCACTGCAAGGGCATCGTGCACCGCGACGTGAAGCCGGGCAACCTGCTCGTCCGGCCGAACGGGACGCTGGTGCTGACGGACTTCGGCATCGCCCGCTCCGAGCTGGTCGGGCAGCTCACCGCAGCCGGCTCGGTGCTCGGCACCGCCTCGTACATCTCCCCCGAGCAGGCCACCGGTGCGGTCGCCACGCCCGCCTCCGACGTGTATGCCCTCGGCGTGGTCGCATACCAGTGCCTCGCCGGCCGGCGGCCGTTCGAGGGCGACAATCCGCTTGAGATCGCCATGAGGCACGTCCGGGACGCCCCCCGGCCGCTGCCCGGCGACATCCCGCCGCCGGTGCGGGCGATCGTCGAACGGGCGATGGCCAAGGACCCGACCGCCCGCTGGCCCAGCGCCGCAGCCCTGGCCGGGGTGGCCCGGCAGGCGAAGCTCGCGCTCGGCCAGCAGTCCCGCACCGCCGGGCAGCTCGGCCAGATCTCCGCCGCCCCGGCCTCCCCGGCGGCCCCGATGGCCCGCGCCCAGGTGCCGTCCGCCACACGCCGGCCGCCCCGCCCGCCCGCGGTGGCGCAGCGGCCGGTCCCGACGTCCGCGCCGCCGCAGCCCCGTCCGCCGGCCGCCGTACCCCGGCCGCCGGTCGTCCACCAGCCGCGCCCGCCGGTCACCCACCAGCAGGCGCAGCCTCCGGCGGCCGTTTCCCGTCCGCCGGTCGCCACCCCGCCGGCCTACCCGCGCGGCGCCGCGGCCGTGCCACCGGCCCCGGTCCGGCAGGCGGGCCCGGTCGGGTACGCACGGCAGCCCGGCCCACCGCCGGCCCCCCCACAACGGTCCAGCTCAGGGGTGGTCCTGCTGTTCGTGGTGCTGGCCGTAGTGGTCCTGCTCTGCTCCGGCGTGATTTCCTACAACTGGCGGAAGAACGCGGCGGCCGGTGATCCCGGCGGCCTCGGCATGCGGGCCGTGGCCTCCGGTGCGTCGGCGGCCGGCGAGGGCGACGAATCCTCCCGGACGCCGTACCGTCGGATGGGACGGCTCCTGCCGGGTGACGGCGGGACGACGACGAGCGAAGGACGACAGACGCGATGACAGCGCAGGCCCGCCTGCTCGGTGGCAGGTACCAGGTCGGCGAGCTGCTCGGCTACGGCGGCATGGCCGAGGTGCACCGCGGCCGTGACCTCCGGCTCGGTCGGGACGTCGCGATCAAGATGCTCCGGGCCGACCTGGCCCGGGACGACACGTTCCAGATGCGGTTCCGTCGGGAGGCGCAGAACGCCGCCTCGCTCAACCACCCGGCGATCGTCGCCGTGTACGACACCGGCGAGGAGACCGGGCCGACCGGCGAGACGCTGCCGTTCATCGTGATGGAGTTCGTCAACGGGCGGACCCTCAAGGAGGTCCTCGGCGTCGAGGGGCGGCTCCAGCCGCGCCGGGCGCTGGAGATCTGCGCCGACATGTGCGCCGCGCTGGAGTTCAGCCACCGGCACGGCATCATCCACCGGGACATCAAGCCCGGCAACGTGATGCTCACCCAGACCGGCCAGGTCAAGGTGATGGACTTCGGCATCGCCCGGGCGCTGGCCGCCGGCGTCACCTCGATGACCCAGACCAGCGCGGTCATCGGCACGGCGCAGTATCTCTCCCCGGAGCAGGCGCGCGGCGAGGCCGTCGACGCCCGATCCGACGTGTACGCGGCCGGCTGCGTGCTCTTCGAGCTGGTCTGCGGCCACCCGCCGTTCGTCGGGGACAGCCCGGTCAGCGTCGCGTACCAGCACGTCCGGGAGGCCCCGCCGACCCCCAGCGACATCAACCCGGATGTCACTCCCGCGATCGACGCGATCGTGCTGAAGGCGCTGTCGAAGAACCCGCTCAACCGGTACCAGAGCGCCGGCGAGATGCGGGCCGACCTGCTCCGGGCGGCGGCCGGCCGGCCGGTGATGGCCACCCCCGTGATGCAGGAGGCCGAGACCGCTCCGATGGCGGCCGCCAGATCCGGGTACCCGACCCAGGTCGTCGGCGGCGCGGCCACCCGGCAGCAGCCGCCGGCCCGCGTCGGCGATCCCCGGCAGCGCAGGGCCTCCTCCTGGGTGATCGCCACCTTCGCCGCGCTCGGCGTGCTCGCCGTGATCGCCCTGGTCACCGGCATCCTGCTGAACGAGAGCGACCCCGAGAAGGTCGGCGTTCCCAACCTGGCGGGCCAGACCAAGGACGCCGCGGTGGCTGCGATCGAGGGTGCCGGCCTGGTCCCCACCGTCGGCGACCCGGTCTTCGACAGAACCTGCAAGAAGGACACGGTCGTCAAGCAGGAGCCGTCGGCGAGCACCGAGCTGGAGAAGGGCGAGGGGGTCACCATCCAGCTCTGCGGCGGCAAGCCGGAGGTGGCGATCCCGCGCGCCCTGGTCGGCTCCCCGTTCAAGAACGTCGAGCAGCAGCTCAAGGGGCTGAATCTTCGGGTGACCAAGAAGGAAGTGAGCAGCGAGGCCGCCGAGGGGAACGTCACGGAGGTCGACCCGCCCTCCGGGACCATGGTCGCCGAGGACACCCAGGTGACGGTGACGGTCTCCAAGGGCAACATCCGTGAGGTGCCGAACGTCGTCGGCTCCTCGGCGGAGGACGCGAAGCGGGAGTTGGAGCGGGCCGGCTACGTGGTGAAGATCGTCGACGGTGACGAGGTGCCGGCCGACCAGGCCGGCAAGGTGTCCGGCCAGAACCCGCGGGGTGGCACGAGTCTGGAGAAGGGCAAGCGGGTGACCATCGAGGTGGACATCCCCGAACCCAGCCCGGAGCCCACCGAGCCGACCGGGACGCCGCCGTCCAGCAGTCCGACCCCGCCGGCGGGCCGCGGCGGCGGGCTGCCGCTCCCGACCCCGCCGGTCCGCCTCCCCGAGCAGTGACCACCGAACCCGGCCCCTCCGAGGGGCCGGGTTCGTCGTTTCCGGCCTCGGGCGGCGCGAGCGCGACCGGTCGGCCTCGGGGTGGGGCGGGCGCGACCGGTCGGCTTTCGGGGTGGGGCGGGCGCGACCGGTCGACGTCAGGCGGCGGCGAACGCCGAGCGGCGGCGGGCGTCGACCTCGGCGGACAGCTCCGGTGCGCGCTCCAGCGCCTCCGGGTGGCCGCACGTGGCCAGCCAGTTGGCCAGCATCAGATGGCCGCCCTCGGTGAGCACCGACTCCGGGTGGAACTGGACGCCCTCGATCGGCAGCGTCCGGTGCCGCATCGCCATCACCACCCCGGAGCCCGTCCAGCCGGTGACCTCCAGCTCGTCGGGCAGCGTCTCGGGCAGCACGGTGAGCGAGTGGTACCGGGTGGCGGTGAACGGGTCCGGCAGCCCGGCCAGCACCCCCACCGCGTGGTGTCGCACCTCGGACGTCTTGCCGTGCAGCAGCTCGGGGGCGCGGGCCACGGTCGCCCCGAACGCCTCGCCGATCGCCTGATGACCCAGGCAGACGCCGAAGATCGGCAGCTCGCCCGCGTACCGGCGGATGACGTCGAGGCAGATGCCGGCCCGGTCCGGGCTGCCCGGCCCCGGGGAGAGCAGGACGCCGGCCGCGCCGACCCGGCCCACCTCCTCGACGTCGATCTCGTCGTTGCGCCGCACGTCGCAGTCGACGCCGAGCTGGCCGAGGTACTGCACGAGGTTGAAGACGAACGAGTCGTAGTTGTCGATCACCAGGACGCGCATCGACTCACCTGTTCGGGCTGGGGGGCGGGGTGTTGTTCTGGTCGGTGTTGTACGGCAGGTCGTGCTCGTCGCCGGGCGGGGCGCTCCCGTCCACGCCCGGCTCGCCGCCCGGCTCACCGGAGTCCTGCGTGACCTGCACGTCGTCGAAGGGGAGCAGCGGCTCCGCCCACGGGAAGACCACGTACCACAGCAGGGCGACCGTCGCGGTGGCGAGCAGCAGCGAACCGGCCAGCTTGCCGGGTAGCCCCAGCGGGAGCCTGCGCCAGATCCAGCCGTACATCGTCAGGCCCCCAGTTCCGCCGGCCGGCCGGCCGACTTGGCCTCGGTGCGGTCCAGTTCGGCGTGGATGATCAGGCGCTGGTAGTTGTCGAACTTCGGGTTGCAGGTGGTGAGGCTGAGCAGCTTCTTCGTCGGCTTCGCGCCCGGTTGCATCGGCACGGGGGCGACGACCTCGACCTGGTTCGGCTTGACGATCCGGGACTTGTAGACCTTGTAGACGTACCAGTCGGTCTTGCCCTCGACCACGATGGCGTCGCCGCTGTCCAGCTCGTCCAGCCGCCAGAACGTGGCCCGGTTGCGGTGGCCGGCGACGGCGAAGTTGCCCACCTCCCCCGGCATGGCGCTGTCCGGGTAGTGGCCGGGGGCGTACCGGATGTCCGCCTGGGTGACGCCCTCGACCACCACCCAGTTCTTGTCGAGCTTCGGGATGTAGAGCCCGGCGAGGGGCTTGCCGTGCACCGGCGGCTTGGGCTTGGCGGTGGCGGTGGCGGTGGGGGCCACGGTCGGGTCGCCGCTCGCACCCCAGGCCTGGGCGAGCTGACGGTCGAGGTCGTTCTGATGGGCGTCGACGATGGCCGACTTGCCCCACACCTCGTACCCGGCGAAGAGGAGCACCACCAGGCCGAAGGTGATCAGCACCTCGCCGGTGACCCGTACCCCGGTGCGCAGCCGGGTCCAGATGGACGGCCGGGTCAGCTCGGAGTAGACGCTCTTGTAGCCCTCGCCGGTCTGCTCGGCCCGGAGCTGGACCACCCGCTCGCCACGGCGCGGTCGGGGCGGCTCGGCCGGCTCGGCGTCGGCTCGGCCCGGGTCGTCGCTCTGCGCCATGCGGGGCACGGCGCCCATCAGCGCGGTCGAGTCCAGGGCCGGGCCGGTAACCGGTGGCCGGCCGGGCGGCACCGTCGGGAGGAAGGCGGTGGGGGCCTCGGCGGCGGACGCCGGGCGGTTCGCGGCGGGGCCGGTCCAGGCGGGCGGGGCGTCCGCCGGCTTCGGCCGGGTGCCGGGTGCCGCCGGATGGCCGCCTCGGGAGGCCGTCGAGCGGGGCGGCAGCACCGGGTGGGGCCAGGGGCCGGCCTGGCCGGGTCGCTCCGACGGGCTCGGGCCGGGGCGGTCGACCGGGGGGAGGAAGTCGGTCGCCTCCTCGTCCCGGCCGGGGCGCCGGCCGTCCCAGCGGTCGTCGGGCGTCCGGCTCACCTGGGCACCTTGGCAGCGCGTAGGGCTGTCGAGTCCTCGAAGGCCGGCACGGTGACCGTCGAGACCGTCTCCCGGTACCCGAGGTGGAAGTCGTCGACCACGCCCTTGAACACCCGGACTCCCTCGGAGGCGGCGAGGGCCTGCTGGAGGGCAGCTGGATCGCCGATTGCCACGATCTTGAACGGTGGGGAGTACACCCGGCCGTGCAGCAGCAGGGTGTTACCCACGCAGCGTACCGCGCTGGTGGCGAGCACGCGGACGTTCATGATTGACATGGCCTCCGCGCCGCCGGCCCACAACGCGTTCACCACGGCCTGGACATCCTGCTGGTGGACGACCAGGTCGTCGTTGCTGGCACCCTCGGGCAGCCCCTGCTCCGGGCGGCGCGGCGCGTCGTCCAGCTCCACGGCGACGCCGGTCCCGCTCAGCGCGGTGAACCCGGCGGCCTGGAGGCTGGTGGCGGCGCGGTCCCGCTGATCCCTGATCGGGCCGTCGGAGTCGGCGAGGGCGGCGGTCTCGCCCTCGACCTCGTCGCGCAGCCGGGCGGCCCGCAGCTCGCTCGTCGCGACCTGCTCCCGGCGTTCCTCGATGAGCTGCGTGAGTTGGGGGCGGCGGTCCTCGCGCAGGGCGGTGCCCCCGGCGGTCGTCGCGGTGGTGGTGAAGAGCAGCCCGGCCGCGGCGGCGATCAGCGGCACCCCGATCGACCAGCCCGGTCGGCGCTGGCGTGGGCGTCGGGGCAGGAGGGCGATGACCGCCCGCCGGAGGACCTTCCGCCAGGAGGCGGCGCCGGATGTGTACTCCACCGACCGTTCCTTCCGCGTCGTCTGGTGTCAGCCCGCCACGACGCGGACCGGTGCGGGTACCCGAACAGTCCCGCCCTTTTCGGTCACTCCGCGCATCGGCCTGACCCCATTCATGGCCTGGACGGGCCTTCGGGACTACGCTAGCTGTCGAAACATTATTGGCCATGGACCGTCGCCCCCGTGCCCGGTTGTCAGGCCGGACGAGGTCGTCACCCCCTCTGGAGAGCGTCGTGCCCAAGTCTCAGGTCCGCAAGAAGAAGGTGTACACCCCGCCGACGGACGTGCGTCCGACGGCGACGGCGGCGACGCGCAAGCCTAGCCCGGTCTGGCTGCCGATCACGGCGGTTGCGCTGATCGTCGCCGGCATCGGCTGGCTGGTGATCTACTACCTCTCCGAGCAGGCGTACCCGGTCATGTCGTGGGGTTACTGGAACCTCGCGGTGGGCTTCGGCGCGATGGTCGGATCCCTGGTGCTGCTCTCCCGCTGGCGCTGACCGCGCCGGGCGTCGGCCCGGCGCGTCGTTCTCGGTGGTGGACACGCTCCACGTCACCTCGCTGGCCCCTGCCCGGCGCTTCGGCGCCGGGCCCCCTATGGTGTCCGCAGGGCGGCGTGGCCCCAGGTGCGAGATGACTCACGTTACTGCTGGGTAACCTTGCGCGTAGGCTGCACTGCATGACCGAGCGGAGCGAGGTCATCGACCGGTCCGGTCGGTGTGCGGGGTCGGCGGAACGCCGGTCACGCACCTGACCCGGTCGCCGAGCCGCTCGACAGGCAGCAGACCGGGAGGCCAACTCGATGGGCAGCGTCCAGATCGTCACCACGATCCTCGCGGCCGCCATCACCGCCGTGGCGGTGTGGCTTGCGGTGCGTGCCGTCATGAAGATGGTGGCAGTGATCCGGTTGGGTCGGCCCGATCCGGATCGGTTCACCGACAGGGCCACCCGCACGAAGACGATGCTGGTGGAGACCGCCGGCCACACGCGGATGCTCCGGTGGGGCGTCGTGGGCGCCGCGCACTGGTTCGTGATGGTCGGCTTCATCGTGCTGTCGCTGCTGGTGCTGGAGGCGTACTTCGAGGTCGTCTCCCCGACCGGCGGCCTTCCGCTGATCGGTGGCCTGGCGGTCTACGGCCTGGTCACCGAGCTGATCGCGGTGCTCGGCGTGGTCGGCATCCTGGTGCTGATCGCGATCCGGGTCCGGAACCGGCCGACCCGGCCGGGCGGGCGGTCCCGGTTCACCGGTTCGACCATGTGGCAGGGCTACTTCGTCGAGGCCGTGGTCCTCGCGGTGCTGATCATGGGCTTCGTCATCCGGGGCTTCAAGGTCGCCACCGACCACTTCGAGTACCCGGTCTGGGCCACCCCGGTCAGTCACGCCGTCGGCTCGCTGCTGCCCGATTGGGAGGCCGGCGTCAGCATCGCCGCCGTCATCAAGATCGCCATCTCGATGACCTGGCTGATCGTCATCGCGCTCAACGTGACCATGGGCGTCGCCTGGCACCGCTTCCTGGCGTTCTTCAACATCTTCTTCAAGCGCAACCCGGGTGAGGCCGGCTCCGGGCTCGGCGCGCTGCGGCCGATGATGAGCGAGGGCAAGCCGCTCGACTTCGAGGAGGCCGACCCGGAGAAGGACCAGTTCGGCGTCGCCCAGGTCGAGCAGTTCACCTGGAAGGGCCTGCTCGACTTCAGCACCTGCACCGAGTGCGGCCGGTGCCAGTCGCAGTGTCCGGCCTGGAACACCGGCAAGCCGCTGTCGCCGAAGCTGCTGGTGCTGAGCCTGCGCGACCACGCGTACGCCAAGGCGCCGTACCTGCTGGCCGGCGGCGGCAAGGACCTGACCGGCGAGGAGAAGGCAACCGCCGCGCAGCTCGCCCACATGGACGTGCTGGCGCTCGCCGAGGCCGAGAAGCCGCTGATCGGCGGGGCCGAGGACGGCGGCATCATCGACCCCGACGTGCTCTGGTCCTGCACCACCTGCGGGGCGTGCGTCGAGCAGTGCCCGGTCGACATCGAGCACGTCGACCACATCGTCGACATGCGCCGCTACCAGGTGTTGATCGAGTCGAGCTTCCCGTCGGAGGCCGGCGTGATGCTGCGTAACCTGGAGAACAAGGGCAACCCGTGGGGTGCGCCGCAGAACACCCGGGAGGACTGGACCAAGGGCCTCGGCTTCGAGGTGCCCCGGGTCGGTGAGGTCGAGGACTTCGAGTACCTCTTCTGGGTCGGCTGCGCGGGCGCGTTCGAGGACCGGGCCAAGAAGACCACCCGGGCGGTCGCCACGCTGCTCAACGAGGCCGGCGTCAGCTTCGCCATCCTCGGCGAGGGCGAGACCTGCACCGGCGACCCGGCCCGCCGGATCGGCAACGAGTTCGTCTTCCAGATGCTCGCCCAGCAGAACGTGGAGACCTTGAACGAGGCCTTCGAGGGCCGAGAGAAGAACAAGCGCAAGATCGTCGCCACCTGCCCGCACTGCTTCAACACCCTGGGCAACGAGTACGGGCAGCTCGGCGGCGAGTTCGAGGTGGTGCACCACACCCAACTCCTGGCCCACCTGGTCAGCGCCGGCAAGCTCACCCCCGTCCAGCCCGTCGACGGTGGCGTCACCTATCACGACCCCTGCTACCTGGGCCGGCACAACCGGGTCTTCGCCCCGCCGCGCGAGGTACTCGACAGCTCCATCGCCGGCGAGGTCACCGAGATGCCGCGCAACAGCGAGCGCTCCTTCTGCTGCGGTGCCGGCGGCGCCCGGATGTGGATGGAGGAGAAGATCGGCAAGCGGATCAACGTGGACCGGGTCGAGGAGGCCATGGCCACCGGGGCGAAGACCATCGCGGTCGGCTGCCCGTTCTGCTCGACGATGCTGAACGACGGCGTGAACGGCAAGGGTGCCGGCGAGCAGGTCGAGGTCGTCGACGTCGCCAGCGTGCTGCTCCGCTCGGTCAAGCCGGCGGACGCCGCCGGCGCGAAGGAGACCGCGCCGGCCGGTAGCTGACGGCGCCGCCCCGGGCGCGGGCGGACGGCGGACAGCGGACAGCGGACAGGTCACGGTGGACGGCGACGCCCCGGGCGACGACTGGCCGGGGGCGACTGCGCGTGGTCGTGTGCGACGCGGCCGGTCGTGGAACAATCGCGCCGAGGTGAACCGATCATCGACAGTCCTCTTGTTACCACGGTGTTGCCCCTGGTCGGCTTCGTGCTGCTGACGGCGGGTAACGCATTCTTCGTCGCGGCCGAGTTCGCACTGGTCACCGTGGACCGGCCGGAGCTCGACCGGCGGGCCGCGGCCGGGGACGGCGGTGCGGTCACCGTCCGGCACGCGCTGCACGAACTCTCCTTCCAGCTCTCCGGGGCGCAGCTCGGCATCACCATCACCGCCCTGCTCACCGGGTACCTGGCCGAGCCGGCGCTGGCCCGCCTGTTCACCCCGCTGCTGCACCCGCTGGGGGCGTCCGCCGACCGGTTCACCCCGTTCCTTGCGCTCGCCCTGGCGACCCTGCTCTCCATGCTGTTCGGCGAGCTGGTGCCGAAGAACCTGGCGCTGGCCCGGCCGATGCCCACCGCGCTGGCCACGGCCCCGGGGATGCGCGGCTTCTCCCGGACGTTCGGGTGGCTGATCAGAGGGCTGAACAACTCGGCGAACACGCTGGTGCGGCGCCTCGGGGTGGAACCGCAGGAGGAGTTGGCCAGCGCCCGGTCCCCGGAGGAGCTTGGCCTGCTCGCGGTGATCTCGGCCCAGGCCGGCGCGCTCCCCCCGGACACCGCGATGCTGCTGCGACGCACCATCCGCTTCGGCGACAAGCGGGCCGCCGAGGCGATGACCCCCCGGGTGGACGTCATCGCGCTGCGCGCCACGGCCAGTGTGGCCGAGCTGCTCATCCTTGCCCAGCAGACCGGCCGGACCCGGTTCCCGGTCTTCGAGGAGACCCTCGACCTGGTCACCGGCGTCGCGGCGGTGCCGGACGCGCTGGGTGTCCCGCTCGCCCGCCGGGCCGGCACCAGCGTCGCCTCGGTGGCCCGGGAGCCGGTGTACGTGCCGGAGAGCCTCGACCTCGACGGCGTCCTCGCGGCGCTCAAGGCGGCCGGCTCGGACCTGGCGATCGTGGTCGACGAGTACGGCGGCACCGACGGCGTGGTGACCATGGAGGACCTGGTGGAGGAGCTGGTCGGGGAGATCGCCGACGAGTTCGACCCGGCCGCGGTCGACGACGGCGGCCCGGTCGAGCTGACCGTGCCGGGCGGCGAGCGGACCGCCCTGGTCGACGGGGTGCTGCGCGAGGACGAGCTGGCCGAGCAGACCGGATTCCGGCTGCCCGAGGGGCCGTACGAGACCCTCGCCGGCTTCCTGATGGCCCGGCTCGGGCATATCCCGGTGGCCGGGGAGACGGTCGAGGAGAGCGGGTACGAGTTCACCGTGGTCGAGGTGGAACGGCACCGTATCGAGCAGGTGCGGGTGGTCCGCCCGGAGGAGCCCGGCGACGATGCTTGAACTGTCGGTGACCGTGCTGCTGCTGCTCGGCAACGCCTTCTTCGTCGGCAGCGAGTTCGCACTCATCGCGTCCCGGCGGACCGTGATCGAGCCGCTCGCGGCGACGTCGAAGCGGGCCCGGTGGGCGCTGTCGGCGATGAACCAGATCCCGCTGATGATCGCGGGGGCGCAACTCGGCATCACGGTCTGCTCGCTGGGTCTCGGCGCGATCGCCGAACCGGCGCTGGCGCACCTGCTGGAGACGCCGTTCCACGCGCTGGGGCTGCCGGCCGGGGCGGTGCACCCGGTGGCCTTCCTGATCGCCCTCGGCGTGGTTGTCTTCCTGCACACCGTCGTCGGCGAGATGGTGCCGAAGAACATCACCCTCGCCGGGCCGGAGCCGGCGGCGCTCTGGCTGGGCCCGGCGATGCTCGCGTTCTGCACGGCGACCAAGCCGCTGCTGCTGGCCATGAAGTGGGCGGCACGGCAGGTGCTGTGGCTGTGGCGGGTCGAGGCGACGGACTCGGTCAAGACGGTCTTCACCGCCGAGGAGCTGGCGGGGCTGGTGGCGCAGGCCCGCACGGAGGGGCTGCTCGACGCGGAGGAGCACGCCCGGATCACCGGCGCGCTCGCCCTGCACACCCGCACCGCGGCGGACGCCCTGCAACCCTGGTCGACGGTGACCACGGTGGCCGAGGACGTCTCGCCGGCCTCCCTGGAGGTGCTGGCCACCCGCACGGGCCGGTCCCGGTTCCCCGTGGTGCAGCGGGCCACCCGCAAGGTGCTCGGCTTCGTGCACGTCAAGGACGTCCTCGGGTACGCCGGGGCGGACCGCCGCGCGCCGGTGCCCGCCGAGGTGTACCACCCGCTGGCCGTGGTCCCGCCGGACCGTACGCTGGCCGACCTGCTGCTGGCGATGCGTCGCGAGCGGCGGCACATGGTTCTGGTCAGCGACGGCCGCCTGCCGCTGGGCGTGGTGACCCTCGACGACGTGTTGACGGCAATCGTCGGCTGAGTCGCCCCCGCCGGACCGCATCCGTGGTGTGCGAACGGTTTCCGGTACGTGACCGTAGGCGACCCACCTTGATTCCCCGAGTGGGCCTCGCCTAATGTGGGGCGCTGACCGCTGTGGGTCGTCTGCCTCGATCTTCCCTCTCGCGAGGCGCCCGGCGGTCGGTTGCGAAGGAGTCGGTGCCGGTGGCAACCATGCCCCCCCATCGCCATGTCCCGGGCCGGTCACCTGCTCGTCCGGGTGGCACCCGCCGGTTCGTACGACGCCTGCTCACCCTGGTCGCGGCGGTTGCCGTGGGCGCCGGAACCCTGACCGCGCCCGCGTACGCCGAGCCCTCGGTCGACGAGATCGAGGCGCAGATCGACAAGAAGTGGGAGCAGCTCGAACCCACCATCGAGCAGTACAACAAGGTGCGTGCCCAGCTCAAGCTGAACAAGCAGAAGTCGGCGGAGCTGCAGAAGAAGATCGAGCCGCTCGCGCTCGAGACCGAGCTGGCGATGAACCGGGTCGGTGACCTCGCCGCCCGCTACTACATCTCCGGCCCGTCGCAGGACCTCGGCGCGCTGCTGGTCAGCACCAAGCCGGGGACGCTCGCCGAGCAGCTCACCATGCTGGACCGGCTGGCCTCGGAGGAGCGCCGTCAGTTGCAGGGCGTGCTCGCCGTCCGGGCCAAGTACGACGGACAGAAGCTGAAGCTGGACACGCTGATCGTCAGCCAGGAGAAGCAGACCAAGGAACTGGCGGCCAAGAAGACGCAGATCAACACCGAGATCAAGCAGTTGCAGGCGTCGATGCCGAAGACCGTGGTGCCCGCCGGCGGCGGCTGCCCCACGATCCAGGGCGTGGTCAGCGCGGCCGCCCGGACCGCGATCAGGACCGCCTGCGCCCAGGTCGGCGATCCGTACGTCTGGGGGGCCACCGGCCCGAACTCGTTCGACTGCTCCGGCCTGACCCAGTACGCGTACAAGGCGGCCGGGATCTCGCTGACCCACTTCACCGGCGCACAGTGGAACGAGGGCCGGGCCATCCCGCGCTCGGAGGCCCGCCCGGGTGACCTGGTGTTCTTCTTCAGCGACCTGCACCACGTCGGCCTCTACCTCGGCAACGACAAAATGGTGCACGCGCCCCGGGCCGGTAAACCGGTCAACGTGAGCAGCATCAACACCATGCCGGTCGCCGGCTTCCGCCGACCCGGCTGACGCCGTGCGGCCCCGCACCTGAGCACCGCCCACGACGAAGGCCCCCGGTCACCCGACCGGGGGCCTTCGTCGTGCCGAGGAAACCGTCAGCGGGGCGCGCCCAGCGGGGACGGCACCAGGTTCACGTCGGCGCGGTCGACGTACATGATCCGGTGGCCGAACTGGATCTGCACGTACGTCTTCTCGCCCCGGATCACCGTCCGGTCACCGGGGGCCGTGCCGTCGAACGTGGTGGCCCGGTAGTACTCGCCGGGCAGCACGTTGCCGACGGCGTACCGCTGGCCGGCGGAGAGGGTGTACTGCAACGGCGAGATCGGCTGGTACGGCACGCCGGCCGGGTACGCCGCCTCCTCCGGGTAGGCCCGCCCGTACACCGGGATCGTCGCCTTCCCGGCCTTCGGGGTGGCCACCAGGCCGACGGTCCACGCCGCGGTGGGCGCGGACGCCGGGTTGTGGAACCACGCCTTCTGGCCGAGGTACCAGATCGCCGTCCAGTCGCCCTCGCGGCCGGCCAGGGCGTACGTCTGCCCGGTCGACGCGCGGGCGCCGTGGTCGGAGACGGCCATCGTGGCCGGCGAGCCGTTCGGACGCAGGGCGATGTCGTTGACCAGTGGCGCGTCGGCGCTCGGCGCGCTGCGCAGCACCACCGCCGAGGAGCCGCGCGACGGGCAGGGCACGCCCGCCGTCACGCAGCCGGTGAACGCCGGCCGGTTGGTGGCGAAGTCGGGGTCGATCCGCACCATGCCGGTCAGCGGGGTGCCGGTGTTGAGCTCCGGCGCGCGCAGCAGGTCGAAGTAGTGCGACCAGTCCCAGTACGGCCCCGGGTCCCAGTGCATGCCCCGCACGTTCGCCGCGACGGTGCCGGGGACGTTGTCGTGGCCGATGATGTGCTGCCGGTCCAGCGGGACGCCGTGCCGCAGCGCGAGGTACCGGACCAGCTTCGACGAGGTGCGGTACATCGCCTCGGTGTACCAGGTGCCCTGGGCGGCGAAGCCCTCGTGCTCCAGCCCGATCGACTTGGCGTTGACGTACCAGTTGCCGGCGTGCCAGGCGACGTCCTTGGTCTTCACGTGCTGGGCGATGTGCCCGTCCACCGAGCGCAGCGTGTAGTGCCAGCTCACGTAGGTCGGGTCCTGGACCATGTTGACCGTGCCCGCGTAGCGGCCCTCGGTGTCGTGGATGAGGATGTACTCGACCTTCTGCCGCTTCGGCCGGTCGGACAGGTCGTGGTTGCCGTAGTCACCGGGGTCGGCACTGAGCGACTGGTACGGCGCGGGGATCCACTCGCAGGAGATGGTCGACGGGCACTCCAGGCCGTCGGGGCGCTCCGGCAGGCGCAGGCCGAGCCGGTCCAGCCAGGACTTCTGCGGGGTCACCGCGCGGGCCGCGAGGGTCACCCGCTGCCCGTCGTCGGTCACCCGGCTCTCGCCCTCGGCGATGGTGCCGAAGACCTCGTCGGCGAAGGCAGCCGCCGCGTCGGCGCCGTCCGCGCCGGCGTACCGGGCCACCGCGCCGTACCAGGCCGCCGGGTCGGTGTCGGCCCCGACCGGGGCGCCGATCTGCCGCTGGTACGACGCGAGCAGCGCCGCCCCGCCCCGGATGTTCGTCGGCGCGTCGGCGCGCAGGGCAGCCTCGTCGGCCCCGGTGAGGG
The DNA here is from genome assembly GCF_040296145.1 of Micromonospora sp. NPDC002296. NCBI lineage: Bacteria > Bacillati > Actinomycetota > Actinomycetes > Micromonosporales > Micromonosporaceae > Micromonospora > Micromonospora sp. NPDC002296. The sequence continues at coordinate 263,791 of NZ_JBEOWQ010000001.1, forward strand.
TGGCGGCGGTGTCCAGGGTCTGCAACGACGCGGCGGCCGGGGCCTCGTCGGCCGAGGGCCGGGCGGCGGCGGGGGCCGGGCGGGAGTCGTCCCCGCGCGGGTCCTCGTCGCCGGAGTCGTGGTGGGTGCCGGTGGGCAGGCCGGCGACGTACTCGGCGTCGGTGAGGTGCATCGGCCCGTACCCACCGCTGGTGCTGGGGGTGCCGGAGTTGGTGTCCCACCTGGACTGGAGGTAGGAGACACCGAGCAGGACGCTCTCCGGCACGCCGTACTCGGCGGCGGCGTCAGCGTACTGCTGCTGGCGTTCGGGGGTCTGGCCGGCCGCGGCCGGGGAGGCGGTGGTACCGAGGGGCACAAGGGCCGTGGTGGCGGCCACGGCGGCGGCGAGCAGGATCCGTCTGCTCGACGACACGACGGAACGGGGCATCGAACCTCCTGGTTAAGCGTCGGATGAGGGTCACCCTTCCGCCGCCGACCTCCCGCGTCAATAGCTTTCCAGCAGGTGCCGCGATGTGAAGGAAACTTCCGCACGGCGGCATGGTGTGGCGTGTTGTGGCCCGGCGGGTTGCGGATCGATAACGGGCGTCTCTACTCTGGTCAATCGTCGGCCGGTAGCTGTACCGCCCAGCCGGGCGGTGACGGTCCGACACCGCCGAGTCGCCTCCGGGCGAACCGGGGACCCAGGTACGCCGGGGTGAATCCGCAGCGCCGCTGCGGTAGGGCGTTCTCCCTTCCCGCCCGAACCCGTCAGCTAACCCGGTAGGCGGTCGAGGAAGAAGGAGAACGGAGCCCGGTGGCACACCATGCCCCGCGGCGCCCGTCACGCCCGTCGGCGCACGCCGACCGGATGCCGGCTGCGCCGCGCCCACGCTGGTCACGCTTCACCACCGCCCTCGCCGCCCTCGTCGGCGCCGCCGTCGTCCTGACCGGCGCCCCGACCGCGGCCCACGCCGATCCCTCGGTCGCCGAGATCGAGCGGCAGATCGATCAGGACTGGAACAAGCTCGAACCGCTCATCGAGCGGCACAACGCCACCCGTCAGGACCTCGCCCTCAAGCGCCGGCAGGCCGACGCCGTCGCCAAGCAGATCGGGCCGCTGCAACGCCGGGTCGACGAGGCGATGGACAAGGTCAGCGGGCTCGCCGTCGAGGCGTACAAGAGTGAGAACCTGTCTGCGGTGAACGCGCTGCTCGGCAGCCGCTCACCCGGTCAGATGATGGGACAGTTGGAACTGCTCGACCAGTTCGCCGAGCGCCAGCAGCGCGACATCCGGGCGGTCATCGACCTCCGCGACGAGCTCGACGCCAAGAAGAAGCCGCTGGACGAGATGGTCACCCAGCTCGCCCGCACCGAGGCGCAGCTCGCCGCCAAGCGGAAGCAGATCAACGCCGAGATCGACCGGCTCCAGAAGCTGCGGCTCACGGTGTACGGCAACGGCGGTGGCGGCGCGCTGCGTCCCGCTCCCTGCCCGGCTGCCTACCCGGGCGGCGGCGCGGGGGTCGCGGTGAAGTTCGCCTGCGCCCAGATCGGCAAGCCCTACGTCTGGGGCGCCGAGGGCCCCAACTCGTACGACTGCTCGGGTCTGATGCTCGCGGCCTGGGCCAAGGCCGGCGTGTCGCTGCCGCACAACGCGGCCCAGCAGCGGTCGGTGACCGCCCGGGTGAGCCGTGCCGACCTGCGCCCCGGCGACCTCGTCTTCTACTACGCCGACCTGCACCACGTCGGCATGTACGTCGGCGGCGGCTGGGTGGTGCACGCCTCCCAGGCCGGCCAGCCCGTCAAGATGAAGCGCGTCGACGACGGCCAGATCCACAGCTACGGCCGCCCCGACTGAGCGGCGAGGGGCCCGTTCCGCGGAACGGGCCCCTCGACCACGCCCGCGTCGTCAGCGGGTGGGCCAGGTGCGCCAGTTCTGCCAGGAGCGGCTCGGGGTCGGGCCGCGCTGGCCCTGGTACCGCGAGCCGTACACCGTCGACCCGTACGGGTGCTCGGCGGGCGAGGAGAGCCGGAAGATGCAGAGCTGGCCGATCTTCATGCCCGGCCAGAGCGTGATCGGCAGGTTCGCCACGTTGGACAGCTCCAGCGTGACGTGACCGGAGAAGCCCGGGTCGATGAACCCGGCGGTCGAGTGGGTGAGCAGCCCGAGCCGTCCCAGCGAGCTCTTGCCCTCCAGCCGGCCCGCGAGCTGGTCGCCGAGCGAGATCACCTCCAGCGTGGAGGCGAGCACGAACTCGCCCGGGTGCAGCACGTACGGCTCGCCGTCGGGCACCTCGACCGCCGAGGTCAGGTCGTCCTGCTGCACCGACGGGTCGATGTGCGTGTAGAGATGGTTGTTGAAGACCCGGAAGAGCTTGTCGAGGCGCACGTCGATGCTCGACGGCTGCACAAGGGTGGGCTCGAACGGCTCCAGCGCGAGCGTGCCAGCCTTCAGTTCGCTGACGAGATCGCGGTCGGAGAGCAGCATCGCCACACCATAGCGACCCTGGTCGGCGGGCCTGTCATCGCATGCTGCAACCGGCGTGCCGCGCTCGCCTGTCGTACACGTGTTCGATAGAATGTCCACATGGCTTCCTGGTCCGAATTCGCCGCTGACGAGCCACGACTCGCCGGCGGGATCCGCCTCCTCATGCAGCAGTACGGGCCGGGCTTCGGCTACCTGGCCACCGTCCGCGCCGACGGTGGGCCCCGGGTGCACCCGGTCTCCCCGGTGATCACCGACGACGGGCTCTTCTGCTTCATCGTCGACTCGCCGAAGCGGCGCGACCTCGAACGCGACGGCCGCTACGCGCTGCACTCCTTCCCGCCGGAGGACAGCGACGACGAGGCGTACGTGGCGGGGCACGCGTGGCCCGTGACCGACCAGGCCCGGGTGGCCCGGCTCGCCGAGCTGGGGCGGGCCGCCCCGCAGGTGGACTGGCGGCTGTTCGAGTTCACCGTCGACGTGGCGATGCTCGCCCGCCGCTACCAGGGCGGCTCCGTCTTCCCGGGCGGGGGCCCGGGGCAGCCGGCCGTGCAGGTGTGGCTCGACCCCCGGGCCGCCGGCGAGGCGGGCGCTGCCCCGGTGGGCGTACCGGATCAGGGGTCGACCCTGCACGTCCGCGGCTCCCACCGCGCGGCGGCCTGACCCCCGACGACGCCGGTGCCGGCCCCGTGGAAGGACGGAGCCGGCACCGGAGGGTCAGGAACAGGGATCCGTCAGGCCGCGCGGTACGCGTTCCACGCGGTCAGCATCCGGCTCGCCTGCCCGGTCGTGAACTGGTACATGCACGAGTCGTAGGTGTAGTCCATGAAATTGGTGATCGGGTCCAGGCCGGTCGCGGTGCAGGTGTCCCGCCCGGTCGGGCACTCGAACGCCGGCGAGGCCTCCGCCGGGGTGTCGCTCACGCTGTCGCCCGAGCCGGAGCAGCCGCCCTGGAAGGTGTGGTAGAGGTTCAGCCAGTGGCCGACCTCGTGGGTGCCGGTGTCGCCCTGGTTGTAGTTGGTGGCGGTGCCACCCGGCAGCGACTCGTTCAGGGCGACGACGCCGTCCATGCTGTTCAGCTTCTTCTGCGGGAAGGTCGCCCAGCCGAGCAGGCTGTCGCTCAGCTCGCCGAGGTACATGTTCAGGGTGTTCTTGCCGCCCTCACGCAGCGAGGTCTTCATCGAGCGCTCGGCCGACGAGCCCGACACGATCGGGTACCACGCCGGGTTGGTGACCCGGTTGATCTTCTGGAGCTGGAAGGCGAAGGCGGTCGCCGCGCCGCCGGTGGCACCGCTGTAGGCCTGGTTCAGCACGTTGATCTGCGAGGTGATCAGCGAGTCCGGGATGTTGCCGCCGGCCCGGGTGCTGTTCTCCTGGATGACGTGCACGACGACCGGGATCGTCACGGTCGCGAGCGTGCCGGCGCCGGCACCGGCCCGGAAGCTGGCCCGCTCGCGCAGGGCGGCGGCGAGGTCGGCCTCGCGGTCGCGGACCTGTGCGGCGGTCAGCTCGTTGGGTTCGTGCTTGGCCTGCGCGCCCGCCTTGACCCGGGCGTCGGAGTGCACGTCGGCCGGCTCGGCGCACGTCTGAGCCGGGGCGGCGGAGAAGGCCGATGCGGCCGGAACGACGCCCACGGCGGCGGTGCTGAGCAGGAGCGCGAGGGTCGTCGACGCGACGCCGGCGGTACGCCGGGTCAGCAGGTTGGGACGGAGTCCCATGGGCCCACCTCTTTCTGGCGACGCGGCAGGGGGTGTGTCGCGCCGTGGCCGAAACTTGTGGCAGACGTTACAACCGATCGAGGGATTTGAGAACGGCTATATATGCCCGGCATGAAACTCCTACGGCTCGTCGATGGCTCGTCGATGGCTCGGGGATCGCGGGGAGGCGGTCAGGGTGGCCATGGATCGGGTGGGGTGGAGCGCGAGCCGCGGCGTCGGCCCGGCGCGGCTGCCGGTCGGCGGCGCGCGACGGGTGCCTGGATGCACCCGGCGCAGCCGTCGGGTACAGTGGTGCCGCCTGCGGGTGTAGTTCAATGGCAGAACATCAGCTTCCCAAGCTGACAGTGCGGGTTCGATTCCCGTCACCCGCTCCACCACGAAGGCCCTGGTCAGGACGCGAGTCCCGGCCAGGGCCTTCGACGTTGCTGACGCTTACCGCGCTTGCCGTGCCCGATTCCGGGTCAGCTGAGCGCGGGGTGGGCTCGGGCATGCGGTGCCCCGCTGCGGTAGGTAGAGCCAGGTATACCGCTCGGGTACCGGCGCCTCGACCGGGGGCGCGGGCTCGTGCACCATCGCGCCCCGAACGGGTGGTTCCTAGGGTTGACCTGTGCGAATTCGAAGAATCACCGCGATTGTCGCCGCCGGTGCACTGACCATCGGCGGAGTACTGACCACGACTGTCGCGTCGGCCGGGGTTGCCCAACGGCAGTCGGTGAACTGGCACGGCTGCCTTACCGGTCCGGCCGACGAGCTGGGCGCCGCTCTCGACGACGCGGGTGCCCAGTGCGGCGAGATGACCGTTCCGGTCGACTACAGCCGCCCGCACGGCCCTACGACCACGGTCGCGATGGCGCGGATCAAGGCGACCGATCCGGCCCAGCGCCGTGGCGTCCTGATGCTCAACCCGGGAGGCCCTGGAGACAGTGGGATGGGGATGGTGCTTGCCGGCGAGCAGATGCCGGACGTCGCGGCCCGGTACGACCTGATCGGGATGGACCCGCGGTTCGTGGGCCGGAGCAGCCCGATCGAGTGCCGATGGGAGACCAACACGTTCCTGCGTTCCGCCGGCCCGAGCCAGCGCACGTTCAACGAGAGCGCGGCACTGGCCAAGGAGCTCGCCGCCGGGTGTGCGCAGGGCAACCTCGATCTCCTGCCGCACGCGTCCACGCGGAACACCGCCCGGGACATGGATCTCATCCGAGGCGTCCTGGGGGAACGGAAACTGTCCTACCTCGGCTACTCGTACGGCACCTACCTGGGGGCGGTCTACCTGCAGATGTTCGGCTCCCGCGCCGACCGGGTGGTGCTGGACAGCGCCGTGGATCCGGCCATCTTCGGCCCGGCCCTGTTCTCCCGCAACGCGGCGGCGATCCAGGCCGCACTCGAACACTGGGCCGCGTGGGCGGCCGATCACAACGGCGAGTACGGCCTGGGCGCCACCGCCAGCGAGGTGTTGGCCGTGGTCGACCGCATCAACAGCGCCAGCGCTCGCCGTCCGCTCAAGATCGGTACGTACGCGGTGGACTCGCACGTGTTGCCGTACTTCCTCTTCGCCCACCTCTACGACGACCTCGTCGAGGGCTACGCGGATCTCGCCGAGCAGCTGCGGGTGCTCGACGCTGCCGCACGCGGCGAAGCGACGACGCCCACACCGTCGCTGGAGGCGTTTCTCGCCGGTCTGCTCACCGGCGACGGCTACGCCGCCGATCGAGCAGGGACCCCCGTCCTCTGCGCCGACCGCGCCGCTTCCCGGGATCCGGGCACGTATTTCCGCGACATTCAGGCCCACCGCGCCGACGAGCCCCTGTTCGGGCCGTTGATTCGCAACATCACGCCGTGCGCGTTCTGGCCGGTCCGGCCGGCGGAGGCGGCCACGACGATCCGCAACAACGCGCCGGCGCTGATCGTCGGGGCTGACGGCGACGCGGCCACCCCGTACCCGGGACAGCAGGCGATGCACCAGGCGCTGGCGGGCTCGCGGATGGTGACGCTGCGCGGCCGTTTCGCGCATGCCCAGTATCTCGCCGCAGGGAATGAATGTGTGGACAGCACCGTGAACCGCTACCTGGTCGACGGCGTTCTGCCGACCCGTGACACAGACTGTGTCGCAGGGGCGTGAACGTGGCTGCGAGCGTGTGGCGGGCGATAGCGGGCAATCCGCTCCGCTTTCTCCGGTCGTCGTGGCCGTGGCGGAGCCTGGCCTACGTCGCCAGCACGGTGCCGGTCGCCGGAGCCGCGTGGGTCGCCGTACTGGTGCTGTTGTTGTTCCCGCCGTTGCTTCTGCTCATCGGTATGCCGGTCGGGGCGCTGGAGCGTCACCGGCTCCGCCTCCTGACGTCGGCCCAGGTCCGCAACCCGCACGCGACGGCACCCGGAAGCGGGCTGGCCTGGGCACGGCTGAGGGTGCGGGAGACGGCCACCTGGCGCGAACTCGGCTATTTCGCGTGCCTACAGTCGGTGCTCCTTCTCCTCGACGCGCTCGCCTTGTTCGTCGTCTTCCTCTGCGTCATCCTGCTGGCCCTGCCGCTGTTCGTCGCGACGATGAACCCGGGTCAGTTCCAGATCGATCTGGGCGGCTGGTCGGTCGACACGGTTGGCCAGGCGTGCGCCGTCGCCGCCCTGGCCGGGGTGCCCGCCACGATCGTCACCCTGTACGGGATCAGCGTTCTCGCCGGTGGGCAGGCGGAGTTCGCCAGGTGGCTGCTCGCCCCCACCGGTACCGAGTTGAGCCGTCAGATGGATGAGCTGGCCGAGTCGCGCAACCGGCTGGTGAACGCGTTCGAGGCGGAACGTCGACGCATCGAGCGTGACCTGCACGACGGCGCACAGCAGCACCTGCTGCTGTTGACGATGAATCTGAGCCTGGCCGAGATGGAACTCGCCGGCAAGAACGAACGGACCGGCGAACTCGTCGGCGAGGCCCACCAGCAGGCCCGGATGGCGCTCGCGGCGATCCGGGAGCAGATTCGCGGCATCCATCCGCAGATTCTCACCGACTTCGGGCTGGCCGAGGCGGTACGCGAACTCGCCGAGCGGTGCCCGATTCCGGTCGAGGTCGACCTCGTGATGCCCGGTCGCCCGTCGCCTGCGGTGGAGTCCACCGCCTACTTCGTGGTCTCCGAGGCCCTGACCAACGTGGTTCGGCATGCCGCCGCCACCTGCGTCCGGGTCACCGGAAGGGTGGTGGAGGATCGGCTGGTGCTGACGATCACCGACGACGGGCGGGGTGGTGCCGACCCGTCGCTGGGCACGGGCATCCGGGGGCTGGCCGACCGGGTGGCCGTCATGGATGGCACCCTGGAGATCAGCAGCCCGCGAGGAGGCCCGACCGTGGTGAGGATCGACCTGCCGTGTCGCTGCGGATAGTCCTGGCCGAGGACTCCACCCTCATGCGGGCCGGCCTCGTCAGCCTGCTTGAGGGCCTCGGCCACACGGTCGCGGCGGCGGTCGCCGACGGTGACTCGCTGTTGCGGGCCGCCCTGGAGTGCCGGCCTGACCTGGTCATCACCGATGTCCGCATGCCGCCCGGTTTCACCGATGAGGGGTTGCGCGCCGCGGTGACACTGCGTGCCGGCGATCCGGACGCGGCGGTCCTGGTGCTGTCGCAGTACGCGGCCACCGCGTACGCCGCCGAACTGCTCGGCCCGTCCGGTCAGGCCGGGGTCGGCTACCTGCTCAAGGACCGCATCGGCGAGGTCGCCGACTTCGCCGATGCGGTGTCGCGGGTCGCGTCCGGCGAGACCGTCATCGACCCCGCTGTGGTGCGGCAGTTGCTGAGTCGGCAACGCACCACCAATCCGCTCGACCGGCTGACCCGGCGGGAACGGGAGGTGCTCGGGCAGATGGCCGAGGGCCGCTCCAACCCGTCGATCGCACGCACGCTCGGGGTCAGCGACGCCGCGGTGGCCAAGCACATCGGCAACATCTTCCTGAAACTCGATCTTCCCGTGGAGGACGGCCACCGCCGCGTACTCGCCGTCCTGACCTACCTGCGAAGCTGACCGGCCTGCTGGCGTCGGTGAGCGGACGACGGGGCGCAGCGGTGCCCCCCCGTCAGGCCGACCACTCGTCGAGGATCGTGTCGAGATCGGCGCGCAACTCGTCGAGGCGGTAGTCGGGGGCCTTGCGTCGCAGCTTCGTCGCCAGCCCGTCGAGCGTGGATGTGAGGTCGACCGCGAAGTCCTGCTTCTGCCGGTCCAGGCCGGCGCGGGCCTCGGCGTCGGTGTAGTGCCGCTCGACGGTGAGCACGACCTCGCCGCGGCGGCGGGTGAGCCGGCCCAGCTCCATCCGGGGCCGCAGGAACGGCTTGGCGTCCGGGGCGGTGGGCGGGCCGATCTGGTCGTGGAAGTACTCCATGCCGAGCCCCGGACCTCCGTTGGGCAGGCTGAACAGCAGGCGGATCCCGAGGTAGCCGAATCCGGGGCCGTACGGCCTGGCGAGCCGCTCGTCCAGCAGGCCCCGCAGGCGGGCCAGTTCGTCGACGAACTGGCCCGCCTCGATCTGGTAGTTGCCGGACCGGACCAGCCGGACGGGGTTCTTGGCCAGAGGGATGCGCTGCGAGTGCAGGGTGGTCACCGAGGGGTCGACGTTCCCCGGGCCGCCGTCGACGAGGAACGTGTCGCCGCGCCGGGACCAGCCGTGCGCGGTGCCGGCGACGGCCCGGAACCGTACGTCGTGCAGCCGCGTGTAGAAGGAACCGTTGATCCAGCGTTCGGCGAATGCCTCGACGGGCTCCCGGTCGCCCCAGCCGATCAGGGCGAGGGCCTCGCAGACACGCACCAGCGCGTTCCAGTCTGCGGCGCTGCGGTAGTCGCGGAGCCGGTCGAAGTCGGCGAGCAGAGCTGCCCGGTCCCACCCGGTGCAACGCTCACGCAGTTCCTCGACCGTCAGGTCCCCGTACAGGCCGTCCATGATCACGAAGCATAATCGCGCTGGTGCCCTGGTCGGCCGGGGCGGCGCAGGGTGGTCGGCCGGGTCGAACACGACCGGGACGCCGGGGAGTCGAGCACGCTCGCCTACGCTGCGCGGCATGGATCAGAGTCTGCCTCCGAAGCTCACCCGGGATGAGGCCATCGTCCTCGTTGAGCGGATCATGAGTCTCGGCTACGCGGACGACGCTGAGCTCGACGACTTGTTGGATCGACTCGAACGTGGCCTCGTCTGCCCGGACGTCGCTGACATGATCTTTTCGGTCCCCGAGCTGACGGCCGCTGAGGTCGTCGACCGGGCCCTCGCCTACGAGCCGATCGAGATGCGGTCCGGGCCGTGGACGGAGCCGGCGACCAGCTAGGTGACGTCACCGGCGGGTGCGAACTGCTTGTCGACCAGCGCCAGCAGGGCGGCGTGCGTCTGGCGGTCCGCCGCCACGATGAGCCCGCCCGAGCCGGTGTGCGGGGGTTGACCCTGGATGCCGGTCACCACGCATCCCGCTGCCTGGCACAGAGCGATCCCACTGGCGAAGTGCACGCTGTCCCGCAGGTCGCCGTCGGTGACGTAGGCGGCCCGTCGACCGGCGGCGACCCAGGCCACCGCCAGGGTGGTGGAGACGACGCGCGGGCGGAACCACTCGACGAAGCCCGGGTCGGCGAGCAGCCGCGCCGCCTGGAACCGGGGAGCGTTCGGGAACGGTGGATCGAGATTGACATCCACCAACCGGGACTCGGCGGAGGGCGCGAGCCGCACGTCGACGCCGTCGCGGCGTACGTACGCGTGCGTGCCGTCGGTCCAGAACACCTCGTCCGTGAACGGGTCGGCCGAGGCCGCCACGGTCACCCTCGCATCGGCCCGCAGCGCGACGTTCACCGCGACCAGCATGTTGCGTACGGCGTAGTTGAGCGTGCCGCACAGGGGGTCGACCAGCCATTCGCGGGCGGTGCCGCCGGCACCTGTGCGTCCGCTCTCCTCGCCCGTCACGGCGTCCTCCGGCCGCGCGGACCGGAGGACACCGAGGATGGCGTTCTCCGCCTCGATGTCGACCGAGGTGGCGAAGTCACCCCCGGACTTCTCGAAGCGGGTCAGGGCGGCCCCGTACCTGGCCCGGACGATGACGGCTCCCGCTTGCGCGGCCTCGATCGCCACGTCCTCGTCGCTGTCCGGCATGCGCGCAGGGTACCGGCGCCGGTGCCGAAGGGCCCGACGGGGGACACGTTCTCCGAGCTGCTGACCCTGGTGGCGCTTGGCCGGGGCGTCCTGCCGGTCGGCGAGCACACCCGGCGCTACTACCCGCGCCCGTACGTCGTGTACGTGCCGATCAGCGACGCCCCGCCGATCCAGCGCGGGCCGGTCTGGCTGGAGAGCAACACGACGGCCCGGGTCCGTGAGTTCGTCCGGGCCGCGACGGACGCGACGGCACGCCCGCCGGCCTGAGCCGGGTGCGGCGTCCGGCTGAGCCCGGTACGAGGGAAGGCGCCGGGCGGCGAGCGGGTCGGGAACCCCGGCAGGCCGTACGCTGGCGATCATGCGGATTGGCATCGTGATCCTCCCGGACCAGCGCTGGTCGGACTCGCAGCGCCGGTGGCGGCAGGCGGAGGAGTGGGGCTTCGACCACGCCTGGACGTACGACCACCTGGGCTGGCGGGACCTGGTCGACGGGCCGTGGTTCGACTCGATGACGACGCTGACCGCCGCCGCGACGGTGACCTCCCGGATCCGGCTCGGCACCCTGGTCGCCTCGCCCAACTTCCGGCACCCGGCGGCGTTCGCCCGGCAGATCACCGCCCTCGACGACGTCTCCGCCGGCCGGTTCCTGCTCGGTCTCGGTGCGGGTGGCATCGGCTTCGACTCGGCCGTGCTGGGCGGCGAGACGCTGCCGCCGCGCCAGCGCGTCGACCGGCTCGCCGAGTTCGCCGAGCTGCTCGACCTGATCCTGCGGAAGGACGGGACGACGTGGCGCGGCGAGTGGTTCGCCGCCGTGGACGCCCGGAACAATCCCGGCTGCGTGCAGCGTCCCCGGGTGCCGTTCGTGATGGCCGCCAACGGTCCCCGTTCGATGCGGTTGGTGGCCCGGTTCGGGGAGGGCTGGGTGACCACCGGCGAGGGCGGCGACGACCTGGAGGCGTGGTGGGGGACCGTGTCGGACCTCGCCGCCCGGATGGACCGGACGCTGGCCGAGGCCGGCCGCGACCCGGCCACGCTGGACCGCTACCTTTCCCTCGATTCCGCCCCGGTCTTCTCGCTGAGCAGCGCGGACTTCTTCGCCCAGCAGGTCGGGCGGGCCGCCGCGCTGGGCTTCACCGACGTGGTCACGCACTGGCCGCGGGCCAGCAGCTGGTACGCGGGCGACGAGGCCGTCCTGGTGGACGCGGCCACCCGCCTGCTGCCCGAGCTGCGCCGCCTCGCCCCCGCCTGACCGCCCGTGCGTCAGGTGGCGGTGCCGCCCTCGGTCGAGACGAGTCGGAACCGGATGCAGACGACCTGGGTGTCGTCGGTGACGGGGGTGCCGACCCGGGCCCAGTAGGCGGCGTGACCGGCCCGCCACTCCTCGATGGACCGGTCGCCCTCCCCCTCCGAACGGGCGAAGTCCCAGGGGACGTCGGCGAAACGGACGACCTCGACGCCGGTCACCTCGACGACCCCGACCAGCGCGTCGTGGTCGTCGACGAGGGCCAGCCGCTCGCCGGCCCGCTCCATTTCCTCGCCCTCCTCGGCGTACTCGTCGATCAGGCCGGCGGTCGCCACCTTGGCCCCGGCGAGCACCAGGGCGTTGAGTCGGGCCCGCTGTTCGCCGGGGATGCCGAGGGCGAGGGAGCGCAGTTCACCGACGCGAGGCCACATCCTGCCGAGGCTACGCGCGCCCGCCGCCCGCCGCCGCCCGATTTCGCCCGCCGTCGGGCCTCGCTGCCCGGCTGAGCTGCCCGGCGCGCACAGCCGCCGCTCAGCCCAGCCGGACGGCGTCGAGCAGGCCGCGTACCCGCAGCTCGGTGGCGAGGGCGGGCGGGCAGTCGACGACCACCGCGGACGTGCCGAGGACCTCGGCCCCCCGGGTCGCGCAGATCTCGTACAGGGCGTGGAGCTGGGCGCCGGTGGCCACCCAGTCGTCGACCACCAGCACCCGGTCCTCTGGGCCCAGGTGCCGGTCCCGGACGCCGAGCTCGACCCGGCGGCCCCGGAAGTCGGGCGGGCTCTGCGCCCAGGTGGTCGCCCCGGCGGGCAGCCGCCCGTCCCCGGTCTTGTGCGCCGGCACGAAGCCCACCCCGAGCGCGGTGGCGGCGAGCGGGCCGAGCAGAAGCCCGGTGACGGCCGGGGCGAGCACCACGGTCGGCCGGGCGGCCCGGAACGGCGCGACCAGTGCCGGCCCGAGTTCCGCCAGGACCGCCGGGTCCCGCCACCAGCCGGAGACGTCGCTGACCAGGTGGGTGCTTCCCGGGCCGGGATCGATCCACCGGAACAGCTCGACGAGGCGTTCGCTCAGCTCAGCGGGCATGCCGCCCATCCTGCGACATCCCCGCGAGCCGCGCCGCGCCGGCCGGGTTCGGGGCCGGCCAGTTTCGGGCCGAGCGGGCCACCTCGCCTCGGATGATCGGCTACACGTATGCGATCAAATGCGGGCATACCACCGTGATCACGTTGACTTCGGAAGTGCTTCTCTCGTTACGGTCCGGGCCGGTTTGTTCAGCGACGACGAAAGGACGGGCCCCGTGGCTGGTAGGCACTCCCGTATCCGCATGTTCTCCTCGCCGGCCGGCATCGCGGCCACCGCGGCGGTCGGCGTCGCGCTCGCCGTCGGTGGGACCGTCGGCGCCGTCCAGCTCGCCTCCGGCGAACCGGCGGGCTCCGCGCCGGCCCTCGCCGACGCCCCGGTGATCAGCCCCGCCGTGCCGGCCTCACCGTCGGCGTCGCCGAGCGCGAGCCTGCCGCCCAGCGCCGGCCCCTCGCCCACGGTCACTGCCAGCCCGAAGGCGACCCGGACCCAGGCCGCGTCGCGGAGCAAGGCCCGCACCGCCGCGCCGAAGCCGGCCGCCACGACCAAGAAGCCGGCCCCGACCAGCACCGTCGTCGACAGCGGCTCCTGTGGCGCGTCCTTCTACGACGAGGGCCAGCTCACGGCCAACGGGGAGACCTTCAACCCCGACGAGCTGACCGCCGCGCACAAGACCCTGCCGTTCGACACCAGGGTCCGGGTGACCAACCCGGCGAACGGCAAGTCGGTCACCGTTCGGATCAACGATCGTGGCCCGTTCATCGCGGGCCGCTGCATCGACCTGTCCCGGGCCGCATTCGCCACCATCACCTCCGTCGACGTCGGCGCACTCACGGTGAAGTACGAGGTCCTGGGCTGATCCGGCGGCCCCGGCGGTGGGCGAGGCGTCCGTCCCCCGTCGGTCCGGCACCGCGGACCGGCCGGGCAGAACATCCTCGGACGACGGGCCAGGCTCATTCACCGGCCCACGTCGATCAGGCATGCTGTCCCTCGTACGCACGCATGCCTTCCAGTCGGGCCGCGGCCCGCTGACCCCCGGATCCCGCGCCGGCCTCGGCGCGGCCCTCGCCCTGCTCGCGATCATCTCCGGGGTGGAGCTGGCGGACGGGCGTCCGGCGCACTACATCGCCCTGATGGTCGCCGCGCCCTTCCTCGCCGCCGCGCTCGCCTCCTGGCGGGTGGTGCTCGGGGTGGGCGCCGTCGCCACCGCGATCGGGTCGACCTTCGCCCTGATGGAGCCGACGACGTCGCTGGTGACCGCGGTCAACGTGGCCGGCATCGCGCTGGCCACCGCCATCGCGGGGGCGGTGGCCGCCGCCCGGGAGCGGCAGGCCGAGCAGATCGCCGAGCTGTCCAAGCTGGCGACGGTGGCCCAGCAGGCGGTGCTGCGTCCGCTCGGCCCGCAGGTGGGCACACTGGCGGTGGCCGGGCGCTACATCTCGTCCACCGCCACCGCCGAGATCGGCGGAGACCTGTACGAGGCGATCGACACCCCGTACGGCGTGCGCATGATCATCGGTGACGTCCGGGGCAAGGGGCTGGACGCCGTCCGGCTGGCCAGCATCGTGCTCGGCTCGTACCGGCACGTGGCGTACGAGCGGGCCGACCTGCGGGCCGTGGTGGCCGACCTGGACCGGGCGGTGGCCCGCAACGTCGGCGACGAGGACTTCGTCACCGCCGCGCTGGTCGAGGAGCGGGGCGGGACGCTCACCATCGTCAACTGCGGCCACCCGGCGCCGCTGTTGCTGCGCCGGGGCAAGGTGATCCCCCTCGAACCGCCGGCGCCCGCCCCGCCGCTGGGCTTCATGCCGGTCGTCCGGCCCCGGGTCGAGCGGCTGGAGCCGGGCGACCGCCTGCTGCTGTTCACCGACGGCCTCGGCGAGGCCCGCCGGGACGGCGAGTTCTTCCCGACCGCCGACCGGGCCTGGCGGTTGCTCGGCCACGGCACGGTCGGCGACGGGCTGGCCTCGCTGGAGACCGCCCTGGTGGAGTGGGTGCACGGGCGACTCGACGACGACATCGCCCTGGTCCTGATGGAGTACGCGGGCCCGAGCAGCGCGGTGACCGTACCGGTGCCGAGCTGGGAGGTCGGTGCCGCCGAGGGCTGAGTTCGGTGACGCCCCGTGTCGGGATCGTGCTGTTTCCTGGAAGATGTGGTGTCGCGGCCCGGCTGAGGCCACTGATTCCAGAATTGGGCACGATTTCGTCACTCGGCACCGGGCGGTGCCGACCCGACGGGCGCTGGCCTGCCGATTCGGTGTCCCGGCGAGCGCCGGAACGCGGGTGTGTAATCGCTGTCACTTCCGTGGGCGGCTTGTCGCTGTCTACCGACGAGTAATACAGTCTGGGTTACTGATCGGTAATACCTGTCCGGAAGCGGGGCCAGCGAGCATGACCCACTACAAGAGCAACCTTCGGGACCTCGAGTTCAACCTGTTCGAGGTCTTCGGGGCGGACCGGGCGTTCGGCCAGGAGCCGTACTCGGATCTCGACGTCGACACCGCGCGCAGCTTCCTCGCCGAGGTGGACCGCCTCGCCCGCGAGGATCTGGCCGCCAGCTACACGGACAGTGACCGGAACCCGCCGGTCTTCGACCCGGCCACGCACACCGCACCGCTGCCGGAGTCGTTCAAGAAGTCGTACCAGGCGTTCATGGACTCGGAGTTCTGGCGGCTGGACCTCCCGCCGGCCCTCGGCGGCACCAACGCCCCCCGCGCCCTGTGGTGGTCGCTCGCCGAGTTGGTGCTCGGCGCGAACGCCCCGGTCTGGATGTACTCCTCCGGCCCCTCCTTCGCGCACGTGGTGTACGTCGAGGGCAACGAGCGGCAGCAGAAGTGGGCCAAGCTCTTCGTCGAGAAGCAGTGGGGCTCCACCATGGTGCTCACCGAGCCGGACGCGGGCTCGGACGTCGGCGCCGGTCGCGCCCGCGCCGTCCAGCAGCCGGACGGCTCGTGGCACATCGAGGGCGTGAAGCGCTTCATCACCTCCGGCGAGCACGACCTGAGCGACAACATCGTGCACTACGTGCTGGCCCGCCCGGTCGGCGTCGCGGGCGTCGGTGGCCCGGGCACCAAGGGGCTGTCGCTGTTCGTCGTCCCGAAGTACCACTTCGACGAGGACACCGGCGAGCTGGGCGAGCGCAACGGCGTCTACGCCACCAACGTCGAGCACAAGATGGGGATCAGGGTCTCCAACACCTGCGAGATGACCTTCGGCGAGCACGGCGTGCCGGCGAAGGGTTGGCTGCTGGGCGACAAGCACGACGGCATCCGGCAGATGTTCATGATCATCGAGTACGCCCGGATGATGGTCGGCACCAAGGCGATCGCCACCCTCTCCACGGGCTACCTCAACGCCCTGGAGTACGCGAAGAACCGGGTGCAGGGCGCCGACCTGATCCAGCAGGCCGACAAGACCGCGCCCCGGGTCACCATCACCCACCACCCGGACGTGCGCCGCTCGCTGATGCTCCAGAAGTCGTACGCCGAGGGCCTGCGGGCCCTGGTCTGCTACACCGCTACCTGGCAGGACCAGGTCGCCCTCGCCGAGGCGGCCGGCGACGAGAAGGCGACGAAGATCGCCAAGCGGGTCAACGACCTGCTGCTGCCGCTCGTCAAGGGCGTCGGCTCGGAGCGGGCGTACGAGATGCTCGGCCACGAGGCGCTCCAGACGTTCGGCGGCTCCGGCTTCCTCCAGGACTACCCGCTGGAGCAGTACGTCCGGGACTCGAAGATCGACACCCTGTACGAGGGCACCACGGCGATCCAGAGCCTCGACCTGATCTTCCGGAAGATCGTCCGGGACAACGGCAAGGCCCTGATGACGGTGGCCGCCGAGATCCAGGAGTTCATCACCTCCGAGGGCGGCAACGGCCAGCTCAAGCAGGAGCGGCAGGCGCTCGGCAAGGCGCTCGCCGAGATCCAGAGCATGCTCGGCGTGCTCACCGGCTGGCTGGGCGAGGCGCAGGCCGGCGACTCCCGGTCGCTCTACAAGGTCGGCCTGAGCAGCCGGCGGTTCCTGCTGGCGATCGGCGACCTGGTCGTCGGCTGGCTGCTCCAGCGGCAGGCCGACGTTGCCCTGCGTGCCCTGAACGGCGAACTCTCCGCCGCCGACAAGGCGTTCTACACCGGCAAGGTGTCCGCCGCGAAGTTCTTCGCCCGCGAGGTGCTCCCCCGCCTCGGCGCCGACCGGCGGATCATCGAGAACACCGACCTGGACGTGATGGACCTCCCGGAGGAGTCCTTCTGACCCACCCCACACGCCGGGCCTGCGCCGGCACTTTCACGGAATGAAGGGCTGTCCCGCGCCGGGAGGCCACAGATTTCGGGAAAGTGCCGGCGCTTCCGGTTCGGAGGGGTTCGGGGTTCTATCGGGTTGTCTGTACCGGGTAGTTGGCGGCGCGGGCGGGTAACCGGGGCGCGGACGTCGTCAGTGAACGCCCAGAGCCACCGCACGTGGGGGTGCAGCGCACATGGGCATTGGTAGCGGAATCTTCCTGATCGCCATCGGCGCGATCCTGACCTTCGCCATCCGGGCGAACGTCTGGTGGGTGGACCTGCGCGCGGTCGGCTGGGTGTTCATCCTGGCCGGGTTGGCCGTGCTGCTCACCACGCTCTGGTTCTGGCAGGACCGGCGTAAGCGGGCGCGCACCCTGATCGTGGAGGAGAACCGGCTGTCGCATCCAACCGCGATGATGCCGCCTCCACCCGACCCGCCTCCACCCACGGCGCCGCCGTCCTGAGTGAGCCCGTGAGCAGGGGCCCCGGTCGCACCGGGGCCCCTGCCACGCGTACCCGCCCCGGGGCTCAGCCCCGCTCGGTGTGGCGGGCGGTGATGTCGGCGTGGCGCAGGTCGGCCCAGCGGAGCCGGGTGCGGTGCACCACGAGGCCGGCGGTACGTATGCCCTGCTGGTCCGCCCGCTCCGGGTCGAGGAGCGCCGAGAGCAGCGAGACACCCGGGTTGTGGGCGATCAGCAGCACCGTCGTCGCCTCCGGCGGTGCCGACCGGACCAGGGCCAGCAGCTCCACCGGGCTTGCCTCGTACACGCCGGGCTCGTGGCGCACCGCCGGGGAGGTGCCGGCGGGCCCGGCCTCGTCCGTCGAGCCGGTCATGCCCAGCGCCACCCCGTGCCAGGTTTCCCGGGTGCGTCTCGCGGGGGAACAGAACACCACGTCGGGCAGCAGGCCGTGCCGCGCCAGCCAGGCGCCGGCAGCGACGGCGTCGGCGTGCCCCCGCGCGGTCAGCTGCCGATCGGCGTCCCTGTCGTCGCCCGGCGGTTCCGCCTTGGCGTGCCTCAGCAGCACCAGCGTCCGTTCCGTACCCCCGGCGTCCGTCATGGGCCCAGCTTGCCCGATTGGCGAGCGGAGTGCCGGGGTATGTCGATGGGTGCCGCAATCTCACGATGGCTGCGGCGGTAGTAGCGCCAGCTGACAGCCAAGGAGGCGACAAAATGGGCATTGGTGCCAGCATCTTCCTCATCGCACTGGGTGCGATCTTCGCGTTCGCCGTGCAGGCCGACCTGGGGTGGCTCAACCTCGGCGTCGTCGGCTGGGTGCTGATGCTCGCCGGGGTCGTCAGCCTGCTCACCACCCTCTACTTCTGGAACCGGGGCCGGCGCACCGTGGTGGCCACCCCGGTGCGGGAGAACCGGGTCGTGGCCGACCGGGTCGTACCGGTGCAGGGCGAGCCGGTGGTGCAGGAGTACCGCGAGGTGCGCCGCCCGGGCCGGACGGTCTGATCCAGCGGCCCGACGACCGCATGCCGACGGCCGAGACAGCCCGCCGGCCCGGCCGGCGACCACCCGAGAACCCCCGGGGCCCCGCAACGGTGCGGGGCCCTCGGCGTGCGCGGGCCCCGCGCGGCCCTCAGGCGAACAGGGCGAAGTAGATCGCGATGTGGTGACAGACCGCGGCCACCAGGGTGCAGGCGTGGAAGAACTCGTGGTGGCCGAAGACGGTGGGCCACGGGTTGGGGCGGCGCAGCGCGTAGAAGACCGCGCCGACGCTGTAGATCGCACCGCCGACGGCGAGCAGCACCAGCGCGGTCATCCCGCCGGAGTGCAGGATCTGCGGCAGCATCGCCACCGCGACCCATCCGAGCGCCAGGTAGAGCGGGGCGGAGACCCAGCGCGGGGCGTGCGGCCAGATCAGTTTCACCGCCACCCCGCCCAGCGCGCCGCCCCAGACCAGGGCGAGCATGGCGGTCGCGTGCCGGACGTCCAGCAACAGGACGCAGAACGGCGTGTACGTTCCGGCGATGAACACAAAGATCATCGAGTGGTCCATCCGTCGCATGATCTGGTACCCGCGTTCCGACCACACCCGGCGGTGGTAGAGCGCGCTGGTGCCGAAGAGCCCGCACACGGTCAGGCTGTAGATCAGGCAGCTCACCAGCGGAGCCCAGCCGGGCCGACCGGCCGCGACGGAACAGAGCACTATGCCGCAGACGAGCGCGACGAAGAACGCGTAGGTGTGCAGCCAGCCCCGCATCCGGGGCTTTCCGATGTCGACCGGCTTGAGTCGAAGCGGGGCGGAGGTCGTCACGCCATCAGGTTACGGCACCGTAGGTTACCTGCAAGTAGTGTCCCGGGTCACGAGATCGAAGGGTCGGACGCCCCTGGCCCTCAGCCGAATCGGGAATCATGACGGGATGCGGATCCGACCCGTCGGCACGAACGCCCTGCTGCTCGACTGCGACGACCCCGACCAGGTCGAGGCTTGGCGTGCCGAGCTGTGGCGCCGCCGGGCAGCCGGCGAGCTGACCGCCGTCGAGATCGTCCCGGCGGCCCGTACCGTGCTGCTCGACGGGGTGCCCGACCCGGCCCGGGCCGCCGCACTCGTCGCCGGCTGGACGCCCCGGCCCGCCGACGCCGCCGCGCCCGCCGACGAGGTCGAGGTCCCCGTCGGGTACGACGGTGCGGACCTGCCCGCCGTCGCCGGCCACTGGGGGGTGGACGTGCCCGAGGTGGTCGCCCGGCTCACCGGCACCGAGTTCCGGGTCGCCTTCTGCGGGTTCGCGCCCGGGTTCGCGTACCTGACCGGGCTGCCGGCGGAATGGGCCGTACCCCGGCTGCCGACGCCCCGGGCCCGGGTGCCGGCCGGCTCGGTCGCCCTGGCCGGCCCGTACGCCGGGATCTACCCCGGCGCGTCGCCCGGCGGCTGGCTGCTGGTCGGCCGGACCGACCTGACCCTGTTCGACGTACGCGCCGACCCGCCGGCCCGGCTCACCCCGGGCACCCGGGTCCGCCTGGCGGCCCGGTGACCGCCCCACCGGCCGCCGGCGATCCGGCCGGCCGGATCGAGGTGCTGCGGGCCGGCGCGCTCACCACCGTGCAGGACCAGGGGCGGCCCGGCTGGGCGCACCTCGGTGTGCCCCGGTCCGGGGCGCTCGACCCGGCGGCGCTGCGGCTGGCCAACCGCCTCGTCGGCAACCCGGAGGCCGCCGCCGGCCTGGAGATCACCCTGACCGGCTGCACGCTGCGGCTGACCCGGGCCGGCACGGTCGCGATCGCCGGCGCGGACGTCGACGTCCGGGTCGGCGACCGGCCCGGCGACGTCGGCCGGCCCCTCGCGGTCCCGGCCGGGGCGATCGTGCGGGTCGGCCCGGCCCGCGCCGGGCTACGCAGCTGGCTCGCGGTGGCCGGCGGGATCGCCGTCGCACCGGTGCTCGGCAGCCGGTCCACCGACACCCTCTCCGGCCTCGGCCCGCCCCCGCTGCGCGACGGCGACACCCTGCCGCTCGGCGCCCCGGCCGGCGACCCCGCGCCGGTGGACGGCACCGTCGGCCGCCCGGCCCCGGTCGAGCTGCTCCTCGGGCTCCGACCCGGCCCCCGGGACGACTGGTTCACCTCTGCCGCGTTCGACCTGCTGTACGACACGGCGTACGCGGTGAGCACGGTGAGCAACCGGGTCGGCGCGCGACTGGTCGGCGCGCCGCTGGCCCGCGCGGTGGCCGGGGAACTGCCCAGCGAGGGCATCGTGCTGGGCGCGGTGCAGGTGCCCGCCGACGGCCAGCCGCTGATCTTCCTCGCCGACCACCCGACCACCGGCGGTTACCCGGTCGTCGGGGTGGTGGACGACGTGACCGGGCTCGCGCAGGCCCGCCCAGGGACTACGGTGAGGTTCCATGGACCTCAACGCTGACCTCGGCGAGGGATTCGGCATCTGGCGGCTCGGCGACGACGAGGCGCTGCTGGACCTGATCACCTCGGCCAACGTCGCCTGCGGCTTCCACGGCGGCGACCCGTCCACCATGCGCCGGGTCTGCGCCGCCGCCGCCGAGCGCGGGGTCACCGTCGGCGCCCAGGTCGGCTACCGGGACCTCGCCGGATTCGGCCGCCGGCACATCGCGTACACCTTCGCCGACCTGCGCGACGAGGTGACCTACCAGCTCGGCGCGCTCGACGCGTTCTGCCGGGCGTTCCACATCCGGGTCCGATACCTCAAGCCGCACGGCGCGCTCTACCACGCGGCGGCGGCCGACGAGCCGCAGGCCGCCGCGCTGGTCGCCGCGATCAACGACTACGACCACGAGCTGCCGGTGCTCTGCGCGCCCGGTTCGGTGCTGGCCCAGCTCGCCACCGGGGCGGGCATCCGGGTGGTCGCCGAGGGCTTCGCCGACCGGGGCTACCTGCCCAACGGCGCGCTGGTGCCCCGCACCGCCCTCGGCGCGCTGGTCACCGACCCCGAGCGGGTGGCCGAGCGGGCCGTCCGGATGGCCACCGAGCGGACCGTGGTCGCGGTCGACGGCACCGTCGTCCCCTGCCCGGTCGAATCGATCTGTCTGCACGGGGACACCCCGGGGGCCGTGGC
This sequence comes from Micromonospora sp. NPDC002296, assembly GCF_040296145.1. Classification (NCBI taxonomy): domain Bacteria; kingdom Bacillati; phylum Actinomycetota; class Actinomycetes; order Micromonosporales; family Micromonosporaceae; genus Micromonospora; species Micromonospora sp. NPDC002296. Next base: position 285,199 of record NZ_JBEOWQ010000001.1, read on the forward strand.
GTCCGCCGCCCTGGTGCGGGCCGCGCTCATCGACGCGGGAGTCACCCCCACCCCGTTCGTGTGAACGGGCCGCTCCGCCGGCCCCGCTTCGGAGCGGCGGCGCTCAGGCGTCCAGGCCGCGCAGGACCAGGGGGAGCCGGGCGGCGGCGCCCTCGACCACCCGGACCGGCACGCCCCAGTCCTGCCGGGTCAGGTGGCAGGCCGCATGCTCCACGTCGGCGTCGCACGTCGCCGCCTGGGCGGTCACCTGGAGCACCCCGCCGGCCACCGTCCCGTCGACCACCAGCCGGCGGGACAGCTCCGTGCCGGTGCCCGCCCCGTCCAGCAGCAGCTCCGGCGGGGACGCCGAGACCACCAGCCGGGTCGACGGCCCGTACGTCTCGTCCAGCTTCTGCCCCGGGGCCGGGGTGAAGACGATGTCCAGCGTCACCTCGCCGGCCGCCACCTCCGTCGGCTTGCGTTCGGTGCGGTGCCGGGGGCCGTCAACCGTGCTCGCCCCGGCGGCCGACAGCACGCCCGGGGCCAGCCGGGTCAGCCGGTGCGCCGCCGACTCGACCACCAGCACCCCACCGTCGGCGGTCAGCACCAGGTCGCTCGGCTCGGCCAGCCCGTCGGCGACCGTGGACACCTGACCGGTCCCCGGGTCGAACCGCCGTACCGCGCCGTTGTACGTGTCGGCGACCAGCACCGAGCCGTCCGGCAGCGCGCAGACGCCCAGCGGGTGCTGGAACAACGCCCGCTCGGCCGGCCCGTCGACGTGGCCGAAGTCGAACAGGCCCTGCCCGACGGCGGTGCCCAGAACGCCGTTCTCGACGTACCGGACCGCGCTCGTCTCGCTGTCGGCGATCCACAGCCGAGCGCCGTCGGTCGACACCGACAGGCCGGACGGCTGCGCCATCCACGCCTCGGTCAGGGGGCCGTCGCGCAGCGCCTCGACCGTCGTGCCGGCGTACATACCCGCCGTGCGGCGGATCGGGTCGAACCACCAGAGCTGGTGGATGCCGGCCATCGCGACGATCACCCTGTCGTCGTACCAGGCCAGGTCCCAGGGGGAGGAGAGGTCGACCGAGAGCGCGTCGTGGGCGTGGTCGTCCACCGTGGAGCGCCACTGCCGGCCGGTGCCGGTGACGGTGACCACCTCGCCGGTGCCCAGCCGTACGCCGCGCAGCAGGTGGTTGACGGTGTCCGCGACGACCAGGTCGTACCCGGCGACCTCGGCCACGTGCTCCGGCAGCCGGCACAACCCCTGCGGCTCGGAGAACGCGGCGGCACCCGCCGGGCCGTCGGCCCGCCCCCGCTCGCCCGAGCCGATCCGGCGGACCAGGGTCTCGCCGTCGGGGGCCAGTTCGGCCAGGCAGTGCCGGGCCGAGTCGGAGATCAGCAGGTTCCCGCCGTCGAGCAGGACCGCCTTGCCGGGGAAGCGCAGGAGGGTCTCCGGCTCGGCCGGCGGCACGTACGGGCCGTCGCCCCGGTGCAGGGTGCCCTTGGCCTCGTGGGCGGCGACCAACTCGTCCACCAGCCGGGCCAGCCCCTCGGCGTGGCCCTCGCCGGCCATGGTGGCCACCACGTACCCCTCAGGGTCGATCACCGCGAGGGTCGGCCAGGCCCGGGCCGCGTACTGCTGCCACATGTCCAGCTCGGGATCGTCCAGGACGGGGTGGTGCACGCCGTACCGCTCGACGGCGGCGGCGAGGGCGTCCGGGTCCTTCTCGTGCTCGAACTTCGGCGAATGGACGCCGACGACGACCAGCACGTCGGCGTACTTCTCCTCCAGCGGGCGCAGCTCGTCGAGCACGTGCAGGCAGTTGATGCAGCAGAAGGTCCAAAAGTCCGCGACTACGATCTTGCCGCGCAGGTCGGCCAGCTTCAGGTCCCGCCCACCCGTGTTCAGCCAACCCCGTCCGCGCAGCTCCGGGGCCCGTACTCGTGCGCTCATCTCCTCAGTCTGCCCGAACGGGGATGCCCCGCACGCCAACACCCTGCGCGGCCCCGGTCACACCCGGCGTACGACGAGGGCGGGGCCACGGTGGTCCGTGGCCCCGCCCTCGGGAATCCGCTACTTGGCGGACGGCTTCAGGCAGAGCACCTTGTTCGGCACGTCGCCTGGGAGCAGCGCGGACGGCTGGGCCGGGCCGCACTTCTCCTTGGCGTCGACCCTCGACACCACGGTGAAGGTGTCGGCGTCGCCGCAGGACGCCGCCGTCACGTTGGCACCAACCCGCTTCACGCAGGAGCCGACCGCCGGCACCTTGTCGTCGCTGAACTTGCCGAGCAGCATGAGCAGGCCGAGCGGGACCGCGAGGATCAGCACGGCGGCCACCAGCACGGCGACCAGCACCCGGCCGTTGCGCACTTTCGGTGGTGGCGCCTCGGTCTTCTGCTCGGCCGCGTCCGGCTTGAACGAGTCGAACCGGCCCTGTTCGGGCTCCACGTCCCAGGACGAACCCGACTGCTGGCCCTGCGTCGGGAAGGCCGGCGGGAAGCCACCCTGGGCCGGCTCGCCGAACGGGGCCGGGCCGTGCCCGGGCACCGCGCCCTGGACGGCCCCGCCGCCGCTGACCGGGGCCGACGGGCCGCCGAACTGGTCATTCGGCCGGTCGCCGTCGTGCGGTCGGACGCCGTTCACCGGCCGGTTGCTGGCCGGCGGGTCCACGAAGGACGGCACGCCGGGCGGGAAGACGGGCGGGGCTGCCGCTGCCGCGGCGGCCGGCCCGTCGCCGTATCCGTGTTGCCGGTCGGGCTCGTCGAAGCGCTGCGGCGCCCGGTCGTCGAACCGCTGCTGCTGGCCGTGCTCGTCGAACCGGCCGTGCGGGCTCGGCTCGTCGAACCGGCTCTGCGGCCCGGGCTCGTCGAACCGACCGTGCTGGGCGGGCTCGTCGAACCGACCGTGCGGGCTCGGCTCGTCGAACCGGGCCTGTGGGCCGTGCTCGTCGAAGTGTCCCTGTGGGCCCGGCTCGTCGAAGCGGTGCGGCGGGTTGGGGTCGGGGTAGAAGCCGTGCCCCTCCGCCTGCTCCGGCTCCTCGACCGGCTCCGGGCGGGTGGGCCGGCCGTACACCCGGGGCTGCGGCGCGGGCGTGTCGCTGGGCCGGGCCTGGTCGGTCGGGGGCGTCACCCGGCTGGTCAGCGGCACGGACGCGCTCGCCGAGACGCTGCCGGCCGCGCCGGCTGCGGACTCCCCGGCCTCTGGCAGGGAGACAGCGGCACGGGCGGACGCCTGGCCCTCCGGCGAAATCCGGGGAGCGGGAACGACCGGGCCGGCGGGAGGCTGGGGCTCCTCGGCGTGGCCCCAGCCGTTGTCGGCCCCCGCCAGTTCCGGCTCGTACGCCGACGGCCCACCCTCGCGGCCTGACGGCTCGGCCTCCGGGGTGAACTGGGCCGGCGGCAGGTAGTCGGCCGGCGGGACGGCGGCCAGGCTGGCGCCGGGCACCCGCTGCTCCTGCGGCGGCAGCGGGACCGCGTTGGCCGGCGAGATCCCCGGTGCCGGTGCCGGCTGGTACAGCGGCCGGTCCTCCGACCGCTCCGGCTCCCAGCCGTTGCCGGCCGGCTGCGGCGCGGCGGGCGCTGCCTCGGCGGAACGTCCCCACGCCTCGCCCGGTGCCCACGGCTCGACGTCCGGCACGCCGGGCCGCTCGGTCCGATCCGGGCCGGGCCATTGCTGCTGGTCCTCTGCCGGGGCGTTCCAGGATGGCGGCCCGTCCACGTTGACGGTGGCGGTGGCCCGGGCAGGCGGCACCGACGTCGGCTCGGCCGCCGCCCAGTCCGGGACGGCCGGCCGGTCCCCCTGCTGCTGCGGCACCGACGCCGCGCCCCACGCGCCGGGCTTGGCCGTGCCGTCGGCGCCGCCCCAGGCGGTCGGCTGCGGCTGGTCGTCGGGCTTGCCTTCCGCGGCAGCCCAGCCGCCGGAGCGGGCGGGGTCGTCCTGAGGGGTGGCGGGCGAGCCGGCGTTCCAGCCGCCGGAGCGGGTGGGGTCGTCCTGTCCGTCGGCGTTCCAGCCGCCGGAGCGGGCGGGGTCGTCGTCCGGCTGTCCGTTGGGGTTCCAGCCGTCGGACGGGTTGGCGTCGGCCTGGGCGGGCCAGGCGTCCTGGGGCGGGGTGGCCTGGCCGGGGATGCGGGCGGCGCCCCGGGCGGCCGACTCGTTCTGGCCCCAGGGCGTGGACGGTTGCTCGGCCTTGCCGGCGAACGCGGGCTGCTCGGTCGGGGCCCAGCCAACTGGGTGAACGGGTCCGCCGTCCGGCTGCCGGCCGGCGTTCCAGCCGCCGGAGCGGGTGGGGTCGTCCTGAGGGGTGGCGGGCGAGCCGGCGTTCCAGCCGCCGGAGCGGGCGGGGTCGTCCTGTCCGTCGGCGTTCCAGCCGCCGGACGGGTTGGCGTCGGCCTGGGCGGGCCAGGCGTCCTGGGGCGGGGTGGCCTGGCCGGGGACGCGGGCGGCCCCCCGGGCGGCCGACTCGTTCTGGCCCCACGCGGCGGGCGGCTGCTCGGCCTGGGCGGGCCAGGCCGGCGCCGGCTGTTCGGGCTGCGCTCCCCAGGCGGGCTGGGGCGGATCACCGGCGGAGCCGGGCGGCGTGGGCGGCGCGGTGGCGGCCCAGGCGGGGCCGGGCTGATCCTCCTGCTTCCAGCCCGGCCCCGGCTGGTCGGCCTGGCCCCAGGCGGGCTGCGACGCGGCGGACGGTGGCCCCCACGCGTCCGGCCGGTTCGGCTCCGGCTGCTGTGCGGGCGCCTGGGCGGCGCCCCACGCGGCGGTGGGTGGCTGGTCGTTCTGCGGTGCGGCGCCCCACGCGGCGGTGGGTGGCTGGTCGTTCTGCGGTGCGGCGCCCCACGCGGCGGGCGGCGGCTGGTCGCCCTGCGGCGTGGCGCCCCAGGCGGCGGGCGGCGGGGCGTTCAGCGGGGCGGCGCCCCAGGCCGCCGTCGGCGGCTGGCTACCCTGCGGTGCGGCGCCCCACGCGGCGGTGGGTGGCTGGTCGCCCTGCGGCGTGGCGCCCCAGGCTGCGGTCGGCGGCTGGGCGTTCGGCGGGGCGGCGGCACCCCAGGCCGCCGTGGGCGGCTGGTCGTTCTGCGTTGCCCGGGCGGGAGCTGGCGGACTCGGCCGGGTCGTGGGGGGCGGGGGTGCCCAGCCCAGGTCCGGGTTGGCGACGCCGTACGGCGCGGGCGCGCCGGTGCCCGGCGACACCTCGTCCGGCTCTTGGCCGGGGTGGTGCGGGCCCTCGGACGTCATCGGTGCGCCTCCTCCATCAACTGTCGGCCGCCGACGCCGACGGTGCGTCGGCGTCGGTGCCGGTGTCGCCGGCGATACCGGCAGCGGGGACTCCCCGCACCGTATCCGGTGACCGCCCGCGGCATCCGGGGAGCACCGGCCGTCACTCCGCGTCGCCGGACCGTGTCGAGCAGCATCTATCGGCGCGACGGGTCCGGACGGTGTGGTTGACGACCGAGCCCCACCGTACCGGGCGGTGCTGCGGGGCGGAATCCCGGTGTCAATCGGTCCGAAACGCCGACGACCCGCCCGGGGGTGACCGGGCGGGTCGTCGAACTGGAGGAGGAGAGAAAAGTGTGGGGCGTCAGCTCATGTGACGCTGGGCGATGGCGAGAAGCTCGTCACGGACCGCGGGCGAGTTGGCGGAACGCAGCGCGTGCTCGATGGCGCGGGCACGGCGGTTGGCGTCGCGGCGGTTGCGGATTCGCTCGATCATGCTCATCTGGATCTCTCCTCCTGGCTTATTCGGTTGTCAGCCCCTGATGTATCCATTGAAGCGCAAGATGGGCGGGGAGTCCATCGATTAGTAGGTGAGCTGAGACACCTGCCTAAGGATCGTAGGTCAACGAGGCTTTCAGCCTGGGTTTTCTTCTGCCAACGGCAACGGCCGGTGTGCCGGGCGTTCACCCGTGGCACACCGGCCGTCGCTGGTGTCGGCTAACCGTCAGGTCCAGGCGAGCAGCGCCGCCTCCGGGTCGGCCAGGAAGTCCCCGATGTCGCGGAGGAACTTCGACCCGAGCTCACCGTCGATGATCCGGTGGTCGAAGGACAGGCCCAGCGTGGTCACCTGACGCGGCCGGACCTTGCCCTTGTGTACCCAGGGCATCTCACGGACCGCGCCGAAGGCCAGGATCGCCGACTCGCCCGGGGGGAGGATCGGCGTGCCGGTGTCCACCCCGAACACCCCGACGTTGGTGATCGTCAAGGTGCCGCCGGACATGGCGGCGGGCGAGGTCCGGCCGGCCTTGGCCGTCTGCACCAGGTCGGTCATCGCGTCCGCCAACTCGCGCAGCGACAGCCGGCCCGCGTCCTTGATGTTCGGCACGATCAGCCCGCGCTCGGTGGCCGCCGCGATGCCCAGGTTGACGTAGTCCTTGACGACGATCTCGTCACCGGCCCACGTCGAGTTGACCATCGGGTGCCGACGCACCGCGAGCAGCACCGCCTTGGCCACCAGCAGCAGCGGCGAGACCCGGACGTCGCGCCACTCCCGCCGGCCGCGCAGCCGGTCCAGGGCCTTGGTCGCCCGAGTGACGTCGACGGTCATGAACTCCGTCACGTGCGGGGCCGTGAACGCCGAGCGGGACATGTTCTCGGCGGTGAGCTTACGTACCCCCTTGACAGGGATGCGCTGCTCGCGGTCCGCGCCGAAGCTCGCCGCCGCCGTGGTCGGTGCCGCCGCCGTCAGCGGCTCGGCCGCCGTCGCGGTGCCGCTCGCCGCCTGCCGTACGTCCTCCCGGCTGATCGAGCCCAGTGGACCTGAGCCGGTCAGCGCGGCCAGGTCGACCCCGAGGTCCCGGGCGAGCTTGCGTACCGGCGGCTTGGCCAGCACCGGCCCGCCTGCTCGCGTACCCCCGTGGCCGTTGCCGTTCGTCGGCGCGGCGACCACCGGAGCGGCCGGGACCGGTGCCGGGGCGGCCGGTGCCGGAGCGTGGCTCGCCGGGGCGGCGGTGGACTGGGCCGGGACCCCGCCCTTGCGCGGCCGGCGCTTGGCCGCCGTGGTGCGCGGGCCGTAGCCGACCAGGACGGCGGTACGGCCGCCCGGGGCGGGGCCGCCGATCAGGCCCGGCTCGACCGCGCCCTCGCTCGGGGCCACCTCGACCGCCGCCAGCGATGCCGCCGACGGGGTGGGCAGGTCCGCCGACGGGGTGCCCGTGGTCGACTCCTCGATCGGGCCGGCGCCTGGGTCGGTGTCGATCGCGATGATCGGCGTGCCGACCTCGATCGTGCTGCCCGCCGGGTGGAAGATCGACCGCACCTGGCCGGCCCACTTCGCCGGGATCTCGACGGCGGCCTTGGCCGTCTCCACCTCGACGATCGGCTGGTTCAGCTCGATCATGTCGCCCACCTTGACCAGCCAGGTGAGGATCTCGCCCTCGGCCAGGCCCTCGCCCAGGTCGGGCAGGTTGAACTCCTTGATCCGCGACACGCCGCTCACCACCCGAAGGCCCGGTCGACGGCGTCGAGCACCCGATCGAGGTCAGGCAGGTACTCCTCCTCCACCCGGGAGGCCGGGTAGGGGGTGTCGAAGCCGGTCACCCGCAGCACCGGGGACTCCAGGGAGTAGAAGCACTCCTCGGTGATCCGGGCGGCGATCTCCGAGCCCAGGCCCAGGTTGCCCGGGGCCTCGTGCACCACCACGCACCGGCCGGTGCGCCGCACCGACTCGTACGCGGCGGTCAGGTCCAGCGGGGAGAGGGTGCGCAGGTCGACGACCTCCAGCTCCCGGCCGTCCTCCGCGGCGGCGGTCGCCGCCTCCACGCAGGTGCGCACCATCGGGCCGTACGCGAGCACGGTCACGTCCGTCCCGGGTCGCGTCACCCGGGCCGAGTGCAGCGGGTACGCCGCCGACAGCGGGGTGTCCAGCTCGACCGGACCCTTCTCCCAGTAGCGCCGCTTGGGCTCCAGGAAGACGATCGGGTCGTCCGAGGCGATCGCCTGCTGGATCATCGAGTAGCCGTCCTGCGGGTTTGCGCAGGTGACGACCTTCAGGCCGGCGGTGTGCGCGAAGTACGCCTCCGGCGACTCCGAGTGGTGCTCGACCGCGCCGATGCCCCCGCCGTACGGAATGCGGATGACCATCGGGATGCGGAGCTTGCCCTGCGAGCGGTAGTGCATCTTCGCCACCTGCGACACGATCTGGTCGTACGCGGGGTAGACGAAGCCGTCGAACTGGATCTCGCAGACCGGGCGGAAGCCGCGGATGGCCAGGCCGACCGCGGTGCCGATGATGCCGGACTCGGCCAACGGGGTGTCGATCACCCGCTGGTCGCCGAAGTCCTTCTGGAGCCCGTCGGTGACCCGGAAGACGCCGCCGAGCTTGCCGACGTCCTCGCCCATGATGATGACCTTCGGGTCGTCCTCCAGGGCCCTGCGCAGGCCGGTGTTGAGCGCCTTTCCGAGGGTGAGCGTCTCCGTGGCCATCAGTGGGCGCTCCCCTCGAACGACTCCATGTAGCGGCTGAACCGCGCCCGCTGCTCGTCGAGCTCGGGGGACCCGTTGGGGTAGACGTGGTCGAACATCGTCACCGGCTCGGGGTCGGGCATGGCGAGCACCCGCTCGCGCAGGTCCACCGACTCGGCGCGGGCCTGCTCGTCGATCTCGGCGAAGAAGCCGTCGTCGGCGATCTTCTGCTTCTCCAGGAACGCCTTCATCCGGGCGATCGGGTCCTTGGCCTGCCAGGCCTCGACCTCGCTGGCGATCCGGTACCGGGTCGGGTCGTCGGAGGTGGTGTGCGCCCCCATCCGGTAGGTGTATGCCTCGATCAGGCGGGGGCCCTGGCCGTGTCGCGCGTTGTCCAGCGCGTGCCGGGTCACCGCGTACGAGGCGAGCACGTCGTTGCCGTCGACCCGGACGCCGGGGAATCCGAAGCCGCCGGCCCGTTGGTAGAGCGGCACCCGGGTCTGCCGCTCCAGGGGCTCGGAGATGGCGTACTGGTTGTTCTGGCAGAAGAACACCAGCGGGGCGTTGAAGACGCTGGCCCAGACGAACGCCTCGTTGACGTCGCCCTGGCTGGTTGCGCCGTCGCCGAAGTAGGCGATCACCGCCTCGCCGTCCTCGGTCCCGGTCTTGCCGTCCATGTGGACGCCCATGGCATACCCGGTCGCGTGCAGGGTCTGTGCCCCGATCACGATCGTGTACATGTTGAACTTGAACTCGTTCGGGTCCCAGCCGCCCTGGTTGACGCCCCGGAACAGGCCGAGCGGCATGATCGGGTCGATGCCCCGGCAGTAGAGGACGCCGTGCTCCCGGTAGGTCGGGAAGGCCATGTCCTGGCTGCGCAGCGCCCGGCCGGAGCCGACCTGCGCGGCCTCCTGGCCCAGCAGGCTCGCCCACAGGCCCAGTTCGCCCTGCCGCTGCAACGCGGTGGCCTCGGCGTCGAGCTTGCGGACCAGCACGAGGTCGCGGTAGAGCCCGCGGTACTCCTCGTCGGTGAAGTCGACGCGGTACTCCGTCCCGTCCGGGCCGAACGCCGTCTCGATGCGCTCGCCCTCGGGCGTCAGCAGCTGTACGAGTTCCGGGTTGCCGGAAGCCGCTGACGCGGCCCGCTTGGAACGGGGTGCGGCCCGCCGGCCGCGGGTGGTGACCCCGGGGTCGCCCTTTGCCATCCGTCTCTCCCTGTCATGTCTGCGTCGGCACCGGGGGTGACCCGTCCGCGCGCAAATCGTGCGCCGGCCCGGCCGGTGCCGGGCTGGTCCTGGCGGCCGCGCCTAGCCCCGGTGGGGGTTGCCGCGCGGCGTGAAGCCGGATCCGTGGGACGAACCCGGTTCGGGAGCGCCGACGCCCAACCGGGCCTGCCGCGGGGTGCGCGGAGGCCGCGGCTGCGTTGCCGTCGTGGTCCATATTCGCAGAGGAGGTGAGGGGCCCCACAGTACGCCCGCCCCAGGTTTCCCGGCGGTGTCGGATTAGCGGCTCATCAGGCTATTTGTCGTAGCCGGACTCGCGTCTCGGTGGCGGCGGCGGACAAATTGTGTGTCGACACGCTGTGGTGCCTGGTCAACTGACCGTCACTGGTCCAAGCTGATGACGCCGGGGCGCACCTTTCGGGGGGTTATGTCCGCTTATTGCTGCTCCGCCGCCCGTGACCGTGTCCGACGACCGAGGAGTGTGCGTGTCCCAGTCAGGTGAGGGTCCGGCCGCTCCGCTGCTCGGTCGGCACCGCGCGGCGGGCGGCTACCGCCGGGTCGTCGGCGTGCACCGCGCCCCCGGCTCCGCCGCTCACGGCCGGGGGTACCTCTTCACGGTCGCCCTGCTCGCCGGCACCGCCTCGATGCCGATCCTCGCCGCCGTCAGCGCCGGCTCGGCCACGGTGGGCAGCACGGCGCTGCCGGACAGCAGCACCCCGTTCATTCCCACCCCGTCCGTCGGCCCGGTGGTCGTCCCGCTGCCGGGGAACGGCCGGCCCGAGGTGATCCCGGCCGCCCGGCCGGGCACGGTCGTGGTGCCGTCGACCGACCCGGATCTGGCACCGCTGGCCCCGGCCCCGCCGGCCGACCCCGATCGGTCCGGCCCGGACGCGATACGCCACCCGCCGCCCCCGGCGCCGATCCCCCCGCCGGCCCCCCGGCCGCCCGCGACGTCCCCCTCGCCGAGCCCGACCCCGGCGCCACACCCGACGCCGGTGCCGTCACCGACCGACCCGCCGACGCCGGATCCGACGCCCACGGTGACGCTCTCCGGCTCGACGCAGGCCCCTTCCCCGCCGGGCGACACCGGGCCCTCGCCCAGCTCGGAGCCGACGAGTTCGGAACCGACCAGTTCGGAGCCGACCACGAGCAGCCTCGGCGCGACCGTTGACCCGGCCGCCCGGCCGCGTGGCATGCTCCGCGGTCGTGGAGCGTGAACCGGATCGGCGGGCAGGCGCGCGGCAGCGACCGGAGCGGGGCCAGGCCGGCGCGACCGGGGACGGGGCGCTGAGCGGCCCGGGCCTCCCGACCGAGCCGACCGAGCCGACCGAGCCGGCCGAGCCGACCGAGCCGGCCGAGCCGACCGAGCCGGCCGAGCCGACCGAGCCGGCCGAGCCGACCGAGCCGGCCGAGCCGGCCGAGCCGGCCGAGCCGACTGAGCCGACTGAGCCGGGCCTGCGGATCGCCCGGCTGGTCACGGAGCTGACCGCGCCGGCCGTCCTGGTGACCCTGCTGACCGTGGTGGTCGCCTGGCACGGAGCCCGGGGCGGGGTCCACGGGCTGGCCTGGGGGCTGCTCGCCACCGTCTTCGCCAGCGGCATCCCGTTCGCGTACATCCTCGGCGGGGTGCGGCGCGGACGGCTCACCGACCACCACGTCGGCGTACGCGAGCAGCGCCGGCTGCCGCTGCTGTTCGGGCTGGCCTCGGTGGCGGTCGGGTGGGCCCTGCTCGCGGCGTTCGGCGGGCCCCGTCCGCTGCTCGCCCTGGGGGCCGCCGGCGTGGTGGGGCTGGTCGTGGCGGTGGCGGTGAGCCACTGGTGGAAGATGTCGATCCATACGGCGGTGGCCGCCGGGGCGGTGGCCGTCCTGGCGCTCACCTTCGGCGCGCCGCTGCTGGCCGCCGCGCCGCTGCCCGTGCTGGTGGGCTGGTCAAGGGTGCGGCTGCGCGCCCACACGCTCCCGCAGGTGGTGATCGGCGGCGCCGTCGGCGGGCTGGTCGCCGGGGTCGTCTACGCCACGCTCGGCTGAGCCGCCCGCCCCGGGCCGCTCCTGACCCGGCGGGCCCGGCGGGCCCTCGGGCAGGGCCGGCCACCCGTCGGGGCGGGCGCTCAGCGGTCGAGCAGCGACGCCGTGCCCGCTCAGGCCCCGTCGTCGGCGAGCCGGTGCCGGTTCGCCTCGATCCAGGCGTCCAGGGCGACCGGGTCGTCCGGGTCCACCCCGTCGGCCATGAGCTGGGCCACGGCCGCGGTGGCCGGGCTGCGCCGTTCCCCTGTCGAGTAGAGCCGGGCGAACTCCGGGATCATCTCCTCGATCGCGGTGTCGGTCCGGGTCGCCGCCGCCTCCGGCAGCCCTCTGCGCCGGGCCGCGTACGCCGCCCAGCCGCGCAGCACCCGGGGGAGCATCGCGGCGTCGTCCATGTCGAGCACGGCCCGCCGGTGCACCCAGTCGAGCAGGAACAGCTCGGCCACCGTGGGGCTCCACCGCAGCGGGTCCGCGTCCGGGAAGCTCGCGGCGTGGTCGAGCAGCAGGCTGAGACAGAAGTGCAGCGAGGCGAGCCCCGCGTCGTCGGACGGGTCCAGATCGAACCGGACCGCCTCGGGCGAGGCGAGAAATGCCCGGACCAGGGCGGTCCGCTCGTCGCCGGAGAGCGGCTCGGCGCCACGGGCGGCACGCGCCGGCGGGGGCAGCAGCGCGAGCCGCGCGCCGGCCAGCGCGCGGTCGGTGGCGAGTGATCCCTCGGCGGGCAGCTCGCCCAGCTCGTCGGTGACCGTCAGGTGCCGGCCGACCTCGCCGTGCAGCCTGGCCGGGTCCTCCTCCCGGAACCAGGTCAACTCGTCGCCGTCGACCATCTCCCGGACCTGGTCGACGATCCGGCCGGCAGGGCCACCGACGAAGATGTCCTTGGCGATGCCGATGTTGTGGTCGACCAGGGCCACCAGCGCGTGCTCCGGGCCGCCGGCCTCGTTGTCGTAGGCAAAGGTGGCCAGGTAGGAGGTCTGGTCGCCGTACACATCGCCGTAGCACCAGGTGCCGGTGAGGTGCACCCGGCCGAGCTGCTCGGACCAGGCGGGGGCCTGGGTGCCGGGGTGGACCTTCGCCGCGCCCTCCGCGTCCGGCACCAGGGCTGCGAAGACGGTGCGAATGGTCTTTGCCGCGGCCGTGCGGCGGCGGGTGGTGGCGGCGAGGAAGCCGGAGACGAACTCCCGGACGGCCCCCTCCCGGTCGGTCTCGGCGACCGCGTAGACGCTGCCCAACAGCGCCGCGCCGAGCATCTCGGCATCGAGGGCGGTGTCGAGCCTGGTCACGTCGCGTGCGGCGTGCAGCACCGCGTCGTAGGGGGTCTGAGGCGTGGCCATGCGTCGACCCTACGCCCGCGGGGGAGCCCCGGACAGTGAAGGCTGACGGGGGTTCAGCTGCGCTCGGCGTCCCGCAACGCCTGCCTCGCCTGCCCGTACCGGTCGAGCACCGCCCGGACCGGCGTCACCACGCACTCCCGGCCGACCGCATCGACGGCGGCGGTGAGTCGCTTCTCGGCCCGGCGGCGGGCCCGGCGGGCCGACCAGCGCACCACCGGGCGGGTCAGCGCGGCCAGCAGCAGCCCGGCGAGCAGGCCGCCGAGCAGCAACACGGTGGGCAGCGGGGCCTCGCCGACCCGGGGATACTCCAGCGCCGGCAGGCCGAGGGCCCGCAGCGCGTAGCCGAGGGCGAGCCAGCCGAGGCCGGCGACGGCCGCGACCGTGACCAGCCACTGCACCGCGCCGACGAACCGCCACCAGATCGGCCTGCGGTCCATTCCCAGGTCGGCGCCGGCCACCGCGCGGTCCAGCGCGTCCGGCAGGTCGCCCAGCCGGGACCGGGCGGCGGTGGTCACCGCGGTCGCCCAGGGGGTCGGCAGACCCGCGGCGGACCGGTCGGCCACCGCCCGCACGGCCAGCCCCAGCGCCGAGCGTTGGGCGGCGGTCGGATCGGGTACGGAGGTCGCGGCGACCAGGCTCTCCGCAGGGGCCCCCGCGTCCGCGCCGGCGACCGGGCCGGGCAGGTGCAGCCGGCGCAGCGGGTCGGGGCGCAGCCGCCGCCAGCCCCGCACCAGCGGCCAACCGGTGCTGGCCACGGCCCGGTGCCGATATGCCCCTTCGACCGCCGCCGCCACCGTTGGCACGCCGGCCGTCTCGGCCAGCGCTCGGCTCAGCGAGCCGATGGTTCCCTCGTCCGGCCCGGCGGCCGGCGCGTCGGCGGCGACCAACTCGTCCAGCCCGGCGACGACCGCGTCGACGTCCCCGGCGAGGCGCCGCAGCGCGGCCTGCCGCCCGGCGACCGTGCGTTCCAGCGTCCCGCGCAGGTCGACGATCCCGGCCGGGTCGACGGCGGTGGTGGCCAGCAGCGGCACCCCGCCCAGCCCGTCGTGGTCGAGCAGCCGGCGAAGGTCGTCCAGCACCCGGGGCAGCTCGGCCGGGGGCAGCCGGTCGGCCTGGTTGAGCACCACCAGCGTCACGTCCCGGTGTCGGCGGAACTCGCGCAGGTAGCTGGTGTGGATCACCCGGTCGGCGTACTTCTGCGGGTCGACGACCCAGACCACCAGGTCGACCAGGCCGAGCAGCCGGTCGACCTCCAGCCGGTGCGACCGCTGCACCGAGTCGAAGTCCGGCAGGTCGAGCAGCACCAGCCCGTGCAGGGCGGACTCGTCGTCGGCGTCGAGCGCGCTCTCCCGGACGAACCGGTGGCGGGGCAGCACGCCGATCCAGTCGAGCAGCCGGTTCGCCCCGTCCAGTGGGCCCCAGACGCAGGCGTGCGCCACGCCGGTGGTGGGGCGGCGCACCCCGACCGGGGAGAGACCCAGCCGGGCGAGCGCGTTGAACAGGCTCGACTTGCCGCTGCCGGTGGCCCCGGCGAGGGCGACGACGGTGTGGTCCCGGGAGAGCGCAAGCCGGGTGCCGGCCCGCTCGACCAGGGTGTGCGCGGGCACGAGCTGGGTGTCCGGGAGCTGGCCGTCCACCGCGTCGAGGAACCGGCGGACCGCGTCCAGGCGGGCGATCAGCACGTCGGGGTCGACCCGCTGGTCACCCCGGAGCGCCGCGCGCACCCGGTCGGCGATGTTGGTCATCGGGCCTCGGCCTCCGGGGTCGGTGCGGCGGGCAGGCCCGGCGCGTCGGCCATCGCCAGGCCGCTACGGCGCCGGGCGTCCTCCACCCGGTCGCCCGCGGCGCGCAGCGGGTCGCCGACGTCCGCCGCCGGGCGGGCCGCCGCGGTGCGGGACAGGAACCGGTCGGCCTCGGCGTCGAGCAGCTCCCGGACCCGCGCCAGCAGGTCGCCCCGGGCCCGGTTGGCCAGCGTACGGACGGCCTGGTCGCCGAAGATCGCCTGGAGCACGGCCTGCGCGGCGACGGTGGTGCCGGCCCCGGTGGCCACCTCCAGCCCGGTCGGGATGAACGCGGTCGAGGCGAAAACGGCGATCATCACGGCCAGCCCGGTGGCGTTGACCGCGTACGAGGCGGTGCGGGCCACGAACCGCTTGTCGCCGCCCTCGGCCCGGACCAGCTCCAGCACCCCGCGCTGCCAGTCGCGGACCAGGCGCTCGGCGCGGGCGGGGAAGTCCTCGGCCGGGTGCGCCAACGGCGGGTCGAGCAGCGCCGCCCCGGCGGGGTGTGCCCGCCACCCGGTGTACGCGTTCTCGGCCGCCTCGGCGGCCACTCCCCGCAGCAGCGTGACGAGCTGGGACTCGATGGCGTTGCTCAGCTCCGCGGCGGGCGCGGGCCGGCCGGTCACCGCGGACACCAGGCGGTCTCGCAGCCGGCCGATCCGGGCCTCCAGGGTGCGGAAGAACTCGCCGGTGCCGACGAACTCCTGCCAGCGGGCGAGCACCTCGCCGCGGAGCAGCCGGCCGTCCTTCAGCCCCTGCTCCACGGTCCGCTCAGCCCCCCGGTACGCGGCCTGCACCCGCTCGTCCAGGGCGTCGGCGGCGGCCACCTGCTCGTCGGCGGCGTCGGCCAGCCCCGCCACCGCGGGGTGCAGGGCGGCCAGCGCCCCGTCCAGCGTCTGTCGGACGACGGCGGCCCGTGCCCCGGCGTCGGCGGCCAGCCGGGCGAACCAGGTGCTCAGCGGGGCGGTGGTCTGGTCCGGCAGCAGGCCCTGGCCGTCCACCCACGTCTCGGGCAGGACGAACAGCGGCGCCGCGCCGAGGCCCTGGTCGGCGAGCATCTCGGCCAAATGGGCGGCCACCTCGTCGGTCGCCTCCGCCGGCACCCGGTCGAGCACCATCGCGATCACCACGCCCCGGGCCCGCGCGGTGTGCAGCAGTTCCCAGGGGACCGCGTCGGCGTACCGGGCGGCGGTGGTGACGAAGAGCCAGAGGTCGGCGGCGGCGAGGAGTTGCCCGGCCAGCGCCCGGTTGGCGTCGACCACCGAGTCGATGTCGGGGGCGTCGAGGAAGGCCAGCCCGGCGGGGAGCGCCGGGGCGGTGACCAGGTGCAGGGTCCCAGGGTCCTCGCTCGGCTCGTTGGTGCGGGTGAGGCCCGGCAGCAGCTCGCCCTGGCGGAACCAGCCGGAGTCGGCCGGGTTGCACACCAGCACCGGCGAGCGGGTGGTCGGCCGGAGCACCCCGGCGGCGCTGACCCGGGCCTGGACCAGGCTGTTGACCAGGGTCGACTTGCCGGCCCCGGTGGAGCCGCCGACGACCACCAGCAGCGGCGCGTCGAGCCGGGCCATCCGGGGCAGGAGATAGTCGTCGAGCTGCGCGGTGAGGCTCGCGCCGATCTGGCGGGCGGACTCGGCCGAGGGCAGGGCGAGCGGGAACCGGGCCGCGCCGATCGCGGCCCGCAGGCCGGTGAGCGCGACGGGCAGGCCGTCTCCGGTAGGGCCGGACGGGTCCTCCCCGGCGTCCCCGGTGCCGGTACGGGCGGCGACGGCGGGCGAACCGGAGCGGGTGGCGGGATCCCCGTGCGTCGTCACCGCTAAAGCGTGCCCGACCGGCGCAAGAGAAGACAACCGGGCTCCCCTGGAACGTGAAGTTGCGTCGGGTCGGCTCAACCCGATTTGACGATCGCCGTGGGCGTGGCACTATTGAGTCAAGTTCACTCAACTTGTGGCGAGTGCGCGGCGGGTTGATCCCGTCACCTGCCCAACGTAAGAACCCCAACGTAAGAAGCGAGGAAGCGAAGATGGCACGTGCGGTCGGTATCGACCTCGGCACGACGAACTCCTGCGTCAGCGTTCTCGAGGGCGGTGAGCCAGCCGTCATCGCCAACGCTGAGGGCTCGCGGACGACCCCGTCGATCGTCGCGTTCGCCCGCAACGGCGAGGTGCTCGTCGGTGAGGTCGCCAAGCGCCAGGCGGTGACGAACCCGGACCGGACCATCCGGTCGGTCAAGCGGGAGGTCGGCACCAACTGGACCGTCGACATCGACGGCAAGAAGTACACCCCGCAGGAGATCTCAGCCCGGACGCTGATGAAGCTCAAGCGGGACGCCGAGGCGTACCTGGGCGAGCAGATCACCGACGCGGTGATCACCGTCCCGGCCTACTTCAACGACAGCCAGCGCCAGGCCACCAAGGAGGCCGGCGAGATCGCCGGCTTCAACGTGCTGCGGATCGTCAACGAGCCGACCGCCGCCGCCCTGGCGTACGGGCTGGACAAGGGCTCCAAGGAGCAGACCGTCCTGGTCTTCGACCTCGGCGGCGGCACCTTCGACGTCTCGCTGCTGGAGCTGGCCGAGGGCGTCGTCGAGGTCAAGTCCACCAGCGGTGACAACCAGCTCGGTGGCGACGACTGGGACCAGCGGATCATCGACCACCTGGTGAAGACCTTCCGGGGCGAGCACGGCATCGACCTGGCCCAGGACAAGATGGCCCTCCAGCGGCTCCGCGAGGCGGCCGAGAAGGCCAAGATCGAGCTGTCGGCGGCCACCACCAGCAACATCAACCTGCCGTACATCACCGCCGGCGCGGCGGGCCCGCTGCACCTGGACGTGACACTCAGCCGCGCCGAGTTCCAGCGGATGACGCAGGACCTGCTGGACCGCTGCAAGGGCCCGTTCGAGCAGGCCGTGAAGGACGCCGGCATCAAGGTCGCCGACGTCGAGCACGTGATCCTGGTCGGCGGCTCGACCCGGATGCCGGCCGTGACCGACCTGGTCAAGCAGCTCACCGGCCGCGACCCGAACAAGGGCGTCAACCCGGACGAGGTCGTCGCCGTCGGCGCCGCACTCCAGGCGGGCGTGCTCAAGGGCGAGGTCAAGGACGTCCTGCTGCTCGACGTGACCCCGCTGAGCCTGGGTATCGAGACCAAGGGCGGCATCTTCACCAAGCTCATCGAGCGCAACACCACCATCCCGAGCAAGCGCTCCGAGGTCTTCACCACGGCCGACGACAACCAGCCGTCGGTGCTGATCCAGGTGTTCCAGGGCGAGCGGGAGATCGCGGCCTACAACAAGAAGCTCGGCACCTTCGAGCTGACCGGCCTCCCGCCCGCGCCGCGCGGCGTGCCGCAGGTCGAGGTCACGTTCGACATCGACGCCAACGGCATCGTGAACGTGCACGCGAAGGACCTGGGCACCGGCAAGGAACAGAAGATGACGATCACCGGTGGCTCCTCGCTGCCGAAGGACGACATCGAGCGGATGCGCCGGGACGCCGAGGAGCACGCCGACGACGACAAGCGTCGTCGCGAGGAGGCGGAGACCCGCAACCTCGCCGAGGCGCTCCAGTGGCAGACCGAGAAGTTCCTCGCCGAGAGCGGTGACAAGCTGCCGGCCGAGAACCGGGAGCAGCTCACCGAGGCCCTCGGCGAGCTGCGCGGCGCGCTCGGCGGCCAGGACATCGAGAAGATCAAGGCTGCCCACGAGCGGCTCGCGCAGGTCTCCCAGCAGGCCGGCTCGCTGCTTTACGCGTCTCAGCAGGCCGATCAGGCCGAGCCGGGCCAGCAGCCGGGTGCGGCGGGCGCGGCGGGCGCGGGGACCGGGGCGACCGGCGGCGCGCAGGCCGGCGGCGCCGACGACGTGGTCGACGCGGAGATCGTGGACGAGGACAAGAAGTGACGATCCGCCTCGGACACGTACTCACGGCAGAGGGATGAGGTAACCCATGACGGAGAAGCCACGAGCCGCCGACCCGGGCTCCACCGGGTCGGCGCCGGGTGGCTCCGCGACCGCCGGGCAGTCCGCCGGCGAGCAGCCGCGGGTCGTCATCCGTGACAACCGCAAGATCAACACGTCGGAGGAGCCTGCCGCCACCGACGCCGGGGCGGACGTCCCGGCGGAGGGGCTGGTCGCCGACGCCGAGGTCGTGGTCGACGAGATCGAGGTCGAGGCCGCCTCCGTGGACGGGCCGCCCGTGGTCGACGCCCCGGCGCAGCCGGTGGAGAGCGGCACCCAGGCCACCGGCGCGCCGCCCGGCGCGGAGTCGGAGGGGCTGCGGGCCGAGCTCGACGAGCGGACCCGGGACCTCCAGCGGGTCACGGCGGAGTACGCCAACTACCGCAAGCGGGTGGACCGGGACCGCAGCCTGGTCCAGGAGCAGGCGACCGGCTCGGTGCTCGCCGCGCTGCTGCCGATCCTGGACGACCTGGACCGGGCCCGCGAGCACGGTGATCTGGTGGGCCCGTTCGGTTCGGTGGCCGAGCAGCTCACCACCGCGCTGGGCAGGTTCGGCCTGAACGCGTTCGGCGAGCAGGGCGACCCGTTCGACCCGACCCGACACGAGGCGGTTGCCCACCAAACCTCCGCCGACGTGACCGAACCGACCTGCGTACAGGTCATGCGCCGGGGCTATCAGCTCGGCGAACGGTTGCTGCGGCCGGCCATGGTCGCGGTCGCCGACCCGGAGTAGTGCCGACCCGCGCCGTCCCGCCCGCCCGCACCGGGCGGGCGGGACGTCCGGGATACGTCCCGTGGAAGGGGGTGGACCGGTGAGTTCCAAGGACTGGATCGAGAAGGACTACTACGCCACGCTGGGCGTGCAGAAGTCCGCCTCCCCGGACGAGATCAAGAAGTCGTACCGAAAGCTGGCCCGGGAGTCGCACCCGGACCACAACCCCGGCGAACCACAGGCCGAGGAGCGGTTCAAGGCTGTCTCCGAGGCGTACGCGGTGCTCGGCGACGAGGCCAAGCGCCGCGAGTACGACGAGATGCGCTCGCTGTTCGGCTCGGGCGCCTTCCGGCGCAACGCCCGGGGAGCGGGCGGGCCCGGTGGGCAGCCGTTCGACGTCTCGGACATGTTCGGCGGCGCGGCCGGCGGCGGTGACCGTCGCTTCGGCGGGGCCGGCTTCCAGGACCTGTTCAGTTCGATCTTCTCGGGCGGCGGGGCAGCCGGTGGCCCGTCCCGTCCGCGCGGCCCCGCCAAGGGCCGGGACATCGAGACCGAGGTGGCGCTCGACTTCGACGACGCGGTACGCGGGGTGACCCTCCCGCTGACCCTGCGCGCGCCCGGGATCTGCGACACCTGCCACGGCAGCGGGGCGAAGCCCGGCACCCAGCCGGTGACCTGCCAGGTCTGCCACGGCGCCGGGGTGACCACCCGGAACCAGGGGTCGTTCAGCCTCTCCGAGCCGTGTCGCAACTGCCAGGGCGTGGGCACGGTCGTCGAGGAGAAGTGCCCGGAGTGCCACGGCACCGGCGGGGTCACCAAGACCCGCACGCTGAACGTCCGCTTCCCCGCCGGGGTGGCCGACGGGCAGCGGATCCGGCTGGCCGGGCGCGGCGAGCCGGGCGAGCGCGGCGGCCCGGCCGGCGACCTGTTCGTGCACGTGAAGGTCCGGCCGGACGATCTGTTCGGGCGTACCGGGGACGACCTGACGCTGACCGTGCAGATCACCTTCCCGGAGGCCGTGTTCGGTACGGACCTCCGGGTCCCCACGCTCGACGGCACGGTGACCCTGCGGGTGCCGCCGGGCACGCCGGGCGGCCGGGTGCTGCGGGCCCGGGGCAAGGGCGTGGTACGCAGGGACGGCCGGGCCGGCGACCTTCTGGTCACGCTGGACGTGGTGGTGCCGGCACGGGTGTCCGACGAGGCGCGGGCGGCGCTGGAGGCGTTCGCCGAGCAGTCCCCGCCGGCCGCCCGGGAACATCTCGACGCCCGGGTGCGTCGATTCAGTTGAGCCTGCTGGAGTGCGTGCGGAGGTGAGCGGGGATGGTGGGAGAGTTCACCGGCTCGGATGACCCTGCCTACGAGGCCAAGGTCCTGATGATCTCGGTGGCGGCGCGGATGGCGGGGATGCATCCGCAGACGCTGCGCCAGTACGACCGGCTCGGCCTGGTGCAGGCCGGCCGGGCGGCCGGTGGAGGGCGCCGCTACAGCGTCCGGGACGTGGTGCTGCTGCGCGAGGTGCAGCGGCTCAGCCAGGACGAGGGGGTCAACCTGGCCGGGGTCAAGCGGATCATCGGCCTGGAGCGCCTGCTGGAGCATGCGCAGCAGCGGATCGCCCGGATGGAGGCGGAGCTCGACGCCGCGTACCGCCGGGTGGCCGAGCTGGAGTCGCTGGCCCGGTTTCCCGGTCGGGACCTGGTGCCCACCACCCGCACGTCCACCGCTCTGGTGGTCTGGCGCCCGCGCCGCGACCGCTGACCGCACAGTTCCACAGCTCCGGACCGTTCCACCGGCCCGGTCCGCTTCCCGGGTATCCCGGCGCGGACCGGGCCGTTCCGTTAACCTGTGAATCAGGCCCTATCCGCTCAATTCGGGCCAGAGGCACCGCTGGAACCACCGCACCGGCGAGGGGGGACCATGTCGGAACCGGCCAAGAAGGTGGCGCAGCAGGCGGAGGCGCGGCTCGACCGGATCGCGAAGTCCGCCCGGGAGCAGTTCAACAAGATCACCGAGAGTCGGTTCACCGACAGGATCAAGGACGGCCGGTTCGCCGACCAGGTCGACCACGGCGTCGACCAGGGGCGGGCCGACGTGCGGCGCGACCAGCGGGGCGAAGGGCGCGGCGGGTCGGCCGCCTGACGGCCGGTACGCCGACGTGCGGGCCGGGTTCCACGGGGGAACCCGGCCCGTTCGCGTGCCCGGGACGCGTGCGGCTCAGCCGATGCGGCGGTTCTCCCGGACCAGACCGCCCTCGCACCAGTCCCGGTAGGCGAACAGGTTCGGACGGGCCAGCAGCACCCGGCTGTTGTGCGCCCAGTTGTGCATCAGCTCGTCGCCGGCCCGTTCCGCCTGCTCGACCAGCTTGCGGAAGCGCCGCTTGGGATGGGCGCGGAAGTTCGTCCGGATGCTGTCGGCGGCGTAGATGTAGAGGCAGTGCAGCGCGAACCGGCGGGCCGGGCAGGCCGGGTCCATCGCCAGCTCGAAGAGCGTCTGCACGAGGTGGTCCCCGGCGACCAGCAGGTCCCAGTCCTGGGGCATCGAGGTCAGCGGCACGGAGTCCGGTTGGTAGGCCCACGCCCTCAGCTCCGCTGGAGAGGGGTCGACGGGGTTCGCGAAGCCGCGGAAGGTCGACTCCTGCACGCTCACCGGCCAACCTTCCGCTTGCGTACGCGAGGGGACCGGCCCGCCGCGGACTGGCTGCTGGGGCGAACGGTAGCCGGGGTCGCCGACCAGCGGAAGGGCTCCGCGGCACGAATTCGACAACCGATGGAACGGGTCGGGTCAGCCGTACGGCCGACCCGACCCGTTCCGGGTCGCGGATCAGTCGGCGCTGACCAGCGGCTCAGTGCGCTGGCGGAGGGCCCGCTGCCGCAGCCAGGTCTTGAACCATGCGAAGTCCGGCAGTCGGGCCAGCATCGGCCCGGTCACCACGGTGATCAGCACGTACGCCGTGGCCAGCGCGGCCAGCTTCGGCTCGACGCTGCCGGCGGCGACGGCGAGCCCGGCGATGACGATGGAGAACTCACCGCGTGGCACCAGGGCCAGTCCGGCCCGCCACCGTCCGGGCTCCTTGATCCCCACCCGCCGGGCGGCCAGGTACCCGGTCAGGGTCTTGGTGCCCATCGTCACCACGGCCAGCGCGAGCGCCGGCAGCAGCACGGGCGGGATGTCCCGTGGGTCGGTGACCAGCCCGAAGAAGACGAAGAAGACGGCGGCGAACAGGTCCCGAAGCGGGGAGAGCATCTCGGTGGCGTGGTGGGCCACCGGCCCGGACAGCGCGATGCCGACGAGGAACGCGCCGACCGCCGCCGACACCTGGAGCTTGGCCGCGATCCCGGCGACCAGCAGGGTCAGCCCGAGCACGCCGAGCAGCAGCGCCTCCGGGTCCTTCGCCGACAGGGCCGTGGAGATCAGGTGGCCGTACCGGATCGCCACCACGAGCACCAGCACCACGGTGCCGACCGCGACGCCGAGCGCGATGCCACCGCCGAGCAGGCCGCTGCCGGCCAGTACCGCGGTGAGCAGCGGCAGGTAGAGCGCCATCGCCAGGTCCTCGATGACCAGCACCGAGAGGATCACCGGCGTCTCCCGGTTACCGAGCCGGCCCAGGTCGGCCAGCACCTTGGCGATCACCCCGGACGAGGAGACCCAGGTGATGCCGCCGAGCACGATGGCGGCCACCCAGTCCCAGCCGAGCATGAAGGCGAAGGCCGCGCCGGGCAGCGCGTTGAGCACGCCGTCGATCAGCCCGGCGGGCGCCGCCGAGCGTAGGTTGCCGACCAGTTCGCCGGCCGAGTACTCCAGGCCGAGCATCACCAGCAGCAGGATCACGCCGATCTCCGCGCCGACGGCGAAGAACTCCTCGCTGGCGTTCAGCGGCAGTACACCGCCGTGCCCGAAGAGGAGCCCGGCGAGCAGGTAGAGGGGAATGGGTGAGAGGCCGATCCGCCGGCCGAGCCGCCCCAGCAGCCCAAGCAGGAAGAGCAGCGCACCGACCTCGATGAGCAGCGTTGTGGTTTCGTGCATCCGCGGCTCAGCCGTCCGGATCGTTGTCGGCGAGGATGGCCGTCACGCCGTCGAGCCCCTTGCGGGTCCCGACCACGACCACCACGTCACCGGCCGCGAAGCGGAAGGTCGGGTCCGGCGAGACGATCACCTCGCCGTGCCGCAGCACCGCAACGATGGAGGCGCTGGTCCGGGTGCGCGCCTTGGTGTCGCCGAGCCGCCTGTTGACGTACTTCGAGCCGGCCGGGATGGCGACCTGCTCGGTGAGTAGACCGGCGGCCTGCTCGCGGAGTCCGGAGAGCTGACCGAGCATCAGCGACGCGCCGAGGATGTCTGCCAATGCCTCCGCCTCGTCGTCGGTCAGGGGTATGTCGGCCTGACAGGAGTCGGGATCGTCCGGGTCATACAGGACAAGGTCACGACGGCCATTGCGGTGGGAAACCACGCCGAGCCGGCGGCCGGATTCCGTCACCAGATCGTGACGCATTCCGATTCCAGGGAGGGCAGTCTGTTCGACACGTACTCGCACGCGGGCAAGGCTACCGGCTGAGGGAGAGGTCGATGAATGGTCGGTTCCTCCGACGGGCGGTCGCTGGGCTGCTCTTACCGCTGGTGACGGGCTGTTCGATCGGTCCGGTCCGTCGCCCACCCCCGGACCGGACGGCCCCTCCGCCCGGTCCGGCGACCACCGCGCCGGCGTCGTCCCCCACGGCCTCCGACGTCGAGGTGCGCGAGGTCCGGGTCGCCGTCGACCAGCGGTACGACCTGCCGTACGTCGAGTTCGTCACCGCCGAGCGCGGGTACGCCCAGTTCAGCGGCTGCGGCCCTCCGGTGGACCGGAGTTGCCCGGCGCTGCTCTACTCCACCACCGATGGCGGGCGCACCTGGCGACGGCTCCGGCATCCGTACCCGCTTTCCGTGAACCCGCAGCTCTACGCCGTTCCGGGTGTGCTGGCGATCTTCGCCGACCCCCACGGCTGGTACACCTCCACCGACGGCGGCGTCACCTTCGCGCACACCGGCGGGGACCGGGCCCCCGTCGTGTGGCAGGCCGCCCAGGGCCGGTTCCAGCTCGACGAGGCCACCGGCCGGGCGGTTCGCTGGCAGGGGCGGCGGATGACGCCTCTGCCAGCCCAGCCGCCGGTGCCCGGCCTGCACGGTCTCGTCGAGACCCGTGGCCTGCTGGTGGCGGCCGGCGTCGACGGCGGGAGGCCGTACGCCGCGGTTTCCCCCGACGGCGGGCGGAGCTGGCAGCGGACGGCGGTGCCGGCCCCCGACGGCGAGGTCGGGATGCTGCGCCCGGTGGCCGGGCCGGACGGCGAGGCGAGGCTGATCGGCTGGCCACCGGACCGGACGGGGTTTCCCACCTTCTGGCGATACCTGGGCCGGTGGTTGCCCGTGCCCGCCGAGGGGCATCCGGCGCGGGCGCTCTCGGTGGTGCCCCTGACCACCGGCCGGTTCGCCGTCAGCGGCCCGGACGGCGTGGGCGTGGTCGCCGACGGCCGGTACGACCGGCTCGACTGGCCGGTCGGCCCCGAGCACCACCTGACCCTGCTGGACGACGGAACGGTGCTGGGCCGCGCCCCCGACGAGGTACTGCTGGCCTCGGGGCCGGTCGGCAGCCGCCACTGGGTGCGGGTGGTGCTGGAACCCGCCTGAGCGGCCGGTTCGTGCGGCTGGCGGCTGCCCGCAACGGTTGTGCCGCGCCGGTGAGGGCCCTATTTCACCGCCTGTGGAGCTGCCCCGTCTGCGCTACCAACCGCACCTACTGCTTCTCCGCCACGAAGACGCCCACCCCTTCGAGTGTCTCGGTCAGCCCGGTCGCTCGGAGGATCATCATGGCCTTCCCGACCACCGTGTCCGACACGCCGTACTCCTTGCAGAGTTGCGACCGACTCGGCAGCTTCGCGCCGGGAGGCCAGTCACCTGATTCGATCTTGCTACGTAGCTCGTCTGCGAGCACCTGGTACTGCTGCTTGGGCATGCACACTCCCCGGATGGCAAGCCCATTCGATCACGGCACCACCTCCAACCTCAAGCAATTGGGGGTTGGTCATTGACCTACAACCGGTACCGATTGTAGGTTGCTGTTGAACGCCCCCGGATGGCACTGAGGGCGCTCGACGAGGCGGGACGGCATTCCCCGGTTGACCGTCCCGACCTCCCGGTGGTCCTGCTCTCCTGCGGCTTGGCGGCTGTTGATAGCAGGGCCGGGCGGTCGGTCGGCCGTGTCGACCGACCGCCCCTCCCGGTATCGCACACCGAGTCGTCGAGGAAAGGACAGCCTGTGGTGTATGCACTTCTGCGATCCCTGCTCATCCGCCGGCACGCCGGGCCGTACTCGGCAGCCCACCGGCCCGCCGGTGCTGCCCGGCCCGTCGGGCACGGTCCGCGCAACCGGCCGCCGGCCGGCGCGTACCGCTCGTACCTTCCCCTGCGGCCCTGGCAGGTGCGGAGCCGGACCTTCACGCCGCGCCGGCGCGGCGCGGACCCGGTGGAGGTGGCCGAGTTCCTCGACCGGGTCGCCGCCGACCTGGCCGCCGCCTACGCGGCGCTGGCGCGCAGCCGCGAGGAGGTCGCCCGGATCAAGGCGGCGCTGCGGGAGTGGCAGTCCCGCCAGGCACCCGCCGCGCGTGACCTGGCCCGGCGGCGTCCGTGAGCCGCCGGTACGTCATCCATCTGCCGGTGACGGCGGCCGACCTGGCCCGCGCCAAGATCCTGGCCCGGACCGCCGTCCGCTCGCTGGCCATCGTCGCCCCGGTCGATCCCGGCGAGACCACCGTCTCGACCGAGGACGACCAGGGGGTACGCCACCGCGTGTTCTGCGACCGCCGGCTCGACGGCGGGCGGCGCTGCGTGCTGCGTGCCGACCACGAGACGCCCTGCGCCGCGCGCGTACCCCGCTGATCCGGGGCTGCGCCCACTCCTCGATCCGCCCGGTCCGGTGCCCCCGGATGCGCGCCGCAACGTGACCCAGCTCACACCCTCAGGGTTGAGCGGAATAGGCTCAACTCTGGTTGTGTCCTTCCTAGTGGACACGCCGATCCGGGGGAGCCCATGAACACGGAACGTCTTACCACCAAGAGCCGCGAAGCCATTACCGGTGCCGTCGCGCTGGCGAACCAGCGCGGCCACGCCACCGTGGAGCCCTGGCACCTGCTGCTGTCGCTGCTGGACACCGAGGGGTCGACAGCGGCGGGCCTGCTGCGCGCTGCCGGGGCCGACCCCGCCGAGCTGCGCCGGGCCGCCCAGCGCGCGGTCGACGGCCTGCCGGCGGCCAGGGGCTCCAGCCTCGCCGAGCCCACCCTGGCCCGCGAGTTCGTCAACGCCATCGGCGCCGCCGAGCAGATCGCCCGCCCGCTGGGCGACGAGTACACCTCGACCGAGCACCTGCTCGCCGGCCTGGCCCGGGTCGGCGGCGCGGTCGCCGGCGCGCTGAAGAACGCCGGCGCGACCGAGGAGAACCTGGTCGCCGCCTTCCCGACCGTCCGGGGCGGGGACCGGCGGGTCACCACCGCCGACCCGGAGCAGACCTACCAGGCACTGACCAAGTACGGCGTCGACCTGACCGCCAGCGCGCGGGACGGCAAGATCGACCCGGTGATCGGCCGGGACTCCGAGATCCGCCGGGTGATCCAGGTGCTGTCCCGGCGTACCAAGAACAACCCGGTGCTGATCGGCGAGCCCGGCGTCGGCAAGACGGCGATCGTCGAGGGGCTGGCCCAGCGGATCGTGGCCGGCGACGTGCCCGAGTCGCTGCGGGGCAAGAAGCTGGTCTCGCTCGACCTCGGCGCGATGGTGGCCGGCGCGCAGTACCGGGGGCAGTTCGAGGAGCGGCTGAAGTCGGTGCTGGAGGAGATCAAGAACTCCAACGGCCAGGTCATCACCTTCCTCGACGAGCTGCACACCGTCGTCGGTGCCGGCAAGGGCGAGGGCTCGATGGACGCCGGCAACATGCTCAAGCCGATGCTGGCGCGCGGCGAGCTGCGGATGGTCGGCGCGACCACCCTCGACGAGTACCGCGAGCACATCGAGAAGGACCCGGCCCTGGAGCGTCGCTTCCAGCCGGTGCTGGTCGGCGAGCCGACCATCGAGGACACCATCGGCATCCTGCGCGGCCTCAAGGAGCGCTACGAGGTGCACCACGGGGTACGGATCACGGACGCCGCCCTCGTCGCCGCCGCCTCCCTGTCCGACCGGTACATCACCGAGCGATTCCTGCCGGACAAGGCCATCGACCTGGTCGACGAGTCCGCGTCCCGGTTGCGCATGGAGATCGACTCCCGGCCGGTCGAGGTGGACGAGATCGAGCGGGCGGTGCGCCGGCTGGAGATCGAGGAGATGGCGCTGGCCAAGGAGCCGGATGCCGCCTCCGTGGAGCGGTTGGAGCGGCTGCGCAAGGAGTTGGCCGACAAGCGCGAGCAGCTCACCGCGCTGTCCGAGCGCTGGCATGTGGAGAAGGACCACATCACCCGGCTCTCCACGGCCAAGGAGGAGCTGGAGCGGCTCGGCGGCGAGGCCGAGCGGGCCGAGCGCGACGGCGAGCTGGAGCGGGCCGCCGAGCTGCGCTACGGCCGGATTCCCGCACTCAACGCCGACCTGGCGAAGGCAGAGGAGGAGCTGGCCCGGCTCCAGGCCGAGGGCGCGATGCTCAAGGAGGAGGTCGGCGCGGACGACATCGCAGCCGTGGTCGCCTCCTGGACCGGCATCCCCGCCGGCCGGCTGCTGGAGGGCGAGACCGCCAAGCTGCTCCGGATGGAGGAGTCGCTGGGCTCGCGGGTCGTCGGCCAGTCCGAGGGCGTCGCCGCCGTCTCCGACGCGGTCCGCCGGGCCCGGGCCGGCGTCGCCGACCCGGACCGCCCGACCGGCAGCTTCCTGTTCCTCGGCCCGACCGGCGTCGGCAAGACCGAGCTGGCCAAGGCGCTCGCGGAGTTCCTCTTCGACGACGAGCGAGCCATGGTGCGCATCGACATGAGCGAGTACGGCGAGAAGCACTCCGTCGCCCGGCTCGTCGGCGCCCCGCCCGGGTACGTGGGCTACGAGGCGGGCGGCCAGCTCACCGAGGCGGTGCGCCGCCGGCCGTACTCGGTGATCCTGTTGGACGAGGTGGAGAAGGCCCACCCCGACGTGTTCGACGTGCTGCTCCAGGTGCTCGACGACGGTCGGCTCACCGACGGCCAGGGCCGCACGGTGGACTTCCGCAACGCGATCCTGATCCTCACGTCCAACCTCGGGTCGTCGGTGATCAGCGACCTGACGATGGCCGAGGAACAGCGCCGGGAGGGCGTCCTCGCGGTGGTCCGGTCGCACTTCAAGCCGGAATTCCTCAACCGGCTCGACGACATCGTGGTCTTCGCCGCGCTGCACGGGGACGACCTGCGGGCCATCGTGGACATCCAGCTTGAGCGGATGCGTCGGCGGCTGGCCGACCGCCGGCTCGGACTGGAGATCACCGAGGCCGCCCGCGGCTGGCTCGCCGAGCACGGGTACGACCCGATCTACGGGGCCCGCCCGCTGCGCCGGCTGGTGCAGTCCGCCATCGGCGACCAGCTCGCCAGGGCGCTGCTCTCCGGCACGGTCCGCGACGGCGACACGGTGCGGGTCGACCTGGCCGACGGCAGGGACGGCCTGACCGTCACCGCCTGACGCCGCCGCCGAGGTGTCGGAAGGGGCCCCCGGTGCAACGTTCTGGCGTTGACAGGGGGCCTTTTCGCCCGATCGGGGTATGGAGGTGGGCATGTTCGGACGCGGAAACAAGGAGCTCGACGCGGCGGTGCGGGAGCTGGCGAAGGCCGACACCCTCGCGTTCGGCGGGGTGGGCATCGCCGGCACGCTGTTGCCGGTGACCGAGGCGTACCGGGAGGTCGAGCGGCAGCTCGACACGCACCCGGAGCAGGCCCGGCGGAAGGTCGACCGGCTGCTGGAACACGGCTCGCCAGCCGGTCGGGCGTACGCGGCGACGCTGCTCGGCCGGGTCGACCCGGCGGGCGCGCGGGCGGCGTGGGAGTCACTGCGCGACGAGCCGGACGAGTTCACCACCTTCAGCGGCTGCGTCATGGGCCGGAGCCGGCTGGGCGAGTACGCCGCCGTCCGGCTCGCCGAGGGCTGATCGACCAGTCGGGTCGACGCTGACCGATCGGGGCTGACACCCACCGGCCGCTGGCCGTACGGTCCTGCCATGACCGCACCCGTGGCCGCCCCGGTCCGTCCGCCCCGACCGACCTCGGTCGTCGTCGCCTGCTGGCTCCAGATCGTCACCGTGCTGATCCTGCTCGGACTGGTCGCCCTGGTCGTGTTCGAGGCGGTGCGCTTCGACGGCGAGATCAGCCGGGTGGCCCGGCTGGTGTCGGACGCCGACCCGGCCGAGGTACGGGGCGAGCGGGAGGGGAACGTCTTCGGCGCCCTCTTCATGGGCATTCCCGTCCTGCTGCTCGCCGGCTGGCTCGCCGGCACCGCACTACCGCTGCTCCGGGGTCGGAATGTCGCACGCATCCTGGTCTTCGTCTCCGGCGGCGGGCAACTGCTGCTCTGTTTCGGTCAGGCGTGCTCCGGCGCGCTGGTGCTTCCGATCATCTTCGCGCTCGGGTTCTCCGCCGAGCCGGACGTCGAGGGGGAGCCGTTCCCCGACGAGGACTTCTGGCAGGAGTCGACATTCATGGAGACCCTGTACGACCGGCAGGGGCCCCACGAGGCGGTGATCTTCCCGATCATCGGGATCAGCGCGCTGACCGTGCTGCTGCTCACCGCGACAGTGGTGCTGCTGCTCTCCCTGCCGCCCGCGAACCGGTACTTCCGCCCTCGGGCGCAGCCGCCGGCCGGCCCGGTGCCTTACGTCGGCTGGCCCGCCGCCCCGGTCCCGCCGGTCGCACCGGCGGGAGCCTGGGTGCCGGCCGGGTACCCGGTCCCGTCGGGGTACCTGATCTGCCCCGACCCGGCCCTGCACCTCGCCCACCCCCCGACGTCGCCCGGCCCGGCCGGTCCGGCGTCAGTGCCGCCCGGTTCGACCCCCGCGCCGGCCGGGCCCCCGGTCCCCGATCCGCCCGCAGCGCCCGGTAGCTGATTCCCTACTCAGCGATCGCGAGGTTCCCCGACGTGCGCAGGGTTGTTACCGTCTCCGCCGACGCAACTGGGGAGGCGATCGGATTGAACGGATCGGTGGCGTATCTGGTGGCGGCGGCAGGCTGCCTCATCGCGGTGGCCGGGATCGTCGTCGCCGTGGTGGCGGTTCGGCGGGGCCGGACCAAGCAACCCCGGCACCCCGGGCCGAGCGACCCGTTCCGCGACCGGGACGCCGACGCGTTGCGGGGCGACCCGCGCCGGCTGAGCCCCGGCGACATCGTCGAGATCCGCGGGACGTCGTACGCGGTGCGCGGCTCGGTGCTGCTCAAGGAGGGCAGCTGGACCTGGT
This sequence comes from Micromonospora sp. NPDC002296, assembly GCF_040296145.1. Taxonomy (NCBI): domain Bacteria; kingdom Bacillati; phylum Actinomycetota; class Actinomycetes; order Micromonosporales; family Micromonosporaceae; genus Micromonospora; species Micromonospora sp. NPDC002296. Next base: position 316,001 of record NZ_JBEOWQ010000001.1, read on the forward strand.
CGGAGCACCTGCTCGACGACGCCGGCGGCGGCCAGCTCTGGCTCTCCGTCGAGGAGGACCCGGACCTGGAGCTGGTGTTCTGGACGACCGACCCGGCGCTCACCCTCACCCCGGGCGCGCCGACCGTCGACCTCGACGGCCACCGGTACACCAGCAACGAGTCCGGGCACGCGCTCTTCACCGGCACCGGGACCACCGGCCTCGACCCGTCCGGCGCCATGCGCTACCACGACTACCGGGGCCCGGGTGCCCTCCGGCTCTCCTTCGAGGCGTACGGCAACGCCGCGTGGGAGGTGGCGCGGGGCGAGGTGCTGCACCGCGCAGAAGTGATGATCTACCCGCAGGCCGGCCCCGGGAAGGTGAGCTGACCCGTGCTGGTCACCCTCGACACCCCGTACGTCGACACCAGCGCCGCCGACCTCAGCCTCGCCCTCGGCGACGCGGAGCGCCCCGCGCTGCACGTGCTCGACCTCGACCTGCCCGCCGGTGTCCGGCTGCGGCTGCGCCTGCTCGGCGCCTCCCACCAGGTGGTGCTCCGTGCGGCGGGCGCCGAGCTGACCGAGACCGTGGCCTGCCTGCCGGGCAGCCCGCCCGAGCTGCCCGCCACGAGGCTGGACGAGGCGAACGGCTACCGGTTCACCGCCACGGTGCTCCGGCCGGCCGGAACGGAGCTCAGCGACCGGGTCGCCGCGCTCCGCGCGGAACTGGCCGGCGACCCGTACGCCCTGGTCGGGGTCTTCCCGGGCGACGCGGACGCGGTGACCGCCCTCGCGGTTCGGCCGGACCAGCCGGACGGGACGGTCTCCTGGCGCACCTGGCACGCGTACCCCCAGACCAACGAGCTGGTCCTGACCGAGACGGTGGTTTCCCTGTGATCGCGAGGAGTGAGTCGGGTTTGCGAGCCCCGCAGTCGGGAACGGAGGCGACCCTGTGAAGACGTACCGACCCTGGTTCGTGGTGGGAGCGGCGGTCGCCGTGATCGGTGCGCTGATCGCCGCCTTCGCGATCTTCTACGGCAACTTCTCCCCGCGTGGCTACGTGGAGGACAGGTACACCCGGGCGGCGAGCCGGGACATCGGCGGGAACGCCGCCGCGTACACCTCGTCGAAGTCGCCCAGCCAGGTCGCCGACGAGATGACCGACGCCTGGAAGCCGGCCGACCAGTACATCGACGGCAGCGGCGTCTACCTGCGCTACGACGACGACTCGGTGGTGATCCTGCCGATCGCCGCCGGCTCGGTGATCCTGCTCGAACGCATGACCACCGCCTACCCCCGCTACCACTCGACCGTCGGGTCGCACTGGGGCTGGGGACGCGGCAGCACCGTCCGGGGCGGCGGCCCCGGCACCGGCAAGTAGCCCGACGACCGACCCCTCACCCTGGAGCCCTCCTGTGCAGAACCTCGTCATCGATCTGCTGGTCACCCTCGCCTACGGCGTGGTCGGCGTCGTCCTGATGGGCATCGGCTACGGGTTGGTCGACGTGGCCACCCCCGGCAAGCTCCACGAGCTGATCTGGACCGAGCGCAACCGCAACGCGGCGCTGTTGCTCTCCTCCAACCTGCTCGGCGTCGGCACCATCGTGGTCGCGGCGATCGTGGCCAGCGAGGACGACTTCGTCATCGGTCTGGTCGGCGCGGCGGCGTACGGGATCGTCGGCCTGGTCATCATGGCCGCCGCGTTCCTGCTGCTCGACGCGGTGACCCCGGGCCGGCTCGGTGAGCTGCTCGTCGACCCGGAGCCGCACCCCGCCGTGTGGGTGTCGGCCGTGGTGCACCTCGCCACCGGCGCGATCATCGCCGCCGCGATCAGCTGATGGCCTCCGCAGCTCACCGGGGCGGCGGCCGGCCGGGCAAGCCGACGGCGAAGGCGTCGTCCTCGGCCGCCTCCGGCTGGATCGTCGGCCTGGTCACCGTCATCGTGGTCGGTGGCTGCATCGGCATCGGCGTCCTCAACGGCGACTCCGGCGGCACCACCGTTCCCGCCCCGGCGGCCGACGAGCGTGTCGACACCGTGCCGATCCTCGCGCAGGCCGCCACCAGCCAGGGCATCTGCTACGGCTGGCGGCTGGAGAGCTACTACGGCTCCGCGGTCAGCGTCGGCTCCAACCTCGGCGACGGGGTGGCCGTGGTCGACAACCCGGCCTGCCCGCGCTGGGTCGAGGTGACCGCCGAGGTCAGGTACACCTCGGAGAGCAGCGAGAGCAGCGACTCGGCGACCGTCGACGTGACCGGCTCGACCGACATCGACCGCTCCGACCTGTACGCCGTGGAGAACGGGCTGCGCCGGTTCGGGCTGGACGAAGACGCCTTCGTCGACGACCCCGGCTGGGCGGTCTGCCGGGCGGCCGTGGCGCTGCCCCTGCTGATGGTCGAGGCCGGCGTGGCCGAGCCCGCCGCCACCCCGGCCGCCGCGCCGGGCTCCTCGGCGTCTCCGCTGCCGGCCGCCGGCAGCGACTTCTGGCGGGACCGGTGGGGCTGGCTGCTCGCCACCGCCGGGCTGCTGCTGGTCGCCGCGCTGCTGTTCACCGTCGGGTTCGTGCGGCGCAGTAGGCAGCGCGCCCAGGCGCCCGCCGGGCGTACCCGGGGGAAGGCGTGACCACCGAGGCGCCGGCGGCGGCCGACGGCGGCCCCGCCGCCCGGCCGCGCTGGCGGCTGTCCCGCGCGGCGGTGCTGGTCGCGGTCTTCGTCTGCGCCGCCTGCGGCCTGGTGTACGAGCTGGCCCTCGTCGCGCTCGGCAGCTACCTGATCGGCGACACCGTCGGCCAGGCGTCGATCGTGCTCGGCGTGATGGTCTTCGCGATGGGCGTCGGCGCGCTCGCCGCCAAGCCGTTGCAGTCCCGGGCCGCCGCCGCGTTCGCGTTGGTCGAGCTGGCCCTGGCCCTGCTCGGCGGGCTGTCGGTGCTCGGCCTGTACGCCGCCTTCGCCTGGCTGGACCTGTACGGCCCGGCGCTGGTCGGCACCGCGTTCGTGCTCGGCCTGCTGATCGGCGCGGAGATCCCGCTGCTGATGGTCATGCTGCAACGCATCCGGGAACAGTCCGCCGGCAGCGCGGTGGCCGACCTGTTCGCCGCCGACTACGTCGGCGCACTGCTCGGCGGGCTCGCCTTCCCGTTCCTGCTGATGCCCGTCTTCGGCCAGCTCAAGGGCGCCCTGGTGGTCGGCGCGGTGAACGCGGTGGCCGGCGTCGCGCTGGTCTGCACGGTGTTCCGCGCCGAGCTGAGCCGCCGGGCGCGGATCGCGGTCGGCGCCGGCTCCGTCGTGGTGGCCCTCTGCCTCGGGTACGCGTGGATCACGGCCCACGACTTCGAGGTGACCGCCCGGCAGCAGCTCTACCGGGACCCGGTGGTGCACGCCGAGCGCAGCCGGTACCAGGAGATCGTGCTCACCCGCTCGGTGCGGGAGGCCGGCCACGCCGACACCGACCTGCGGCTGTTCCTCAACGGCGACCTCCAGTTCAGCTCGGTCGACGAGTACCGCTACCACGAGGCGCTGGTGCACCCCGCGCTGAACGGCCCCCGCGGCGAGGTGCTGGTGCTCGGGGCCGGGGACGGGCTCGCGGTCCGGGAGATCCTGCGCTACCCCGACGTGCGCCGGGTGACCGTGGTCGACCTCGACCCGGCCGTGGTGGCGCTCGCCCGCAGCGAGCCGCAGCTGCGCCGGCTCAACGGCGACGCGTTCGCTGACCCCCGGGTGCGGGTGGTCAACGTCGACGCGTTCGGTTGGCTGCGCGCCGCCACCGAGCGGTTCGACGTGGTGGTCGCCGACCTGCCCGACCCGGACGAGACGGCCACCGCCAAGCTCTACACCGTCGAGTTCTACGAGCTGATCCGGGCGGTGCTCGCCGAGCGCGGGCGGCTGGTCGTGCAGTCCGGCTCGCCGTACTTCGCGCCCCGGTCGTACTGGTCGATCGAGGCGTCGGTGCGGGAGGCCGGCTTCGCCACCGTGCCGTACCACGTCGACGTGCCGAGCTTCGGCGACTGGGGGTTCGTGCTCGCCGCGCCGGGGGGCACCCCGCCGGGGCTGGCGCTGCCGGCCGACGCGTCCGGGCTGCGCTTCCTCACCGCCGGGACGCTGGCGTCGGCCGCGAACTTCCCCGCCGACCGGAGCCGGATCGAGCTGCCCGCCTCGACCCTGCTGCGGCCCCGCGTGCTGGAGTACGCCCGCGCCGAGTGGCGCGGCTACTAGGGTCGTTGCCATGGTGCGCGGACCGTCGCGTCGCCGGTGGATGCCGCCCCGGGCGGAGGCTGCTGCGGCGTACCTCCAGGCGTTCGTCCTGTCCGGGGTGGCCTCTGTGCTGCTCATCCGGGCGTACCTCCAGGCCACCGACTACCCGCAGCTCGGCGGCGGCGGCCTGCACATCGCGCACGTGCTCTGGGGCGGCCTGCTGATGGCCGCCGGCCTCGGCGTGGCGCTGGTCTTCCTCGGCGGCGCGGCCCGGATGACCGGAGCGATCCTCGGCGGCATCGGATTCGGCCTGTTCATCGACGAGGTGGGAAAGTTCGTCACCACCGGCACGGACTACTTCTACGCCCCGGCAGCCGGCATCATCTACGGCGTCTTCGCCCTGCTCGTGGTCATCACCCAGGCGGTGCGCGGCCGGACCCGGCTGCTCCCCGCCGAGCGCACCGCGAACGCCCTGGACGCCGTGCTCGGCGGCCTGATCAACGGTCTCACCGACCGGCGTCGGGCCGAGGTGCTCCGGCTGGCCCGGGGCTCCGGGGCGCTGACCGAAGCCGCCGTGGCCGGGCTGCTCGACGCGGTGCCCCGCCGGGAGCCGCCGCCGCCCCGGTTCTGGCAGCCCTGGCTGGCCCGGCTCCGCCGGTTCGTCATCGGGCTGACCGCCCAGCGCTGGCTGGTCAGCCTGGTGGTGGTCTACCTGGTGGCGGCGCCGGCCCTGACCCTGATCGGCGTGCTGCTGGACGGGGTGACCGGCGCGCTGGACCAGGAGCGGGAGTGGGGCGCGGTGCTCGGCGTCTCGGCGTCCGCGCTGGTCACCGCCGTGCTCAGCGTCACGGCGGCGTTCCGGCTGCGCCGGGACCCGGTCGACGCGTTCCGGCTGTTCAAGCTGGCGATCCTGGTCGACCTGCTGTTCGGGCAGATCTTCAACTTCACGGTCAACCAGTTCGGCGCGGTCACCGCGGTGGGTGCCGACCTGTTCCTGCTCGCCGTGGTGACCGCCGAGCACCGGCAGTTGCGCCGCGAGGCCGAGCGGCATGCGTCCGCGTCCGGCGCGCCCCGCACGGTCTGACGTGCCGGGGTGGCCCGTACTGGATACGGTGTGAACCCGACTCCAGGGAAGGAGCGCCGTGGTCGACCCCCACAGCCCACCGCCGGCTCGGACACGTCCGGCCGTCGTCACTGTTTCCAGCTACCTGCTGATCCTCGTCGCCGTGATCCAGGTGATCCAGCTGATCCTGACGCTGACCACCATCGGCACCACCCGCGACGTGCTGCATGACGCGTACTCGGGCACTGACGCCAACGGCGCCGACACGCTGGCGGACTTCACCGTCGCGGTCGGCATCGGTGGGGCCATCCTGGTCCTGCTCATCGGGATCGGGCTGGTGGTGCTGGCCATGCTCAACAACCGGGGCCGCAACGGCGCCCGGATCACCACCTGGGTGGTCGGCGGCATCATGGTCTGCTGCACCGGCAGCAGCCTGATCAGCGGGCTCGCCGGCGGCTTCGCCGGCACCGGCCAGACCTCCGGCGACGCGCCGAGCCCGGAGGAGATCCAGCGCCGGCTGGAGCAGGAGTTGCCCTCGTGGCTGACCCCGGTCAGCACCCTGCTCGCCGTCGTCGCGCTGCTCGCCCTGCTGACCGCGCTGATCCTGCTGGCCCTGCCGGCCGCGAACGAGTTCTTCCGCAAGCCGCAGCAGGGCTGGGAGCCCCCGATTCCGGGTGCCGCCTACCCGGCCTACCCACAGAATCCGGGCTATCCGCAGGCCCCGGCGTATCCGCAGACCCCCGGCTACCCGCACGGTCCGGGCCAGCCCGGCCAGCCGACCTACCCGCACGCGACCCCCGGCCCGTCCTCCCCGGACCAGCCGACCCCGTACCCGGACCAGCCGACCCCGGGGCCGTCCTCGTCCGACCGGCCGGACCCGTCCGGGCCGGGCCAGTGGGGCGACTCGGGGCCGTCCACGAGCGGTGGTGACTCCGGGCCGTCCGGCGGCGGCGACTCCGGATCGTCCTCCGGCGGCGGCTCGTCGTCGTCGGACTGAACACCGGCCACCGCCCCGCCCGCCGGCCGGCGCAGCCCGGGCGGCGGGCGGGGCGCGTCGGATAACGGCGACATCGACGATCCCTCCGAGTAGGTTCCACACGGACGCCTACCGGAGGGATCTGTCGTGTCGTACCCCGATCAGGCGCAGCCCCGTCGCCCCGCGGTCGTGGGGCTGGCGGCGGCGGTGCTGGTGCTGATGGCCGTCGGTGCGCTGGCCTACGCGGTCGCCGGTCTGGTCGCCCTCGGCGGCACCGTCGACCGGTTCCGGGCGGCGGCGGCCGGCACCACCGCCGGCTCCGGGGAGACCGACGGCCTGGTCACCCTGTTGCGGCTGGCGGTGGGGGTGTCGGCGGCGCTGACCGTGCTGGTCGGCGTCGTGCTCGTCGGGCTGGCGTTCGGCCTGTTCGCCGGCCGGCCCGGGGCCCGGGTGGCGACCTGGGTGGTCTGCGGACTGGGCCTGGCCTTCGGCTGTTGCGGGCTCGCGGCGCTGGTCGGCCAGCGGGCCGTTCCGCTGCGGCTGTCCGGGAGGGACCAGGCCACCACCGCCGAGCTGCTCGGGCTGCTCGGCGACGCCTATCCCTCCTGGTGGATCCCGGTCAACGCGGCCCTTTCCGTCGGCCAGCTGCTCGGCTACCTTGTGGTAACCGCGTTGCTGGCCCTGCCGGCCGCCAACGCGTGGTTCCGCCGAGGCCGTCCCGTGCCGACCCCGGCCGGCCCCCCGCCGGCCGCGCCCCTCCACCCGAGCCGCTGAGGACACCCGTGACGGCAGAGCAGGTTCCCGCCGAGCGCCGCGCGCTGGTCACCGGCGCGACCGCCGGTATCGGCGCGGAGTTCGCGCGCCGGCTGGCCGCCGACGGATGGGCCCTCGTGCTGGTGGCGCGCGATGCCGCCCGGCTGGCGGCGGTCGCCGCGGAGCTGACCGGCAGGTACGGCCACCCGGTCGAGGTGATCGCGGCGGACCTGTCCACCGACGACGGTTGCGCCGCCGTGGAGCTCCGGCTGGCCGAGGGCAGCCCGGTCGAGCTGCTGGTCAACAACGCCGGGATCAGCCTCAACCAGCCATTCCTGAGCTCCTCGGTCGCCGACGAGTCCCGCTTGCTGCGGCTGAACGTGCACGCCGTGCTGCGGCTGACCCTCGCCGCGATCGGCCCGATGACTCGCCGGGGCCACGGGGCAGTGATAAATGTCTCTTCGGTTGCGGGCTTCGGGCCGGTCATGCCTGGCTCGACGTACCCGGCCAGCAAGGCGTGGGTCACCGCGTTCAGCGAGTCCGTCGACCTGACCACCGCCGCGTCCGGGGTGCGCGTGATGGCCCTGTGCCCCGGCTACACCCGCACCGGCGCGCACGAACGACTCGGGATCGACATGTCCGGGACCCCCCGTTTCATGTGGCTCCAGGCCGCCCAGGTGGTCGATGAAGCCCTTCGTGACCTGCGGAAAGGCCGCTCCGTAAGCGTTCCGTCGCTGCGCTACAAGCTGGCCGTCGCCGGGGTCCGGCACGCGCCGCGGAGCCTGCTGCGCCGGTTCGCCCGGGACACCCGCGGTCGCGACGACCGCCGCGCTGGCTGACCTACGGCGCAGTGCCAACCGCCGGGCCCGGCGGCACGTGTCCGCCCCTGCCCGACGGCGGCGGTCGCACAGAGTAGCCGAACATCGCCAACCATCGGTCGCCCGCAGGGCTGATCGGGGTGGACCCGACACACGGCTCCCAGACTTGCGCAGTAACCTCTATCGCCATGGGGGACCACGACGACCTGCGCAAATTCATCAACGACCTGGCCGTGGTCCACGGGCGGGTGGTGCTCTCGTCAGGCCAGGAGGCGGACTGGTACGTCGATCTGCGACGTGTCACGCTCCATCACCAGGCCGCACCGCTGGTCGGTCGCGTACTGCTCGACCTGACCTCCGACTGGGAGTACGACGCCGTCGGCGGCCTGACCCTGGGCGCCGACCCCGTCGCCCTCGCAATGCTGCACGCCGCGTCGACGGCCGACCGGTCGGTCGATGCTTTCGTCGTCCGTAAAGCGGGTAAGGCTCATGGTCTGCAACGCCGCATCGAGGGACCGGACGTGGCCGGACGGCGGGTGTTGGCGGTCGAGGACACGTCAACCACCGGTGGCAGCGTGCTGACCGCGGTTGAAGCGTTGCGCGAGGCCGGGGCCGAAGTGGTGGGTGTTGCGGTTATTGTTGATCGTGGCGCCGGCGACGCGGTGCGAGCCGCCGGACTGCCGTATCGGGCGGCCTATACGTTGGCTGACCTCGGCCTTGTGGCCTAAAAGTTTACCGATTCGGATCTGCTGATATGCAGGCGGATCGATGCTGCTGGTGGAAGGATGGAATACGTGGGAACTGCGTTGGCTGAAATGACCATGCCTCAGATCTCGCCGCTTGCCGGCGAGCCGATCGAACGTGCCGACGCCGAGCGGCTTGCGGGGGTCCTCAAGGCCCTCGCGGACCCCGCTCGGCTGCGGCTGCTCAGCCTGATCCAGTCGGCGCCCGAGGGCGAGGCGTGCGTGTGCGACCTGACCGCACCGCTCGGCCTCTCCCAGCCGACGGTCAGTCACCACCTGCGTATCCTCACCGAGGCCGGCTTGCTGGAGCGGGAGAAGCGCGGTGTCTGGGCGTACTACCGGCTGGTGCCGTCCGCGATCGCGACGATCGCGGATCTGCTCACCCCGCCGCGCAAGCGAGCCACCAAGAAGGCTCGCTGACGACAAGGCTCTGTTCCGGGTCGTCCCGCCTCGGGTCGGCATCGGGTGGCGTGTCAGGGGTGGCGCCACCACCGGGCGGTGACGCGTAGCCGCGTCACCGACAGTTGCCTCGTTGATTTGTCCGCCGTGGATCCGTCACGGCCTCGACCGATGGCCGGCCCCGTGCTGCGGGACCGGCCATCGGCGTACGCCGTGACGGATCGTGCCGTCAGTGGCCCCTGCCCTGCTCCGGCCACCGCCCGCCATCGTGCGGCTGCTGCGGTGCCTGCTGCCCGTACTGGTGCTGCTGCCCGTTCGGCTGCTGCGGCGACCGGTCGTGGGGGTGGTGACGGTGGTGCTCGACGGCTTCCCGGACGGCCTCCACCGCGCCGGCTGCGCTCGCCGCCGCCACCACGGTCATCACCTCGCCGCGCTTGCGGGCCCGCCGGTCGCGGAGGAACTCGAAGAAGATCGGCAGCACCGAGATCAGGATGATCAGCGCGACCACCGGCAGGATGTACCGGTCGATCTTGTCACCGATCGCGTTGTAGATCTGCTCGGCGAGCAGGTACCCGATCAGCAGGATGCCGTCCACCCAGAGGATCGCGCCGACGACGTTCCAGAGCAGGAACTGCCGGGCCGGCATGCCGAGCGTCCCGGCCACCGGGTTGAGGAACGTGCGGACGATCGGGATGAACCGGGCCAACACCACGGCCTTGGCCGGGCCGAACTTCTGGAAGTAGTACTCCGCCTTCTCCACGTACTCCCGCTTGAACAGCCGGGAGTTGGGGCGCTCGAACATCCGCCGGCCGTACCGTGCGCCGAGCCAGTGCCCGAGCTGGGCGCCGACGATCGCGCAGATCGGCCCGCCGATCAGCAGCCCGACCAGGGAGAGCCGGGTGCCGTCGCCGAAGATCGCGTCCGCCACCGGCGATGCGGCGACGCCGGCCAGGAACAGCAGCGAGTCGCCCGGGAAGAAGAAGCCGACGAGCAGGCCCGTCTCGGCGAACAGGATCACCCAGACGCCGATCAGCCCGAAGGTATGGAGCAGATCCTTCGGGTCTAGCGGATTCAGGGCGACGGTCTCGACGACCGCCCTTGCCTTCTCTGCTGTGTCCACGGCCACACAGGGTACCGAACCCCGGTTCCGCTCCCGCCCGGCACCGCCCCGGTCCACCTGGGACGGTGCCGGGCCACATACCCGGTGAGCCCCTCGACCACCGTCACAGGCGGGGGTCGACCGGCTCGGACTCGCAGGCCAGGACGGCGAAGACCAGCTCGTGGCGGCGCCAGAGCGGGGCGCCCGCCGCCAGCGCGTCCAGGGCGGCGAGCCCGAGGGCGTGCTCCCGCAGGGCCAGCCCCCGCTTACGGCCCAGCGACCGTCGGCGCAGCGCGGCGAGCTGCTCCGGCCCGGTGTACCCGGGGCCGTAGATGATCCGCAGGTACTCCCGGCCCCGGCACTTGATCCCCGGCTGGAGCAGCGACCCCCGCGAGGACCGGGCGGCCGGCCCGGCGTACGGCTTGACCACCATGCCCTCCCCGCCGCTGCCGGTCAGCGTTAGCCACCAGTCGGTGGCCTCGGCCTCGGCCGAGGGGTCGGCCAGGTCGACGACCCGTCGCCGGGTGGGGGTGAACAACCCCGGGTCGGCGGCGCACAGTCGGTCGGCCAGGTCGAGGTGCCAGCCGTGGTCCCGGTCGGCGTGGCTGGCCCCGGCGGAGGCGAGCACCACGAACGGGGCGAGGGTCACCCCGCGCAGCCCGTCGGTCGGCGCCACGTACGCCCGGTACGCCGCCGAGTACGCCTCGACCTCCAGGGACCGGACGGCCATCCGCTCCCGCAGCTCCCCGACCGGCAGTCCCCGACCGGCCGCCGCGTCCAGAGCGGCCAGCACCGCCGGCAGGGCGGCCCGGCCGGCCGCGCCCACGCTCGCGTACTGCTCGCGGATCAGCCCGCCCGCCTTCGCCGACCAGGGCAGCAGCTCGCAGTCCAGCAGCAGCCAGTCGGTGCCCAGCTCCGCCCACAGCCCCGCCGTGGTCACCGCCGCCCGGACCCGGTCCAGCAGCTCGCCGTCCAGCGGCGGGCCGAAGAACGGGCGGCCGGTGCGGGTGTGCACCACGCCGCCGCCCGGCCCGAACGGGCCGCCGTCGGGGTCGCGGCAGACCAGCACCACGGCACGCGAGCCCATGTGCTTCTCCTCGCAGACCACCCGGTCGACGCCGGCCGACCGGTAGTCGGCGAACGCCTGCGCCGGGTGCTCCAGGAACCCCTCGACCGTCGACGTCGAGCACGGCGCCATCGTCGGCGGCAGCCAGGTCAGCCAGCTCGGGTCGACCGCGAACCGGCTCATCACCTCCAGCGCGGCGGCGGCGTTCTCCGCCGGCACGGTCAGCGTCCCGTACGGGTGCTCGACGTGCCGTCGGCCGGCGACGTCGCGCAGGTCCAGCACCGTGTCCGGGCGGGCCGGGGCCGGCGCGACCAGCGGCCGGGCCGGGGCGTACCACTCCTGCACCGCGCCGACGGAGACCAGCTCCCGCTCCGGGTAGCGCAGCGCGGTCAGCTTCCCGCCGAAGACGCAGCCGGTGTCGACGCAGATCGTGTTGTTCACCCATTCCGGCTCCGGGGCGGGCGTGTGCCCGTACACGACCATGGCCGAGCCCCGGTAGTCGCGCGCCCACGGGTAGCGCACCGGCAGGCCGTACTCGTCGACCTCGCCGGTGGTCTCCCCGTACAGCGCGAACGCGCGGACCCGGCCCGACGCGCGACCGTGGTACTCCTCCTTCAGCCCGGCGTGCGCGACCACCAGCCGGCCCCCGTCCAGCACGAAGTGGCTGACCAGGCCGTCGACGAAGGCCACGGCCTCCGCGACGAACTCCGCCGGCTCCGCCTCCAACTGGGCCATCGTCTCGGCCAGGCCGTGGGTGAGCCGCACGTCCTGGCCGCGCAGCTTGCGCAGCAGCTTCTGCTCGTGGTTGCCCGGCACGCAGATCGCGTGCCCGGCCGCCACCATGCCCATCACCAGGCGGAGCACCCCGGGGGAGTCCGGGCCGCGGTCCACCAGGTCACCCACGAAGACGGCGGTACGACCAGCCGGGTGCGCCGCGTCCACCGGGCGGCCCGCTTCGTCGCGACGCAGGCCGTAGCCGAGCCGGAGCAGCAGCGCCTCCAGCTCCTCGCGGCAGCCGTGCACGTCGCCGACGATGTCGAACGGCCCGGTCAGGTGCCGTCGGTCGTTGAACAGCTTCTCGTACCGGACCTCCGCCGCGTCGATCTCCTCGACGCCGCGCAGCACGTGCACCTTGCGGAAGCCCTCTCGGGCCAGCTGCCCGTACGACCGGCGCAGGTCCCGCTGCATCCGGGCCAGCACCGGCCGGCCGAAGGTACGGTCCGCGCGGGACTGCGTCCGCTCCCAGGCCAGCGCCTCCGGCACGTCCAGCACGATCGCCACCGGCAGCACGTCGTGCTCCCGGGCCACCCGGACCAGCCCGGCGCGGGCGTGCGGCTGGAGGTTGGTGGCGTCCACGACGGTGAGCCGGCCGCGCCGCAGCCGGACCCCGGCGACGTGGTGCAGCGCGTCGAACGCGTCCGCCGACGCCGACTGGTCGTTCTCGTCGTCGGCGACCAACGCACGGAACGCGTCGGAGGAGAGCACCTGGCTCGGGGCGAAGTGTCGCCGGGCGAAGGTGGACTTGCCGGAACCGGAGACGCCGACCAGCGCCACCAGGGCCAGCTCGGGGATGTCGATCATCGGCCCGCCTCCTTCGGTGCGGCCGTGCGCGCCGCGGCACTCGGCTGTGGCGTGGCATTCGGTTGCGCCGTGGCATTCGGTTGCGCCGCGGCATTCGTCGGCGTCGTGGTGAACACGGCGAGCTGGGTGGGGGCGCCGACCTCGGGATCGTCGTCGCCGATCCCGCCGATCGTCGCGGTGTAGCCGTGCGTGGCGGTGACCCGGTCGACCCAGGCGGCGAACTCCGCGCGGGTCCACTCGAAGCGGTGGTCCGGGTGCCGGAACCGCCCCGCCTCCAGCCCCTCGTAGCGGACGTTGTGCTCGGCGTTCGGCGTGGTCACCACGACCGTGGCGGGCCGGGCGTGGCCGAACACGGCGTCCTCCAGCGCCGGCAGGCGGGGCGGGTCGAGGTGTTCGACGACCTCCATGAGCACCGCCGCGTCGTACCCGCGCAGCCGGTCGTCCCGGTAGGTCAGGGCGGACTGCCACAGCCGGATCCGGTCGCGCTGCCGCTCCGGCAGCCGGTCCAGCCGCAGCCGGCGCTCGGCCAGCGTCAGCGCCTGGGCGGAAACGTCGGTGCCGACGATCTCGGTGTACCGGCGGTCGCCCACCAGGGCGGACAGCAGCGCCCCGCCGCCGCAGCCGAGATCCACCACCCGGGTCGCCCCGCTGGCCGCGAGGGCGGCGAGCACCGCCTCCCGGCGGCGCACCGCCAGCGACGGCCGGCGCGCGGCCTCCCCGCCGTCGACCTCGGCCACGCTGTCGACGGGCGGCTCCTCGGCCAGCCGCTGCTCGGCGAGGCGGGCCATGGCCTCCCCGGCCAGGGCGCGGCGGTGGGCCAGGTAGCGGCGGGTGATGGTGGACCGCTCCGGGTGGCCGGCCAGCCAGCCGGCGCCCGCCCGGAGCAGCTTGTCGATCTCGTCCGGCGCAACCCAGTAGTGCTTCGCGTCGTCGAGCACCGGAAGCAGCACGTACAGGTGGTTCAGCGCGTCGGCGAGCCGCAGCGTGCCGGTCAGCGTCAGGTCCACGTACCGGCTCTCGCCCCACTGCGGGTACGTCTCGTCGAGCGGGATCGGGTCGGCCGCCACCGCCCAGCCCAGCGGCGCGAACATCCGGGCGGCCAGGTCGGCGCCGCCCCGGCAGCGCAGCACGGGCACCCGGACCTCCAGCGGGATCTCGGCGGCCGCCAGCTCCGGCCGGTCCCGGGACTCGCCGCGCAGGGCGGACCGGAACACCCTGGCCAGCGCCGAGGCGAGCAGACTCGACGCGGCGTACGGCCGGTCGTTGACGTACTGGCCGAGGGTGAAGCCGTCCGGGGCGGTCTGCTGGCCCCGGCTCTTGCCGCGGCCGCCGGCCAGTCGCAGCGGGTCCACGTCGACCAGCAGGGCCACGGTGCAGCGCCCCTCGTCCGCCTCGGGGTAGAACACGTGCGCGGCGCCGACGGGCAGCTCGAAGGAGTGCACCCGGTCGGGGTGCTTGACCAGCAGGTACCCGAGGTCGGTCGCCGGCCGGTGGGTGGTGGTCAGGGTGAGCAGCACGCGCCCATGGTGTCAGGGGCTTCGATCTTGCGTCGTCCCGTTTTCGGGTGGCAACGGCGGCGCGGTCGCAACGTTCGGTCGGCCCGGTCCCGTCACTAGGGCAGGACACCGGGAGGTGCAGTGACGTACGAGGAGTTCGCCGATTCGCGGCTGACCGCCCTGCTGCGGTACGCGGTCATGCTGACCGGCGACCCGCACCAGGCGCAGGACCTGGTGCAGGAGACCATGGTGCGGGCCCAGTTGAACTGGCGGCGGGTGGCGCGGGCCGACTCCCCGGAGCGGTACGTGCGCCGGATGCTCACCAACCAGTACGTCGACTGGCGACGCGGCTCGTGGGTGCGCCGGGTGCTGCTGCGCGCCGAGACCGACGACGCCGTTCCGGTCTCCACCGACCACGCGCAGACCGCCGTGGATCGGGACCAGGTCTGGACCTGGCTGTCCCGCCTGCCGCGCAGACAGCGCGCCACCCTGGTGCTGCGCTACTACGAGGACCTGCCCGACGCGGAGATCGCCGAGATCCTCGGCTGCGCGGTCGGCACCGTTCGTTCGTCCATCTCCCGCGCCCTGGCCACTCTCCGGGCCGAATACGTGGAGGCCTGCTCATGATCGAGGACGACCTGCGTGCCGCGTTCGCCCGGCACGAACCGCTGACCCCGGCGACCGGCCCGCTGCGGGCCGCCATCGACCGGCTCGCCGCCGTCCGTCGGCGTCGCCGTCGGCGCACCGCGCTCGGCGGGGCGACCCTGGCCCTGCTGGCGGTCACCGGGCTCGGCTCGGCCCAGGTCATCACCTCGGCGCAGGCCCCGGGGCAGGCCGAACTCCTGGCCGGACCGACCGGTGGGGGACCCGCCGGGGCGATGAACCTGCTGCTTCTCGGCGTGGACTCCAGCGGCCCGCAGCCCCCGATGGCCGACTCGATCCTGCTGGTGCACGTGCCGGCCGACCGCAGCCGGCTCTACCTGCTCTCGATCCCGCGCGACCTGAAGGTGGCCGTCCCCGGCCACGGCAGCGACAAGATCAACGCTGCCTTCGCCTTCGGGAGCCGCGGGGCGGGGCGACAGCCCGACCTCGGCGCGGGCTATCGCCTCACCTCACAGGTCGTCGCCCGGTTGACCGGGGTACGCGTCGATGCGGGCGCGGTGCTGACCTATCCCGTGCTGCGGAAGGTCACCGACGCGGTGGGCGGGGTGGAGCTCTGCCTGCCGACCGAGGTTCGCTCGATCCACACCGGCCGGACGTACCCGGTCGGCTGCCAGCACCTGGACGGTGCCGCCTCCGTGGACCTGCTCCGGCAGCGGCGCACCCTTGCCGGCGACTCCCAGGACCGGGACCGCAACGCCCAACGATTCGCCGCCGCTCTGGTGCGCCGGGCCGACGAGCGGGGCGTGCTGCACGACCCGGTACGGGTTTCCCGGCTGGCCGCCGACATCGGCCCGCACCTCACCCTCAGCTCGGCGGGCGGCTCGCTGCTCGACCTGCTGGCCCTCGTGCCCCGGTTGAAGTCCGCCGAGGTGGTCGGCCTCAACCTGCCGGCCGTGCCGGTCGACGCCCCGTCCCACCGCTACGAGCCGGACCCGGCCGCCGCCCCGGAGCTGCTCGCCGCGCTGCGCGAGGACCGCCTCGCGGCGTGGGTCGCGGCGCACCCCGAGCGGGTCACCGGCCTGCGCTGACGTCGGCGGCGACGGGCGGACATCCCGCCCGCCCGTCGCCGCCGGCCCGCTGCCGCCCGTCGATCGGGCTCAGCGGTAGTCGTCCTCGTCGGGTGCGACCACCCGGGCCTGCTCGATGGCGTCCCAGTCGTCGACCTCCAGGCCCCGGCTCGGCTCCTGCTCGCCGTCGGCCGGGTCGGTCGAGGTGGCCTGCTCCACGGCGTCGGCCGGGGACGCCTCCGGGTCCCGCTCCTCCGGAGCGAGGTGGTCGCTCGGAGTGAAGTCCTCGTCGGGCTGACCCATCGTCCCTCCCTGATTCCGGTGGAAAGCTACCCACACCGTACGGGCTGACCCGGGTGCGCGCTCGGAGCCGAGGAGAAAGCCGAGTCGCCGGAATCGGTCCTCCGGGCCCGGCCGGCGGTGCCAGGATGGTGTCGTGGGCTTCCTGATCCGGCTGGTGATCACGGCGATCGCGTTGTGGATCGCCACCCTGGTCGTGCCCGGCGTCGAGGTGGGCGGCCGGCACGGCGGCAACACGGCGCTCACCCTCGTGGTGGTGGCGCTGATCTTCGGCGTGGTCAACGCCGTGCTGAAGCCGGTGATCAAGGTGGTGGGCTGCGTCTTCTACCTGCTGACCCTGGGGCTGTTCGCGCTGGTGGTCAACGCGCTGCTGTTCCTGCTGACCGACTGGATCGCCCGCCAGCTGGACCTGCCGTTCCGGGTGGACGGTTTCTGGGCCGCCTTCTGGGGAGCCATCGTGATGGCCGTGGTGAGCTGGCTGATCAGCGTCGCCGTGCCGGACCGGTGGGAGGGCCGGTGAGGTGCCGCAGGGGGGTGCCCGGCGCCCCGGTCACCGGCCCACACCTCGGGCGGGTCAAGGGTCGGTTACGCCCGCGGTCACCCTCTACGGGATACTTCCGGCGGAGGACAGCGCGGTCCGGCGCACCCACGGAAGACAGCGGCCAGTACGGCCGACAGCGGTAAGTAAGGAGCGTTCGATATGCCCATCGCTTCCCCCGAGGCCTACGCGGAGATGCTGGACCGTGCCAAGGCGGGCCGGTACGCGTACCCCGCGATCAACGTGACCTCCTCCCAGACGCTGAACGCGGCCCTGAAGGGCTTCGCCGACGCGGAGAGCGACGGCATCATCCAGGTCTCCACCGGCGGCGCGGAGTACCTGTCCGGCCCGTCCGTGAAGGACATGGTCACCGGTGCCGTGGCGTTCGCCGCGTACGCCCACGAGGTCGCCAAGAAGTACCCGGTCAACATCGCCCTGCACACCGACCACTGCCCGAAGGACAAGCTGGACAAGTTCGTCCGGCCCCTGATGCAGATCTCCAAGGAGCGGGTAGCCGCCGGCCAGGACCCGCTGTTCCAGTCGCACATGTGGGACGGCTCGGCCGTGCCGGTGGCGGAGAACCTGAAGATCGCGTCCGAGCTGCTGGACCGGGCCGCCGAGGCCAAGATCGTCCTGGAGATCGAGGTCGGCGTCGTCGGTGGCGAGGAGGACGGCGTCGAGAACGCCATCAACGACAAGCTCTACACCACCGTCGAGGACGGCCTGGCCATGGTCGAGGCCCTCGGCCTGGGCGAGAAGGGCCGCTACATGGCGGCGCTGACCTTCGGCAACGTGCACGGCGTCTACAAGCCGGGCAACGTGAAGCTCCGCCCGGAGATCCTCAACCAGATCCAGGAGGCGGTCGGCGCCAAGTACGGCAAGGACAAGCCGCTCAGCCTGGTCTTCCACGGCGGCTCCGGCTCGCTGCTGTCCGAGATCCGCGAGGCGCTGGACTACGGCGTGGTGAAGATGAACATCGACACCGACACCCAGTACGCCTTCACCCGGCCCGTCGCCGACCACATGCTGCGCAACTACGACGGCGTGCTGAAGATCGACGGCGAGGTCGGCAACAAGAAGCAGTACGACCCGCGCGCCTGGGGCAAGCTCGCCGAGGCCGGGCTCGCCGCCCGCGTCGCCGAGGCCTGCGAGCACCTGCGCTCCACCGGCACCAGGATGAAGTAACACCCACCCGTACGACACGACGGCCGGCACCCGGGAGGGGCCGGCCGTCGTCGTCACGGGGTTCAGCCGGCGGTCAGCACCCGGACCGCCTCCCGCACGTCGTCGGTGAGGTGCACGGTGCCGGAGAGGTCACCGAACGGCGAGGCGGTCAGCAGCGGGCGCAGCAGCGCCTCGATCGGCAGCTCCGTCGTCCAGTAGGTCCGGTCCAGGAAGACGTACGCGCCGCTCGACCCGTCCGTGCCGTAGTACGTCTTCGTCGCCGCCTGGAACACCTCCTGCACGGTGCCGGCCCGGCCGGGCGCGAAGACGATCCCGCCCCGGGCCAGCCGCAGGATGGTGTCCTCCCGGATGGCGTTGGAGAAGTACTTGGCGATCCGCCCGGCGAACAGGTTCGCCGGCTCGTGCCCGTACAGCCAGGTGGGGATGGCGAGCCCGCCGGCTCGCGCCCAGTCCACGCCGGCCCCGCGCTGCTGCGGCACGTCCGGCGGCGCGCCGTACCGGGCCCGGACCTCCAGCGCGGTGGCGGTGTAGCGCTCGTGGTCGGTGAAGTCCGGCGCGGTCGTCAGCAGGTCGATCGCCGCGGTCAGCTCCTCGGCCGGCCGGCTCGACAGGTAGGCGCCCAGGTTGGCCGCCTCCATCACGCCGGGCCCGCCGCCGGTCACCACCAGCCGGTCGGCCCGGGCCAGTTCCCAGCCCAGCACCGCCGCCATCCGGTACGGCACGCTGCCCCTTCGGACGGCGTGCCCACCCATCACACCGACCACCGACTGCGGGCCGTGCGTGGCGAGCCAGGCGCGGGTGGCGTCGACCAGCGCGTTGTCCACGCCGTGATCGTGCAACCGCTGACCGAGCGCCTCCTTGACCTCGGGCAGCGCGCCGCCGTGCGCCCGGAAGTGCTCGTACACCCGGGTGTCGTACATGTTCGCGAAGCCGCCCTCGGCGAAGCCGGCGGCCAGTTCGTCGGGGGTGTAGAGGTGCGACGGCTGGGTCGGGTACGGCAGCCCGGAGAAGGGCGGCACCACGTTCGCACCGCGCCGGACCAGGTCGGCGCCCACCTCGCGGGAGGCGAAGCGGCAGCCGACGAAGAGGGTGCCGGTCACCTCCGTCCCGGTGAGGTCGGGGACCGGGTCGAGGTCCAGGCGTAGGCCCTGGACGGTCAGCCCGGTCAGGGTGCCGGTGGTCAACCGCTGTTCGAAGACGCTGCGGGTCTCGATCTCGGTGGCGCTGGTGTCGTGCGGGGAGATGACATCCGCTGGAGGTGGGGTCGGCACCAGCCCATCCTGCCCACCCGGGGCAACCCGCCAAACCCGCCCGCCGGGGCGCACCGCCGGCCCGCCGGTTCGGCGGTGCGCCGGCCTCCGGCCCCCGGGCTCCGCGCTCCGGACGACAGGAGCCCGGCGGCGAGGCCACCGGGCTCCTGCGTGACCGGTTCCTGGGGAGGCTCCGGACCAATAGTTGTAGTGGAGAACGTCTCCCGGCGGCATGGGCCGCGGGTCCCCCGGCTTGGGGCCACAGGCGTGACCGATGCCTCAACCGTTCAGCCAGGCGGGTCTGCCGACCCGCTCGCGCGGCGCAGAGCGAAGCGGGTTGAATGGGACGATGCAGAACCTGTTGCCTGAGCCGCCGGCCACCCTCCTGCCGGTCCACGACGAGGCCGACGCCACGCTCGCCGCCGCCACCGAGGCCGGCACCGACGAGGCGTACGCCGAAGTCGCGGCCCGTTTCCCGACCTACAGCGCCGGCTGGGCCGCGCTCGCGGGCCGCGCCCTGGCCGCCGGCCAGGTCGTCCCGGCGTACGCGTACGCCCGGACCGGGTACCACCGGGGCCTGGACCAGCTGCGCCGCAGCGGCTGGAAAGGGCACGGCCCGGTGCCCTGGTCGCACGTGCCGAACCAGGGCTTCCTGCGCTGCCTGTACGTGCTCTCCCGGGCCGCCGGCGAGATCGGCGAGGCCGACGAGGCGGCGCGCTGCGCCCAGTTCCTGCGCGACTGCGATCCCGCCGCCGGGGACGCCCTGGCCAGCGCCTGATCCCTGCGAGCCGGCGCGACGGCCGGCCCGGCATTTGCCGGACCGGCCGTCGCGCTGCTCAGAGCCCTTCGGCGACCGATGCGGCGATCTTCAGCCAGGCGTCCCGGGTTGCCGAGGAGAGCCCTCCGTACCGGATCGGCTCGCCGGTGTCGATCAACCGCTCGTACGGAGCCAGCAGCACCGCCCGGGTCCGGGCCGCGAAGTGTTCCTGGATGGCCGGCAGGTCGATCTCCTTGCGTGACGGCGGCATGGACACCACCGTCACCGCCTGCCGGACCAGTCGCTGCCGGCCGCTCTGCTCCAGGTGGTCGAGCATCCGGGCGGCGGTCTCCGCCGAGTCGTTCCGGGCCGACATGGTCACCACGAGTTGGTCGGTGGCGTCCATCGCGGCCTGCCAGTTCTGCGCCCGGACGTTGTTGCCGGTGTCCACGAAGATCAGCTTGTAGAACCGGCTGACCACCTCCCGGATCTCGGCGAACGCCGACGCGGTGAGCATCTCCCCACCGGTGGCCGACTCGTCCGAGGCGAGCACGTCGAACATCCCCTCGCCCTGCGAGCGGACGTACTGCGACAGGTCGCCGACCCGCCCGTGGGCACCCTGGAACTGGCCCAGGTCGCGCAGCATGTCGCGCACCGTGCGGGAGTGGAAGTCCTGCTGGGCGCGCATCCCGAGGGTGCCCTGGGTCTCGTTGTTGTCCCAGGCCAGCACGTACCCGCCGCGCTTCTGCCCGAACGTCATGGCGAGCAGCAGGATCGCCACGGTCTTGCCCGCGCCGCCCTTCGGGTTGACCACGGTCACCTGGCGCAGCCCGCCGAAGTTGCGGCGAACCATCTCGATGTCGTGGCGCAACTCCTGCTCGTGCCGCCCCGGCGGGAGCTTGATCAGCCCCGTCTTGTTCACCACGGCCCGTACGCCCATCGTGGCCACCGGGTCGGCCGGGCGGACCTGCCGGCGACGGGTGAAGTCCTCGGCGGTCGGCGCGGTTCCGAGGTCGGGCGTCCAGCCCACGTCCGGGTATCCGGGCGGCACCCGGGTGACCCCGTCCGCCTCCTGGTAGGGCGGGTGCGTCACCGGGGCCGCCGGCTGCTGGCCGTGCTGCGGCCAGCCCGGGGGATACCAGCTCGGCTGCCCCGCGTCGCGGGGCCCCGGGGCGGGCTGCTGTCCCGGCCCCCACCCCGCCGGCGGGCCCGTCACGGCCGCCGGGGGACCGGCCGCGTACGGGTCGACCGCCGGGGGACCGGCCGCGTACGGGTCGACCGCTGGGGGACCGGCCGCGTACGGGTCGACCGGAGTGCCGCTGGTGGCGGGCGGGTAGGGGGTCGGGGGCAGCGGCCCGGGCGGGTTCATCACCGGCGGGAACGGCCCGGGCGGGTGCACTGCGCTTCCCGCCGGACCCGGGGTCGTACGCCAACCGGCGTGCGGCCCCGGTCCCTCCGGCTCGGTCCCGCCCGGCTCGGTCCCGCCGGGCCAGCCGACCGCAGCCGTCCCGACCGCAGCCGTCCCGACCGCAGCCGTCCCGACCGCAGTTGTCCCGTCCGGACCCGGGCCTTCCTGCTCCGGTCCGCTCGTGCCGGAACGCCTCGGTGGCAGGGCCCACGGGGACTCGGCCGTCCCCCGCGCTCCGCCGTTCGACCCCGGCACCGATCCGCCGGCCGATCCGTCCCGCCCGTCGCCGTTCTCGGTAGCCCCGCTCTCGGCAGCCCCGTTCTCGGCCGGTCCGTCGCTCGCGCCCGGGTCGGTCCTCGCGGTCGGGTCGGTCCCCGGGGTCGGACCGGTCCCCGCCGTCGGGTCGGTCACCTCGGGGGTGGCCGTGCCGACCGTCGGCGGCACGGTCGTCGGAGGGACGGGCAGTGGGGAAACGGTCGTCGGCGGTGTCGACGGGTCGGCCGGATCCACCGGCCCACGGGCCGGGATCGGAGCCGGGTGCGCGGTGGCCGCCTGGTCCAGGGTGAAGGGCAGGTGCAGATCCACCGGCCCGGGCACCGGCTGCCCGGCCCGGGGGGCCGGCACGCCGCCTACGGAGGGCGGCGCCCACGCGGTCTCCGACGGCACCGGAGCCCACCCGTCCGGTCCGTTCGCCGGCCACTCGTCGGGCCCCGGTGCACTCTGCCCGTACCCGTGCCCGTACCCGTACCCGTGGCCCTGGCCACCCCCGGCCTGCCCGCCCTGCGGTCCGACCACGGGGTATCCGCCCTGTGGCCCGGCGGTGGCGGGGTACCCGCCCTGCGGTCCGGCCTCGGGATACCCGGACTGCGGCGCGACGGTGGGCGGGTACGCGTCCCGCTGCCCCGCCCCGGGCCGCACGGCCGGCGAGGCGGCCAACGACGGGTACGCGCTCTGCGCGTCAGGCCCCGGTCCGGGGACCGGTGGAAGGGGTGTCGCCTGCTGGGGTGTCGGCTGCTGAGGCGCATTCACGGCCCATGTCGGGCCGGAGTCGGCCGGCCCGGGATCGGTCGGGTCGGGCGGCCAGAGCGGTTCGATGTCCCGCTCCGGAGCTGGCTGCTGGCCGGGTACGTGGACCCGGTCGGCGTTGTCGTCCACGACGGTTCCTCCCCATTCCTCCTGCCGAGGATAGGCCCCGGGGCCGAGCCGCCGGCCATCGACGCGGATCTCCACCGGTCCGCGCCCCGAAGACGCCCTCCCCGGACACCCCAGCGTGCCAACGAATCGTCCGGCACGGTGGCCGTACCCGGCATGGTGGCCGTACCCGAAGCGGGCGCCGCCGGAACGTCGCAGCGGCTCCTCAGGCCGTCCAGACCGCCCAGGCGCCCGGCTCGGTCCACCACGACCGCTTCCGGCTCAGCTCCCCCTCGACCCCGTCGTCGAGGTAGGGCACCCGCTCGTCGCGCGGGATGACGGCCACCGCGCGCCCCCGCGCCCGGCGTACCTCGAACCGCATCCGCTTCCTGCCCAACGTCGAGCGGGTCACCACGGGAACGGCCACCGCCACCTCGACCACGCCGTCCGTCGGGTCTCCGGCGGTGAGCAGGGGAAGGCCGTCGAGCTGGGCGTATCCGCCCGCGTTGCCGATGGCGCAGGCCAGGAGGGGGTCGTCGCCCGCCGAGAGCACGACGTCGTCGACCTCGATCCGGCCCCGCCAGTGCAGCGGCCGGCCGGCGTCGTCGGCGGCGCCGAGCAGCGCGCCGTCCAGCGTCACCGAGCCGCCGTCGTTTCGCAGCAGGTCGAGCCGGCGGGGGGTGCCGTCCAGGATCGCGGCGGCCACGGCCGCCGGGTCGCGCGGCAGCCCGAGCTGCGCCGCCAGGTCACGCTGCCCGCCGCCCCGGGCCGGATCGAGCGGGAGTACGCCCACCGGCGGCAGGTCCGGCACCGTACGGTTCCCGGGCAGGTCGGCGGGGCGGCGGCTGGGCGGTGGGGCGTACCGCCGGACGAGCCGGCGCACGACGGCCCGCAACTGGCTGTCGCTGGCCGTGGCGACGACCAGCCGGGTCTTCGAGTCGGGATCGGGCCAGGTGAGCCCGTCGGGGCGGGGTGGGCCGTCGAGCCGTGCCAGCACCTCGTCGATCTCGGCGTCCGAGCATGCGGTAACGGTCTCCACCCGGGCACCCCGGGCGGTCAGCGCATCCGCGCAGGCCAGCACCGGCACCCGGGGAGTCTCGCACCGTTCCCCGGTCCGCTCGGGAGCGTCTCCGTCGGTGTCACCGCAGCAGGCCCCGCCGCTGCCGCAGCCCCCGCCGGGAGCGTCCCGCTCCGAGCCGAGGGTGAGCAGCACCACGTCGTACACGAAAGAATCTCCTGACTCTCGACGAACCCCTGCTAGTCCCGCCGCGACCTCTTGTTAGCCTGACACCCCGGGCTCGCCGACCGGTCGCCACCTGGCACCCGAGCCTTCTGGAGGCGGAAAAGATGCCAGCGATCGTGCTCATCGGCGCTCAGTGGGGCGACGAGGGCAAGGGCAAGGTTACCGACCTGCTGGGTGAGCGGGTCGACTACGTCGTGCGCTACTCCGGCGGCAACAATGCCGGCCACACCGTGATCACCCCTGACGGGCAGAAGTACGCGCTGCACCTGATGCCGTCCGGCGCACTCTCACCGAGCGCGATGATCATCATCGGCAACGGTGTGGTGGTCGACCCGAAGGTGCTGCTGACCGAGATCGACGGCCTCGCCGAGCGCGGGGTGGACGTGTCCCGGTTGCGGATCTCCGGCGACGCGCACCTGATCATGCCGCACCACCGGGCCCTGGACCTGGTGGTGGAGCGCTACCTCGGCAGCTCCCGGATCGGCACCACCGGCCGGGGCATCGGCCCGGCGTACGGGGACAAGGTCGCCCGGATGGGCATCCGGCTTCAGGACCTGCTCGACCCGGGCATCCTGCGCAAGAAGCTGGAGCTCGCGCTGCGCGAGAAGAACCAGATCCTGTTCAAGGTGTACAACCGCAAGGCGATCGACGTCGAGGCGACCGTCGAGGAGTACCTGGAGTACGCCGAGCGGCTCAAGCCGTACATCGCCGAGACCCGGGTGATGCTCTGGGACGCCCTCGACCGGGGCGAGACGGTCCTGCTGGAGGGCGCCCAGGCCACCATGCTCGACATGGACCACGGCACGTACCCCTTCGTGACCTCGTCGAACCCGACGGCGGGCGGGGCGTGCGTGGGCGCGGGCATCCCGCCGACCGCGATCAACAAGGTCATCGCGGTGAGCAAGGCGTACACCACCCGGGTGGGCTCCGGCCCGTTCCCGACGGAGCTGTTCGACGACAACGGTCAGCACCTGCGCAAGGTCGGCCACGAGTACGGCACGACCACCGGCCGGGAGCGCCGCTGCGGCTGGTTCGACGCCGTCGTGGCCCGGTACGCCTGCCGCCTCAACGGGGTCACCGACCTGGTGATCACCAAGCTGGACGTGCTCACCGGCCTGCCGAAGGTCCCGCTCTGCGTCGGGTACGAGATCAACGGCGAGCGCTTCGACGACATGCCGATGACGCAGACCGAGTTCCACCACGCGACTCCGATCTACGAGGAGCACGACGGCTGGTGGGAGGACATCACCAAGGCGAGGACCGAGGCCGACCTCCCGGAGAACGCGAGGCGCTACATCGCCCGCATCGAGGAGATCTGCGGCACCCGAGTCAGCATCGTGGGCGTAGGCCCCGGCCGCGAGGAAAACGTAACCCGCCACCCCCTCCTCCCCTAACCCCACCCCACCCCCACCACCCCACCACCCCGCCTCCCCGCCTCCCCCTCCCCGCCCCCGCCTGCGTTGATCATGAAGTTGTTGCCCGCCATCTCGGCGTGTCGCGGCAATAACTTCATGATCAACGCAGGCGGGGGTGGGGTTTTCCACAGGGCGGGGTGGGGGTTTTCCACAGGGGGTTTCGGGGGGCGGGTGGGGGGCGGGAATCTGGTTTTGTGGATGCGGTGGGGGTGGTGCGCCGGGTTGCCGCTGCGCAGGACGGCGTCGTGACGTTGGCGCAGGCGCGTGCCGCCGGTCTCACCGTGCACGAGGTGCAACGGTTGTGCCGCTCGGGGCGGTGGCGGGCGATCGCGCGAGGCGGTTACCTCGTGGACGCCGACCTGTACGACGGCGTCCCCCGGGCGGCCCGGATCAGGGCGGCGGTGGCGTCCTTCGGTCCGGGCGCAGCCGCTGTCCTCGGGACCGCCGCCGAGCTGCACCGGATCGCGGGGCTGCCCCGGTCCGACGCGATACACCTGTCCGTGCCCGGGGCGGTCGCCAGGCCGGCCCGGGCCGCGCATCCCGAGGTGGTCGTCCACCAGTTGGTGATCGCGCCGGGTCAGCTCGGATCGGTCGGGGGGATCGCGGCGACCGGGCCCCTGCGCACCGTCTCCGACCTCATCCTTCGTGAGGACCGTTACGCCGCCGTGTCCCTGCTCGACTCCGCGCTGAACCGAGGGCTCCTCGGGCCCGAGGAGTTGCGCCTGATCGGGTCCATGATCCGGGGGAGACGGGGAGCGGTCTCGGCCCGCCTCCACCTCACCGAGGCGGACGGTCGGGCGCAGTCGCCGCTGGAGACCCGGACGAGGCTGCGCTGCGTGGACGGCGGGGTGCCGCCCGAGGTGCTCCAGTTGGAGGTGCGTGACGCCGACGGTTACCTGCTCGGCATCGGTGACCTCGGCTGGCGTGCCGCGCGTCTGATCGCCGAGGCTGACGGGCGGGAGCCGCACAGCGGTCCGCAGGCGGTTTACGCCGACCGCCGACGCCAGAACCGACTCATCAACGCGGGCTGGCGGGTCCTGCGTTTCACCTGGTCGGACACCCTACGTCCCGACTACATCCCCTGGGCCGTCCGCCAGGCGCTCAGGGGCGTCCCGCTCCGGTGATCATGAAGTTGTCGCCCGCGACACGCCGGGCGGCCGACAACAACTTCATGATCAACGGAGGTGGGAGAGGGGGTGGGAGAGGGGGTGGGTAGGATTTCGGGTCGTGCGGGTACTTCTTTTGGGTGGTGGGGGGCGGGAGCATGCGCTCGCGCTCGGGCTCTGCGCGGATCCGGCCGTCGAGGGGCTGATCGCCGCGCCCGGTAACCCGGGGATTGCCGGGGTGGCCGAGTTGCGGGCGGTGGACGGCGCCGATCCTGCCGCAGTGGCCGCGCTGGCCGTGGAGACCCGGGCCGACCTGGTGGTGATCGGGCCCGAGGGCCCGTTGGTCGCCGGGGTCGCCGACGCCGTGCGTGCCAAGGGCATCGCGGCGTTCGGGCCTTCCGCGGAGGCCGCCCGGCTGGAGGGTTCGAAGACCTTTGCCAAGGACGTGATGACCGCCGCCGGCGTGCCGACCGCCCGGGCGTACACCTGCGCGGACGAGGCGTCCACCGCCGCCGCGCTGGACGAGTTCGGGCCGCCGTACGTGGTGAAGAACGACGGGCTGGCCGCCGGCAAGGGGGTTGTCGTCACCGACGACCGGGCCGCCGCGCTGGCGCACGCCGCCGAGTGCGGCCGGGTCGTTGTCGAGGAGTACCTGGCCGGCCCCGAGGTCTCCCTCTTCGTGGTCACCGACGGTGAGGCGGCGGTGCCGCTGTTGCCGGCGCAGGACTTCAAGCGGGTCGGCGACGGCGACGCCGGACCGAACACCGGCGGCATGGGGGCGTACGCGCCGCTGCCCTGGGCGCCGTCCGGCCTGGTCGACGAGGTGATGGCCGACGTCGTCCACCCCACCCTGGCCGAGATGCGCCGCCGGGGCACCCCGTTCGCCGGGCTGCTCTACGTCGGCCTGGCGATGACCGCCGCCGGCCCCCGGGTGATCGAGTTCAACGCCCGTTTCGGCGACCCGGAGACCCAGGTCGTCCTCGCCCTGCTGGAGACACCGCTCGGCGGCCTGCTGCACGCCGCCGCCACCGGCACCCTGGCCGACCACCCGCCGCTGCGCTGGCGCGACGGCGCGGCGGTGACCGTGGTGGTGGCCGCCGACAACTACCCGGGCACCCCGCGCACCGGCGACGTGATCACCGGTGCCGACCGTCCGGGCGTCATCCACGCGGGCACCGCCCGCCGGGCCGCCGACGGCGCGTTGCTCTCCGCCGGGGGCCGGGTCGTCTGCGGTACGGCCACCGGCCCCACCCTCGCCGCCGCGCGGGACGCCGCGTACGCGCTGGTCGGCGGCATCGGGCTGGCCGGCGCGCAGCACCGCACCGACATCGCCGCGGCGGCGGTCGACGGCCGGATCACAATTCCCCGCTGACCCGGCACCCCTCGCCTCCGGTTGACCGGTGAGGTGAGGGGGTGGCGGATCGCCTGCCGGCATCGAGGGCTACCGCGAGTACGTCGCGTCGCGGCTGGACCCGCTGCGCGCACGGCGTACCCGCTGTGCGGCGACTGGCACACGGCGGACGACCTGGCGTCGATGGCGCTGGTCCGGCTGTTGCGGCACTGGCGACGGGTCTCCGCGATGGACAACCCGGACGGCGCGGTGCGGTCGGCGAGCGACGGGGCCGCCCGGCACCCGGCCTGACCTTGTACCAAGGAACCGTGGGTCGGGTCGGGTCGAGTCGGGGGCCGTCGGGGCGACCGGCGGGGGTGGGTCAGACCATGCCGAGGGCGGCGCGGATGACGGCCTGGGCGGTGGCGCTCAGCTCCTCGCCCTTGGCGTTCGTCGCGGTGATCGAGTACTCCACCCGGAACCGGCCGTCCCGGGTGGAGGCCACGGCGGCCAGGTAGCCGAACCGGGAGCCGGTCTTGGCCCACAGGGTCTCGCCGTTCGGCAGCGGCGTGGCGGTCAGCCCGGCGCTGTACCGGGCCGGCCCGCCCTCGACGTCGTCCACCTGCGGGAGGGTGAACATCTCGGTGAGCTGAGGCTCCGGCACCACCCGGCCGGTGAACAGCGCCGTGATGAAGGTGTCCAGGTCGGCGAGGCTGGAGATGACGTTCCCGGAGGCCGGGGTGAAGGTCTGGCTCCAGGTGGTCGCGTCCACCAGCTCGGTCGCCCCGCCGCGCACCACGGCCTGGTAGCCGTGCGCGTGCGGGCCGCGGATGCGCGGGTCGTCGCCCGGCGCGTACGTGTCCCGCAGGCCGAGCGGCCGGGCGATCCGCCGGTCCAGCTCCGTGGCGTACGAGTGGCCGGTGACCTTCTCGATGAGCAGGCCGGCGACGATGTAGCCCATGTTGGTGTAGTGCTGCTTCTCTCCGGGCTCGAACTCACGGTCGTTGTCCAGCCCGCGCCGGACGATCTGCTCGGGGGCCCAGCGGTCGTACCGGTGGGCGAGCTGCCACTCGACACCGCCCGGCATCGTCGGGCTGGGGATGCCGTTGGTGTGGTCGAGCAGCTGGCGGACGGTCACGGTCGGGTAGTCGGCGGGTAACAGGCCGGGCAGGTATCCCTGCACCGGCCCGTTCAGGTCGACCCGCCCCTCGGCGGCGAGCTGGAGCACCAGGGCGGCGGTGAAGACCTTGGTGGCGCTGCCCACCCGGAACCGCGCGTGCGGCGGAACCGGGGACTGGGTGCGCAGGTCCCGTACGCCGCTGGTGCCCGTCCAGCAACCCTCCGGGGTGGTGATCCGCACCTGGGCGCTGGTCGCGTCGGCGCTGGGCAGGCCGGCGATCGCCGTCCGGAGAGGGCTGGGGTCGAGGGTGCCGGGCCGGCATCCGGCGCCGCCCCGGCCGAGCGCCGCCGTCCCGGCGCCCACGGAGCCGGCAGCCATGGCGGCGGAGCCGGGGGCGGGGGTGTCGGCGGTGCGCGGGGCGGCGGAGGCCGTGCCGGGGGCGGTGACGGTCAGCAGGGCACCGAGTGCGGTGGCGACGAGGACGGTCCGGCGATTCGTGGTTTTCATGCGGTCGAGCCTGCCCGCCGGGGGAGCCCGGGGCATCCGGGAGAGTCACCCGGCGCACCCCGGTCGGCGGCTCGGGTGGGTCCCTGGTGCGCCCGGTCCACGGCCGGGGAGAACCCCTGGGCAGTGCTGGTGGCGCGGTCGGGCAGGACCCGGTCAGTCGTAGTAGCGGCGCAGCTCGCGGTTCAGCACCTTGCCGGTGGCGTTGCGCGGCAGGTACTTCACGAAGACCACGTCCCGGGGCACGGAGAACCGGGCCAGGTAGTGCCGGACGTACTCCCGGACCGCCTCCGGGTCCAGCGTCTCGCCGGGGTGCAGGGCGAGGAACGCGGCCAGTCGCTCGCCGTACTCCGGGTCCGGCACACCGATCACGGCAGCCTCCCGGACCTGGGGGAGCCGGGCGATCAGGTCCTCCACCTCGGACGGGAAGACGTTCTCCCCGCCGGAGACGATCATGTCGTCGGCTCGACCGTCGACGAAGAGGAGCCCGTCGACGCCGACCCGGCCGAGGTCCCCGGTGTCCAGCAGCCCGTCCCGGCTCTCCCGTCCCGCCCCCGAGGTGTAGCCCTCGAACAGCATCTCGTTGCCCACGAAGATCCGGCCGACCCGGCCGTCGGGGACCTGCCGCCCCTCCTCGTCGAGGATCCGCAGCCGGGTTCCGTGCGGCGGTCGGCCGGCGGTGGTGGGGGCCCGTCGTAGGTCGGCGGGGCCCGCGATGGACGCCCAGGAGACCTCGGTGGAGCCGTACAGGTTGTAGAGGACGTCGCCGTAGGCGTCCATGAACCTCGTGGCCAGCCCGCCGGGCAGCGCGGAACCGCTGACCGCGACCACCTTCAGCGGCGGCCTCCGGCCGGGCGGGGGCACCTCCATCAGCCGCTGCACCATCACCGGCACCGCGAACATGGCGTCGCAGCGCTGCGCCACCAGCGCGTCCAGCGTGGCGGTCGGGTCGAAGCGGCGGTGCAGCACGATGGTCGCCCGCAGCGCGAAGCAGACCTGGAGGGCGGCGTACCCCCAGGTGTGGAACAGCGGAGCGGCGATCAGCACGGTGTGCCGGACGTGCAGCGGGATGCGGTCGATGATGGACACCAGCGGGCCGAAGCCGTGCGGGGTGGGCCGGCGGGCCCCCTTGGGCGAGCCGGTGGTGCCGGAGGTGAGCACGATGGTCCGGCCGTCGCGCGGCGGCGGCCGGAGGTCGCCGGGCTGCGCCCACGTGACCAGCTCCTCCAGCCGGGCCTCGTCGACCCGGTGCAGCTCGGCGGGGAGGCCGGGGAGCCGGTCGGCGAACTCGGCGTCGTGCACCAGGACCTTGAGCGCCTGCTCCTCGGCGACGGTGGCGAGCTGCGCGGCGGAGAGCCCGGAGTTGACCAGCACCGCGTCCGCGCCGAGCAGGGTGGTGGCGACCATGGCCTCGATCAGCCCGTGGTGGTTGCGGCAGAGCAGCCCGATCCGGTCCCCGGCCTGGACGCCGAGCACGTCGCGTAGCGACTTCGCCAGCTGCTCGGCCCGGTCCAGCAGATCCCGGTACGTCAGCTCGGCGCCCAGCTCGTCGACGACGGCGGTGCGGCCCGGGTCCCGGGCGGCGGCCTGGCGCAGCTCGCCGGCGAGGCTCCAACCCCACCTGCGCAGCGCGCCGAGCTGGGAGGCGATCCGGATCGGCCGGCCCGGGGTGAGCAGCCCGCGCCGGGTCAGCGTGGCGACGACGAACGGCAGGTCCATGCACGGCCTCCTTCGGCGGTGCGCGTTCCGGCGGCGGGTCAGCGGATGTGCATGCCGGAGATGGCCCGGGAGATGACCAGCCGTTGGATCTCCGAGGTGCCCTCGAAGATGGTGTAGATCTTCGCGTCCCGGTACCAGCGCTCGACCGGGTGGTCCCGCAGGAAGCCGGCCCCGCCGAGCAACTGGACCGCCTTCTCGGTGACCGACACGGCCACCTCGCCGGCCTTGAGCTTGGACATCGAGCCCTCGCCGGCGGTGAACGGGCGGTTGTTGCGCCCCATCCAGGACGCCCGCCAGACCAGCAGCCGGGCCGCGTCGATCTCCATCCTCATGTCGGCCAGCGCGAACGCGACGGCCTGGTTCTCGATGATCGGCCGACCGAACTGGACCCGGTCCTTCGCGTAGTCGAGGGCGTACTCGTAGGCGGCCCGGGCCACGCCGAGCGCCTGCGCGCCGACGGTGGGCCGGGACAGCTCGAAGGTGCGCATCGCGGCCTGGCCGGAGGCGCGCCGGCCGGAGCGGGCCCGGTCGAGCCGTTCCAGGAGGGCCTCCCGCCCGCCGAGCAGGCAGCGGCCCGGCACCCGGACGTCGTCGAGGAAGACGTCCGCCGTGTGCGAGGCGCGCAGCCCCAGCTTGCGCAGCTTCCGGGTGGCGCTCAACCCGGCGGTGCCCGGCGGTACGACGAACGCGGCCTGGCCGCGCGAGCCGAGTTCCGGGTCGATCGAGGCGGTGACCACGTGCACCCCGGCGATCCCGCCGTTGGTGGCGTACGCCTTCTGCCCGCGCAGCACCCACTCGTCGGTGGCCTCGTCGTAGACGGCCCGGGTGCGCATCGCGCCG
Organism: Micromonospora sp. NPDC002296; assembly: GCF_040296145.1. NCBI lineage: Bacteria > Bacillati > Actinomycetota > Actinomycetes > Micromonosporales > Micromonosporaceae > Micromonospora > Micromonospora sp. NPDC002296. The sequence goes on from NZ_JBEOWQ010000001.1 coordinate 347,677, forward strand.
ACGTCGGAGCCGGCCTCCGGCTCGGTGGTGCAGAACGCCGCGACGGCGGGCGAGTCGACGTCGCCGAAGCACTGCGGGACCCACTCGACGAGCTGGTCGGGGGTGCCCGCGCCGTAGATGGCGGCCACCGCGAGGGAGGTGCCGAAGATGCCCAGGCCGATGCCGGCGTCGCCCCAGAAGAGCTCCTCGCTGGCGATCGGGAGGGACAGGCCGGTGGGGTCGGCCCAGCAGGTGGCGAGGAACTCGAAGCCGTACAGGCCGACCTTCGCCGCCTCCTGGATGACGGGCCAGGGGGTCTCTTCCCGTTCGTCCCACTCGGCGGCGGCCGGGCGCACGACCTCGGCGGCGAAGCCGTGCACCCAGTCCCGCAGGTCCCGCTGTTCCTCGTTCAGGTCGAGCGAGAACTCGGCCATGTCAGGCCTTGGGGATGTCGAACAGGTTGGCGATGTTGGCGGCCAGGCCCAGGTCGCCCTTGGCCTTCAGCTTGCCGGTCATGAACATCATGACCGGGTTGGCCCCGCCGGAGACGATCTTCAGGAACTCGACCGGGCCCATGGTGAGACTCAGCTTCGGGTCGTGCTGCGGGGTCTCGTTGACCACGCAGGCGCCGTCGGCGATGGCGATCTCGTACGCGTCGGTGCCACCGTCGGGGCGGCCGGTGATGTTCCAGTGGATCACCGCGTTGGTGGCGCCGGCCCGGTCGGCGCGGAACAGCGAGGGCATCCGGCCGAAGACCTCGCTCAGGACCTTGCCGCGCAGGTCGCCGGACATCACCTCGGCGATCTTGTCGTCGGGGGTGGACTTGACCAGCTGGGCGAACTCCTTCGGGCCGTAGTTGGCGAAGTTGGCCGGGTCGAAGTCGGTCATGGGAGATGCACCTCTCGGGCGGCGAATGTGGTTACTCAAGCGTAACCTTACGCATGAGTAGGTATGCTCGCAAGGTGTCCAGCACCCCCACCTTCAAGCGCCTGCCCCGGGCCGTACGCGAGCAGCAGATGCTCGACGCGGCCGTCCGGGTCTTCTCGCGGCGCGGCTTCCACGCGGCCAGCATGGACGAGATCGCCGAGGCCGCCGGCATCTCCAAGCCCATGGTCTACGCATACCTCGGCACCAAGGAGGAGCTCTTCGTCGCGTGCCTGCACCGCGAGGGCACCCGGATGACGGAGGCCATCGCCGGGGCCGCCGCCCCCGACCTGGACGCCGACGAGCGGCTCTGGCGCGGGCTGCGGGCGTTCTTCGGCTTCGTCGGGGCGCACCGGGACGGCTGGGCGGTGCTCTACCGGCAGGCCCGGGGCTCACAGCCGTTCGCCGGGGAACTGGCCGCCATGCGGGCCCGGCTCGTGGAGGTGGTCGCCGGGATGCTCGACCACGCGCTGCGCGCCCGGGGGCGCGAGGTGAGCGCAACGGACCTGGAGGTCGTCGCGTACGCGCTGGTCGGCGCGAGCGAGTCGCTCGCCGACTGGCTCGCCGACCACCCGGAGGCAGACCCGGAGAAGACCGCCACCCGGATGATGAACGTCGCCTGGCTCGGCGCCGACCAACTCCTGCGCGGCAGCACCTGGCGTCCGCCGCAGCGGTAGCCCGGCGGGACCGCGATGGAACCAGAAGGAGGCCCCGCCTCATGGCGGGGCCCTCAGTTCGACCGGCGGCCGCGAGGGTGCGAACACTACGTCGGGAAAGACCCTTTACCAGCGACCTCCTTCAATGTGCCGGGACCGTCGCGCCCGGTATCGTCAGCCATGACGATGATGGCCGTCGAGGCCCGTTCGGTATCTCTTGCACCGCCCTGACAACACCGACGACGGCGTCTGACATGGGGGACGGATGGAAGACCAGCGTGCTGCCGCCGAGTCGATCCAGGACGGCTTGGCCGCCGAGAGGTTCGCCGATCAGTTGCGAAAACTGCGGACCGACGTGGGCAACCCGTCATTCCGGAAGATGGCCGGGCGGTCGGGCCGCATCTCGCACACGACGCTGCACGAGGCTGCCGCCGGGACCAGGTTTCCCTCGTGGGAGACCACGCGCGAGTTCGTCCGGGCCTGCGAGGCGGACGAGGTCCAGTGGCGGCGCCGATGGGAGGATGCGCAGAGACCGGGGCCGGGACACTCCGTTGCGGACGGCGACCTGACGCCGGTCAGCACCGATTCCTCGGCCGCGGAGCACCCGCAGGCGGCGGCGGAGGACGAGGTCACGGGCGCGCGACGGCACCGGTTGCGGTGGCTCGCCGTCGTGGTGGCGGTGGCGGTGGTCGCGGTCCTGGGCGTCACCGTCCGCGGCCTGTGGTCCCCGGACGGCTCCGGCGCCATGGCGGCGTCGCCGTCATCGGCAGGATTCTCGGACGCGTTGATTCCCGGGGACTCCAGCCAGTTCGTCGCCGACGTCACCATTCCCGACGGTACGCGGGTGAAGGTGAACGCCCACTTCGTGAAGGTGTGGGCGCTCGCGAACGTGGGATCGGTCGCTTGGCACAACCGCTTCCTGGCGCGGATGAACCCCACCGGTGACGATGACGGTTGCCAGGTGCCGGATCGGGTGGCGATCGGCGACACGCCGCCCGGCGAGCAGGTGATGATCAGTGTTCCGGTCACCGCCCCGAGCCGCCCCGGGAAGTGCTGGGTCGGCTGGAAGATCGTCGACGAGCACGGGCGGGCCTACTTTCCCAGCCGCCGGCCGATATTCTTCATGGTCACCGTCACCGCCTGACTGCGTCTGGCGGCAGCCGCGGTCAAGCCCGGCGAACCGCCGCCCCGGTCGATTTTTCGGGCCCCGGCTCGCCCCGACCGGTGTCAGAGTGCGCATGTTCGATGTAAGTCCCTGGCGGCACCCAAGCTGACAACACTGAATTCGCCGAGGTCGATGACGTACTCGCGGATCTGACAGGACAGCGGGGTACCGAACAACAGATTCCTTCTCGCAGAGTGATGTTCGTTCCGAACGCGACTCACTACCTACGAGGAGGATCGACCATGCGCCATCCCTGGTTAGCCGTCGGGCTCGCCGCCCTCTGCGTGGCCAGCGGCGTTCCGGCCCATGCGTGGGCCGCGACATCCGGCGGCACAGCGCAGCGGACCGTCACCACAGCCGGGCGGCCTGTCGTGGACATGGAGGCCACCGTCCTGGCCGCCCAGATCGACCCCCGTCGTTCCGACGACACGCTGACCCCGGGCGCGAAGAGTTCCGTGCTCGCCGTCGAGCAGGCGCTCCAGGCCCAGAACCTGCTCAAAGCGCAGTGGGTCGACGGCTACTTCGGCACCGAGACCATCTCCGCGTATGCGGCCTACCAGCGCTCGCTCGGCTACACGGGCCTGGCCGCGAACGGGCTGCCCGGCACGACGTCGCTGACGAAGCTCGGGCAGAACCGGTACACCGTCGGCAACACGATCGGCCCGGGCACGAGGGTCCAGCGTGACGGGTACGTCGTCGACGCCCGTACTCAGGCGATGCTGGCCGAGGCGCAGCGTCTGCTCGGTCACACCCTGGTGCTCGAGCAGGGCTCGTACAACGTCGGGGGCGACCCGACCTCGGCCGGTACGCACGACGGCGGGGGCGTGGTGGACATCGCGGTCACCGGCATGACCGCGGCCACGCGTACCGCCGTCGTGCGGGCTCTACGCCAGGTCGGCTTCGCAGCCTGGGTCCGTAACCCGAGTCAGGGTGACTGGCCGTGGCACATCCACGCCGTGGCGATCAACGACACGGACCTGTCCAGCCAGGCACAGCACCAGGCCGGCGACTACCACCTCGGCATGAACGGCCTGGCCGACCGTGGTCCGGACGACGGCCCCCGGATTCCGATCAGAACCTGGGAGCAGTACCAGCGCGGGCAGTGACCCGCTTCCGACCCGATCCACCAACCATCGCTCACTGTCCACGAGAGGACACCATGAACATCCGCAAGAGTCTCGCCGTCGTCGGCGCCGCGCTCGCCATGACCACCTCCATCGTGAGTGTCGCCTCGCCGGCGTCGGCGGCGGCCCGGGACGGGGTCTGCGACAGCGGCGAGTTCTGCTACTACTACAACAGCGACCAGGCTGGTTCGATCTCGGACTTCACTGATTCGCTCGGTGACTACGGCACGACCCAGCCGTCGTGTTACGAGTTCAAGGGTGCGGGCAACGGGCAGGGCGTGTGCGTGAAGAACAACGCCGCGTCGGTGTGGAACCGTACGGGCAAGACGGTGCGGGTCTACTTCAACAGCAACTTCGCCGGTGCGAGCCAGGACTTCGCGGCCGGGGCGGAGGGGAACCTCAACGCCACGCTGAAGAACAACAACGCCTCGCACGACATCGGCGGTTCCGACGGCGGCACCTACCCGGCCGACCCGCGCGCGGCCGAGGCTGTCGCGTTCGCGAGGGCGCGGCTCGGGCACACCGACTGGAACAACCAGTGCGAGCTGTTCGTCGAGCGGGCGTTCGGCACCAGCGGCCGGTTCGCCACGGCGCTCACGCACTACAACTGGCAGAAGAGCAACGGGCGTATCCACACCGGCTCGGTTCCGCCTGCCGGAGCGGCGGTGTTCTTCACGTCCACCACGTATGCCGGGCACGTCATGCTCTCGATCGGCGGCAACAGCGCCATCAGCACCGGACCGAGCGTCTACCAGACCAATTCGTTCCGGCAACGGTCGGACTACCTGGGCTGGGCCTACGTCCCGAGCGGCTGGTGACCCGGCATGCGCTTGCACGTGCACCTGAGCAGCGCCCGGGCCAACTTCCAGCACATGCTCCACGTCTGATCGGCGGCGGCGAATGACCATCCTGAGAAGAGTTCCGGGCATTCTGGCCGTCCTGGTGGTGGCGCTCGCCGGCGTCGCGGTGGCGCCGGGCGCGGCGTCCGCCGCCGGCCGGGACGGGGTCTGCGACAGCGGTGAGTTCTGCTACTACTACAACAGCGACCAGGCTGGTTCGATCTCGGACTTCACTGATTCGCTCGGTGACTACGGCACGACCCAGCCGTCGTGTTACGAGTTCAAGGGTGCGGGCAACGGGCAGGGCGTGTGCGTGAAGAACAACGCCGCGTCGGTGTGGAACCGTACGGGCAAGACGGTGCGGGTCTACTTCAACAGCAACTTCGCCGGTGCGAGCCAGGACTTCGCGGCCGGGGCGGAGGGGAACCTCAACGCCACGCTGAAGAACAACAACGCCTCGCACGAGCTGCTGGGCACGGGCGGGCCGACGGGCTGCACCACCGACGGCACCGACAGCAAGCTGCCGAGCACCATCCTCGTCTACCGGGTGGGTCTCGGGCGGGTCGACCGGGTCGACTTCAAGACGTACGTCAAGAACGTCCTCCCGAACGAGTGGGTGACGAGTTGGCCGAACGCCTCGCTGCAGGCCGGTGCCGTAGCCGTCAAGAGCTACGGCTGGTACTGGGCCCTGCACTCGACCCGGAAGACCCCCGGCGGACAGTGCTACGACGTCCGTGACGACACCGCCGACCAGGTCTACCGGCCGTCGTCGGCGCAGGCGTCGACGTCCTCTGCGGTGGACAGCACCTGGTCGACCCGGATGACCCGGAGCGGCAACATCCTGCGGGCGCACTACTGCGCGACCACGACCGCGTGCGGTGGCTGGGTGACCGGGGACTGGATGTCGCAGTACGGCTCGCGTGATCTCGCGAACGCGGGCAACAACTACCAGGCGATTTTGCACTACTACTACAGCAACGTGGTTGTCTCCTGACGTCACGCGCAAACCGCGCCGCCCGCCGCAGATCCGCGACGGGCGGCGCGCTCGGGGCTGCGGCCCGTTACGGCGCCACCCGTGCTCGGCCGGCTGGCTGTAGCGGCGATGAGCGTTGTCGTTCAACTCCGGCCGGCGGCGCGGCGGTGGGCGCGGCGCCGCAACTGGCGGATCGCCTCCAGCAGCCCGGTGATCGCGAACGACAGCCCGACGCCCGCCAGCACACCCGCGACGGGATTCCGTTCGAAGGCCAGCCCGCCGAAGTAGCCGAGCAGCCCGCAGTAGACCGCCCAGGAGCCGGCGGCCAGGGCGTCGAAGAGCAGGAACGACCGCAGCGGGTACCGCACGGCGCCCATCGTCAGGGTCACGGCCGTGCGCCCGCCGGGCACGTACCGGGCGGTCATGAGGATGACGCCGCCGCGCCGGTCCACCGCCCGGCGGGCCCACTCCGATCCGCTCCGTCGGCGGCTCTCCGCCGGCAGCCGGGCCAGCCGGTGCGCGCCGCCGCCCCGGCCGATGGCGTACGACAGGTTGTCGCCGGCCAGCGCGCCGACCGCCGCCACCACGATCACGGCGGTCAGGTCGGGTTGCCCGCTCGCCGCGAAGACCCCGGCGGTGACCACGACCGTCTCGCCGGGGACCGCCGGGAAGACGGCGTCCACCGCGGTGACCAGGAAGATCACCAGATAGACCCACGGCGAGGTGACCGTGTCGTGGAGCAGGTCGAGCACCGACTGCATGCCCTTCATGCTCTGCCGCCGCACCGTCAGGAAGGGGTCATTCCTATACAAAAGGCGTCAACAAGGGGCCCTTCCTTACCGCCTTTCCCTCGGCGGTGGGCGAGTGGGAGGTGAGCACCACCGGCACGCCGAGCGCCTCCTGCACCGCCGAGGGCCAGTCGGCCGGCGGGCCGTCGTCGTACACCGGGCGGGCCGCCAGCAGGCGGGCGGTGAGCGCGGCCTGGCGGTCCAGGTCGCCGGGCGGGCCGGGCTCCAGCCGGTCGGCGATGTCGTAGCGGCGGCAGATCCGCAGCCCCCGGTCCGCCAGGTCGAGGTGGGTGAGCGCGAGGCCGTCGACCCCGCCGGCCACCGCCAGGGCGTACCGGTGGGCGACCGCGTCGAAGTGGCCGAACCGGAACCGCCCCTGCCACGGGTTGGTCGGGTTACGCGGGTCGGCCAGCGGCAGCGCCGAATCCTCGGTGACCAGTGGACCGGGGCCGTGCCGGGTGGTCGCGATCCGCAGCACGCCCAGCCGCTCGGCCCCGCCGGGCTGGCCCGCCTCGGCGAGCAGGGCCTCGGCGTTGGCGAACGTGGTGGTGCTCCACGTCGTGTACGGGTGGAAGCCGTGCCACTCGTCGAGCAGCACCCCCTGCGCTCCCTCGAAGACGCAGGTCCCGGCGCGCAGCACCCCGGCCAGGTACGTCCGGTCGACGATCGCCACCCGTCCGGCGAACCCGGTGAACGCGGGCAGGCAGTCCTCCACCGGCGGGGCGTCCAGCGGGCCGAGTTCGGCGGTCAGCCGGTCCCGCAGCGCGGCGAGCCGGCGGCGCAGCACCGCCGGGGTGCGGCAGTCCGCCACCCGTGGCGCGGAGTCGGGGGGGGGGGGGGCCGGAGCGGGCGGCTGGGGGCGCCCCCCCCCCCCCCCCCACCCGCTCCGCTCCCCCCCGCGGCGGGGGGCTGGGGCCCCCCGCCCCGGGGGGGGGGTGGGGGGGGGGCGCGAGACCGTACGCGACGGTCTCGCCCACCCCCAGCCCGCAGGAGCCGTGCCGGTCGGCTCCCCGGGCCAGCTCCCGGGCCCGGTTGGCGGCCCGGTGGTACGGGGTCGCCAGCAGCGCCTCCCCGTCGACCGTGAGCCGGTCGAGCGCGTCGGGCACCCCCACCGAGGCGAGGTGGTCGGCCTCGGCGGCCAGGGCCAGCGGGTCCACCACCACGTGCCGCGCCAGGTGGGTCCGCACCCCCGGTCGGAACGTGCCCGCCCCGAACTGCGCGAACGTGTGGTGCCGCCCGTCGCGCAGGACGACGTTGTGCGCCGCCTGCGCGCCCCCGTTGAAACGGACCACCGTGTGGACCGGCCGGGTCCCGCACAGCCAGTCCACGACGGTGCCCTTGCCGGCGTCGCCGTAGCCGAGGTCGACCACCGTCACGTGGCTCACAGCCGGGTGACCCCCCGAGTCGACGGCGGCGCCGACGGGGCCGGCAGCGCACACACCTGGTCCCGCGGGCCGCCACCGAGGCGGGCCAGCGCCTTCGACACCGTGCCGGTGGCCGTCGAGCCGGCCCGCTTCAGGTCGGCCAGGCCCTGGTCCAGGTCGACGGCCTGCTCGCCGAGGCCGACGGTCAGCGCGATGGTCTCGCAGACGGCGTCCAGGTCGTCCAGCACGACGGCGTTCTGCCCCAGCAGGTCGCGCCAGAAGTCCAGCACCTTGGCGTTGCCGGCGTAGTGGCTGCCGGCGGGGAGCAGGTAGTACGTGTCCCAGCGGCGGGTCACCTCGTCGACGATCTGCCGCAGCGGCACGTCCTCGCCCAGGTCGTCGCCGATCAGGCGGCTCACCTGCCGCCGGTCGACCCTGGGGTAGGCCAGCTCGTCGCCGATGACGAACAGGTAGCCGCGCCGGCCCCGCTTCTCCCAGCAGTCGGTCACCGTGTGCCGGGCCATGTAGTACATGGCCAGCTCGTACGACTCCGTCATCTGGCCGCCACCGCCGCCCTCCAGCACGATCCGGCCGAGGTCGTCGTCCATCCGGTTGTCCGACTCGAACTGGCCGACCTGCAACGGCACCCGGTCGCAGGTGGCGTCGCCGATCGCGCCGAACATGATCTGCGGGTCGCGGGCGTAGCCCTGGCGCAGCAGCAGCCCGAGCAGCTGCGGCAGCTTGGTCTGGAGGGTGCGTGGGACGTGCCTCATCGAGCCGGTCACGTCGAACAGCACCGAGATGGCCGTCGACTGCGGGTGCTCGGCCGAGTCGCGGCTCTCCCGCGCCGCACCGCGCGGGTCGAGGGCGGGGTGCACGGTGCGCGCCCCGCTGTCGCTGTAGGAGAACGCGCTCTTGCCGGTGGCCCGGCGGTATCGGTCGGCGGCGTCGTACACGTCGGTGGACCACATTCCACTGCCCATGGCAGCCTCCTTAGGGGTTGAGGGTGAAGGGTCGGAAGGTGCGCGGCCCGTAGAGCCGCTCCAGCACCTCGTCCAGCTCGCCGAGCAGCCGCCAGGCGTCGTCGGGCCGGGAGTTCAGGGCCGGGCGGCGGCAGCCGTCGGCGAAGGCGCGCAGCTCGCGCGGAGCGCGGTCGCCCATCAGCCAGGTCATGCAGCGGGCGGCCATCGCCAGGTCGGTGCCCGGTCCGCAGGGCCGCTTCGCGGCGACCTCGGGCGGGTACCAGTCCTCGTGGCCGGGCACCAGCGCCGGGACCGCGCCCTCGCCGACCACCGAGAAGCACCAGTCCACGAGCACCACGCCGTGCCCGGCGGGCTCGATCAGCACGTGCCGGGGCAGCACCGCGCCGTGCACCACGCCGGCCCGGTGGGCCAGGCCGAGGGCGACCAGCAGCCGCCGCCACATCCAGGCCGCGTCCCGGGCGTCCAGCCCGTCGGGGTACGCCCGGCGCACCTCGTCCAGGCTGCGCAGACCGGGCGCGGTGGCCAGCACGCTGATCCGCCGCTGGGCGCCGGTCGCCGCGTCCCGGTGCCGGAAGGAGTCGACGAGCCGGGGCACGTACGGCAGGTAGCGCGGGTCGCCCCGCTCCTCGACCGTGCGCAGGGCGTGCGCCTCGCGGGCCATCAGGTCGTTGTCGGTGGGGTTACGGGGCAACTTGAGCAGCTGGTCCGCCCCGACGTCGTACAGGTCGGCCAGGTCGCCGGTGTGGGCGAGCGGGCCGAGCCGGTACGCCCCGAGGACGAACGCCTGGCTGGCCCGCCAGCGGGTGGTGACCCGCACGAACGCGTCGGTGGCCTCGGCGCGTACCGCCTCGTCGAGCGCGCCCAGCCGGTCGGGGTGCAGGGCCGCGACCAGTTCGCGGTACCGGTGTGCCGACGAGTCGGCGCCGAACAGGTCGACGTCGGTGCGGGCCGTCGCGACCAGCCGGATGGCCTCGTCGGTCCTCATCACACCGTCTCCTCCCGGGCCGGGCGCAGCAGCGCCGGGTGCAGCAGCCGGGCGTCGCCGGCGCGGTAGAGCTTGGCGCGCGGGCCGCCGCGGGTGCCGCCGCGCTCGGTGCTGGCGCCGGTGCTCTCCACGAAGCCCGGCACGGAGAGCACCTTGCGGTGGAAGTTGCCCGGGTGCAGCGGGTGCCCCCAGACCGTCTCGTAGACGGCGCGCAACTCGGTGACGGTGAACTCGGCGTCCAGGAAGCGGGTGGCCAGCGGGGTGTACTCCAGCTTGGACCGGGCCCGCTCCAGCCCGTCCTCGATGACCCGGGCGTGGTCGAAGGCGAGCGGACGGCTGGCCAGCGCGCTGACCGGCAGCCAGAGCGCCTCGTCGGCGTCGCTGCCGGCGGCCGGGTCCGGCAGGTCGGGGGCGAACGCGAGGTGGGCCACCGAGACGACCCGCATCCGGGGGTCCCGGTCGGGAGCGCCGTAGCTGGCGAGCTGCTCCAGGTGGATCCGGCGCAGCCGCTCGCCGCCGAGCCCGGTCTCCTCGGCCAGCTCGCGGCGGGCCCCGGTGGTCAGGTCCTCGTCGGGGTGGACGAAGCCGCCGGGCAGCGCCCAGTGGCCCTCGAACGGCGGTGCGCCCCGGCGGACGAGCAGCAGGTGCAGCGCGCCCTCGCGAATGGTCAGGGCGACCACGTCCACGGTCACGGCGACGGCCGGATGGTCCCGCGGGTCGTAGGCGGCAAGGAACTCCTGCTCGTTCACATCTTCCCTCTCACTCTGAGAATAACTCGATGTGAGAACAACTTAGCCCACGAAAGAGTGAACGGCAAGCCCCCGGCTCGGCAGGGGTGGACGGTCAGCGGACGGCGCCCGCCAGGTGCGGGCGGCCGGAGCGCGCGTCGTGCAGCGCGAACGCCCAGGCCGCGCCGTCGGCGGTGGCGCTGAGGGCCACCGTGGACGGCAGCGGCACCGGCAGCTTGAACGCCACGTCGACCGTGTACGCGTCCGGCAGCCGGCTCTCCAGGGCGGCCAGGCAGCGCGCCTTGCTCCACATGCCGTGCGCTATCGGGCGCGGGAACCCGAACAGCCGCGCCCCGGGCCGGGAGGTGTGGATCGGGTTGTGGTCGCCGGAGACCCGGGCGTAGTCGATGCCCACCCGGGGCGTTACCCGCCAGTGCGCGGTGGCGGCCGGCGCCGGGGGCCGCTCGCCCCGGTCGCGCCGCTCGCCGCCGCCGGCCGTGCGCTCCCTGCCGAGGTACGTCGAGACGCCCCGCCACACCTCCTCCCCGCCGACCGACCCGACGAGCACCACGTCGACCTGCCGGCCCCGGTCGTGCGGGCGCAGCTCCTCGGCGTACGCCCGGAAGTCCAGCGTCTCGCCGGACCCGACGGGGCGGTGCACGGTGATCCGGTTGGCCACGTGCACCAGGCCGACCAGCGGCATCGGGAACTCCGGCGCGGTCATCAGCCGCAGCGCCAGCGGGAAGCCCATGACGTGCGGGTACGTCGCCGGCAGCCGGTCGGTCAGCCGGAACCCGCAGACCCGGTCGTAGTCGGCGAGGTGCGCCCGGTCGACGGCGACCCCGGCGACGGTCAGCTCGACCCCGGGCAGCACGTCACCACGCCGGCGGCCGGCCCCGGGCAGGGCCCCGAGCAGGGCACGCCGGTACAGCGGGCCGGCCTGCGGCAACCGGGGCAGCTCCACGAACTTCCTGGCCATCACGCCCCCAGCAGACTCTGGCCGCAGACCCGGACGATGTTGCCGCTGACCGCGCCGCTGGCCGGCCAGGCCAGCCAGCCGATCGTCTCGGCCACGTCCACCGGCAGGCCGCCCTGGGACATGCTGTTCATCCGGCGGCCCGCCTCCCGGATCACCAGCGGGATGCGGGCGGTCAGCCGGGTCTCGATGAAGCCGGGGGCGACCGCGTTCACGCTGATCCCGCGCTCGCGCAGCACCGGGGCGAGCGACTGCACCAGGCCGATCACTCCGGCCTTGGAAGTGGCGTAGTTGGTCTGGCCCCGGTTGCCGGCGATCCCGGCGATCGAGGAGACCGAGACGATCCGCCCGCCGGCCGGGATCAGCCCGTGCTCCAGCAGCACGTCGTTGATCCGCTCCTGGCTGGAGAGGTTCACGTCGAGCACCTGGTCCCAGCGGTCGGCGTCCATCCGGCCCAGGGTCTTGTCCCGGGTGATGCCGGCGTTGTGCACCACCACGTCGACGTGTCCGTGCCGGCCGGCCAGGTGGTCGGCGAGCCGGGTCGGTGCGTCCGGGGAGGTCAGGTCGAGCTGCACGGCGGTGCCGCCGATCTCGTTCGCCACCGCGGCCAGCTCGTCCCCGGCGGCCGGGACGTCCAGCGCGACCACCTTCGCCCCGTCGCGGGCCAGCACCCGGGCCAGCGCCGCACCGATGCCCCGGGCCGCCCCGGTTACCAGGACGACCTGGCCGTCCAGCGGTCGGTCCCAGTCGGCCGGCGGCTCGGCCTGGCCCGCGCCGATCCGGACCACCTGCCCGGAGACGTACGCGGACCGGCCGGAGAGCAGGAATCGCAGGGTCGCCTCCAGGCCGGTGCCCGTGCCCGCGTCCCCGGCCGGGGTGACGTGGACGAGCTGGGCGGTCACGCCCCGCCCGAACTCCTTGCCGATGCTGCGGGTCAGTCCTTCGAGGGCCCGCTGGGCGGTCGCCTCGCGCGGCGAGCCGCACTCCTCCGGCGGGGTGCCCAGCACGATCACCCGGCCGCTGGGCAGCACCGAGCGGGCCTGCGGGTGGAAGAAATCGTGGAGCTGGCGCAGGCCGGTGGAGTCGGTGATGCCGGTGGCGTCGTACACCAGGGCGGCGTGCCGCCGCTCCGGGCCGGGCGCGGCGGCCGGGTCGGCCAGCTCGACCCCGGCGGCGGTCATGATCCTGCCGACCTGCTCGACGAGCCGGCCGCCGGTGGCCGCGCCGAGCAGCACCGGCCCGGGGACCAGCGGATCGCCGGGGGTGTGCCGGCGCAGTCGTGGCGGGTCGGGCAGCCCGAGGCGCTTGACCAGCGCGCGGCCGGCCCCCGATCGGACGAAACTCGCGTACCTGTCGGTCATAGGCGTAGCCTACTGGCCAGTAGGTTGTGGGCAAGCCCTGAATTGGAGGCGGGATCGTGCAGAGCATCCGGCGGGTCGCGGTCATCGGCGGCAACCGCATCCCCTTCGCCCGGTCCAACTCCCGGTACGCGAGCGCGTCCAACACGGACCTGCTCGGCGCGGCGCTGGACGGCCTGGTGGCCCGGTTCGGGCTCGCCGGGCAGCGGGTCGGCGAGGTCGTCGCGGGGGCGGTGCTGAAGCACTCGAAGGACTTCAACCTGACCCGCGAGGTGGTGCTCGGCTCCCGCCTCGACCCGCGCACCCCGGCGTACGACATCCAGCAGGCCTGCGGCACCGGCCTGGAGGCGGCGATCCTGGTCGCCAACAAGATCGCCCTCGGGCAACTGGACGTCGGCATCGCCGGCGGCGTGGACACCACCTCCGACGCGCCGCTCGCGGTCAACGAGGAGATGCGTCGCACCCTGCTCCGGCTCAACAGCGCCCGGACCCTCGGCGAGCGGCTGAGGATCGCCGCGAAGCTGCGCCCCTCGCAGCCGTTCCAGCCGGAGATCCCCCGCAACGCCGAGCCGCGCACCGGGCTGTCGATGGGCGAGCACGCCGCCCGCACCGCGCTGCGCTGGGACGTCGACCGGCAGGCCCAGGACGAGCTGGCGCTGCGCTCCCACCAGCGGCTCGCCGCCGCGTACGAGCGGGGGTTCTTCGACGACCTGATGACGCCGTACCTCGGGCTGACCCGGGACCAGAACCTGCGCCCGGACAGCAGCCTGGAGAAGCTCGGCTCGCTGAGGCCGGTCTTCGGGCACAAGGGCCCGGACGCCGACCGGGCCACCATGACCGCCGGCAACTCCTCGCCGCTCACCGACGGCGCGTCGACGGTGCTGCTCGCGTCCGAGGAGTGGGCGCGTGAGCACAGCCTCCCGGTGCTCGCGTGGTTCAGCTGGTCCGAGACCGCCGCCGTGGACTTCGTGCACGGCGACGAGGGGCTGCTGATGGCCCCCGCGTACGCCGTGCCCCGGATGCTGGCCCGGGCCGGGCTGACGTTGCAGGACTTCGACCACTACGAGATCCACGAGGCGTTCGCCTCCCAGGTGCTGGCCACCCTGGCCGCCTGGGAGTCGCCGGAGTTCTGCAAGGACCGGCTGGGCCTGGACGCCCCGCTCGGCGCGATCGACCGGGACCGGCTCAACGTCAACGGCTCGTCGCTGGCCGCCGGGCACCCGTTCGCCGCCACCGGCGGTCGGATCGTGGCCACCCTGGCCAAGTTGCTCGCCGGGAAGGGCAGCGGGCGGGGGCTGATCTCGATCTGCGCGGCCGGCGGCCAGGGCGTGACGGCGATCCTGGAGCGCTGACGCCACGGGCGATCGACCCTGCCGGTCGGGGCGGCCGGCGGGGTGAGGTGTGCTCGGGGCCGGTCAGCCGTGCCGGTGTAAAGCGGATGAATACCCACATCAAGGACGAAACCTCTCAAGGATAAGGACAGCTCGCTGTCCTATTCCTGGAGGTTCGTGATGAAGATTCCTCGTTGGGTGCTGGCTGCTGTTTCCAGCGCGGCTTTGGCGGTCACCCCCACCACCGCGCAGGCCGCGGCCCCGAACTTCACCGATCAGGCCAGCGCGTCCGTCCCGAACGCCATCGATCAGGCCGGCCCGTCGGCGTCCCGCCGGGCGGGCTGGCCCCGAGGCGAGACCGGGCGGGCCGACGCCGGCCAGCCGCAGCCGCCGACGCAGGGCCTGTGCCGCCCAGGCACCCCGCCGGACGCGCCGCCCACCACGGTCCACTTCGACGGCAACCCGCTGCTCGGCCCCGCCGTGCTGCCCGGCGTACCCCCGGTCGGCCCCCTGCTCACCGGCTACCGGCGCATCGGCGGCCTCACCGTGACCGGGTTCCTCCAGCAGTACGGCAACGCCACCCGGACCGGGTACGTCTACCCGCCCGCGAGCGGCTTCGTCCTCGGCCCCGACGGCCGGCCGATCAAGAACCAGCAGACGCTGCTGCCCGGCTACCGGCTCGACCGCTTCGGCTTCCCGGGCGGCGCGTTCCTCGCCCCGCTCGGCACGCCGTTCAGCGCCCGGTCGCTGCCGCCCTCGAACCTCAACACGCCGTCCGACGCCCCGCTGGCCAATTACCACGTCTACTGCGTGGTAAGCCCGTTCACGGTCGACTCCGGGCCGATCGCGCCCTGGTTCGCCCAGTCCGGCCTGGGCACCCAGTTCCAGCTCAACCCGGCGTACCTGCCGCAGGCCGGGGCCAGCCTGAGCATCACGTGGCTGCTCCAGCACGGGTACCTGGTCGAGGAGGACCTGACGGCGGCGGCCTGCGCCGTCCCGCTCCAGCGCGGCTACGCTCCCGCCGTCTGCTGATGCCAGGAGACGCGGAGGGGAGGCCGGGCGTGGACCGGTACGAGGTGCGCGGCGCACTGCTGGCGGAGGGGCTGTCACCGGACGCCTTCGAGATCGAGGACGTGCACGAGCACGTGCCGGTCCCGCCCGACTTCTGGTTCCTGCGACGCTCGCCGGACGGGCGTTGGGAGATCGGCCTGTACGAGCGCGGCGTGCACGACGTCCGCCAGGCGTACGACTCCGAGCAGGCGGCCGCCGCCGGCCTGTACGCCGCGCTGACCGGCCGTCCCGCGCCCTTCTGATCAGGTCCCCGTCGCCCGCTCCCGCCGGCCTTCCCGAGAGTGTTCGCGCAGGTCGGATCGCTCTTGCTGAATGTGCCTACCTTGGGTGCCAGCCCGCCCGGACGTCCCGGTGGCGGTGCCTCCTCTAGGAGTGGTCATGCCCGGTCGAGCTCTGCTCCGCCCCGCTGCCGTCATCGTCCTGGCCACCGCGCTCGCGGCCAGCGGCTGCACGTCCACCGCCACGAGTTCCACGGAGTCCACCGCGTCGACCGCCGTGACCGAGGCCCCCGCCGCCGCGCCGAAGCCGACCGCCACCGGCACCGGCACCGGCTCCGGTTCCGGCGCGCCGGCCAGCACCGGCGCGACGGGCGGCGGGTCGACGGGCGGCGGCTCGACCGGGGGCGGCGCGAAGGGCGGCGGCACCGGCAGCAGCGGCGGCCAGTCCGGCACGAAGTCGACGTCGAACGCGCCCACCATCGCCTACTTCCGCGTCGCCGACAAGCCGTTCTGTCCGGCCGGAACCAACGTCAACCCGATCGCCGGGGGCCCGGTCCTCGTGGAGTGGAGGGTCAGCAACGTCGACTCCGTCGCCCTCTCGATCGACGGCCCCGGCATCTACGCCGACGACTACCCGTCGGCCGGCAGCGAGGCATTCCTCTTCCCCTGCTCGGGTGGGGAGGGCGACGTCCAGAAGCACACGTACACGCTGACCGCGCGTAACTCCCACGGCAAGCAGACCAGGACCATCGTGGTGAGCGCCCCGGTGCACGACGTGCCCACGGTGTGAGTGCCGGTGGCCTGGCTCGGGTGACGAGCCCGACGTGCGGGAGAATGAGGTACGTGACGACGATCCCGAACGTGCTCGCCAACCGATACGCCTCGCCCGAGTTGGTCGCCCTCTGGTCACCGGAGGAGAAGATCCGGATGGAGCGGCGGTTGTGGCTAGCCGTCCTCCGCGCCCAGCGTGATCTCGGCGTGGCCGTCCCCGACGGGGTCGTCGAGGCGTACGAGCGGGTGCTGGACGACGTCGACCTGGCCTCGATCGCCGAGCGCGAGCGGGTCACCCGGCACGACGTGAAGGCCCGGATCGAGGAGTTCAGCGCGCTCGCCGGGCACGAGCACGTGCACAAGGGGATGACCTCCCGGGACCTCACCGAGAACGTCGAGCAACTCCAGGTACGCGCCTCGCTGGAGCTGGTCCGGGACCGGGTCGTCGCCACGCTGGCCCGGCTGGCCCGGCTCGCCCACGAGCACTCCGGCCTGGTGCTGACCGGCCGCTCGCACAACGTCGCCGCGCAGGCCACCACGCTGGGCAAGCGCTTCGCGTCGGCCGCCGAGGAGCTGCTGATCGCGTACGAGCGGCTGGAAGACCTGATCAACTGGTACCCGCTGCGCGGGATCAAGGGCCCGGTCGGCACCTCCGCCGACCAGCTCGACCTCTTCGACGGCGACGCCGGCAAGGTCGCCGAGCTGGAGCGCCGGGTCGCCGAGCACCTCGGCTTCTCCCGGGTGCTGGACAGCGTCGGTCAGGTCTACCCGCGCTCGATCGACATGGCGGTGCTGGCCGCACTGGCCCAGGTGGCCGCCGCGCCGTCGTCGCTGGCCACCACGATTCGGCTGATGGTCGGCCAGGAGTTGGTCACCGAGGGCTTCAAGCCGGGCCAGGTGGGCTCCAGCGCGATGCCGCACAAGATGAACACCCGGTCCAGCGAGCGGGTGAACGGCTTCGCGGTGATCATCCGGGGGTACCTGTCGATGGTCGGCGAGTTGGCCGGCGACCAGTGGAACGAGGGGGACGTCTCCTGCTCGGTGGTCCGCCGGGTCGCCCTGCCGGACGCGTTCTTCGCCGCCGACGGGCTGTTCCAGACGTTCCTCACCGTGCTCGACGAGTTCGGGGCGTACCCGGCGGTGATCAACCGGGAACTGGAGCGCTTCCTGCCCTTCCTGGCCAGCACGAAGATCCTGGTCGCGGCGGTCCGGCGGGGCGTCGGCCGGGAGGCCGCGCACGAGGCGATCAAGGAGCACGCGGTCGGTGTGGCGCTGGCCATGCGCGAGCGGGGCACCGCCGAGAACGACCTGTTCGACCGCCTGGCCGGGGACGAGCGACTCGGCTTGTCCCGCGCCGACATCGACGACCTGGTCGCCGACCGCACCGCCTTCGTCGGCGCCGCCGAGGCCCAGGTCAACGCGGTCACCACCCGAATCGCCAAGATCGTCACCGCCCACCCCGACGCCGCCAACTACTCCCCACCCCCCATCCTCTGAGCCACCCCACCCCCGGGCGGGGACTGCGCCCGGGGGTGGGGTGGGGTCAGGAGTTGCGGGTGGGGGTCTCGGCGGCGGAGCTGAGGTTGGGGGCGCTGGCCGGTTCGGCGATGCCACCGGGGGACCCGGTGATCGCCGGGTCGTTGGCCGTCTCGGCCGCGATCATGGGCTGGTCCGGGGGCATGATGTCCGGGGTCTTGGGGGCCACGATCACCGCCGTGCCGTACGCGCAGATCTCCATCCACATCTCGCCGCAGTCCCGGCTGTCGAAGCGCATGCCGATCACGGCGTTCGCGCCGAGGCGGCGGGCCTCCTCGCCGAGGCGGGCCACCGAGTCCGTCCGCCAGCGGGTCAGGTTGTCCGGCGCCATCGGGTCGTACGCGCCGCCGCGGAGGTTCTTCACCCCCTCGCGGTACGGGTTGCGCGTCCTGGCCATCGAGGACACCACTTCGCCGAGGATCTGGCGGATCTCGTAGCCGGGCAGTTGATCCGTCGTCACGACCAGCACGGTTCGATGCTGTCGCATCGGCCGGGGGCCGGTTCGTCGGCCGTGGTCAGCTGACCGGATGCTGCAAAACGGGTCGGCGCGGACGGCCGGCGCTCCGCCGACCATCCGCGCCGCCCGCGGTGTCAACGACCCGACAGGCCCCAGACGGGGTGCCGGGACGGCTGACCGTCAGACACCGGCCACCGAGGTGATCCAGGCCCGGTTGTACGCGACGCTGCCGTAGTTCTGGATGCTCGACCCGTCGGCGGTGGAGGCCACGCCGACCTGGAGCCCGTTGTAGAACTCCGGGCCACCCGAGTCGCCCCGCCACGCGTTGCCGTTGAGCCGGGTGCTCCGGATCGCCTGCCCGCCGTACGCGTCCGTCACGTTGGTGCTGGTCACCTGGACGCTGGCGGTCTTGAGCTGGCTGGAGGGGGAGCAGCCGCTGTAGCAGGTCATGCCCCAGCCGTAGATCGTGTTGGTGGAGCCGACCGGCGGGTTGGCGCTGGCCAGCGTGACGGTGGACGTGCTGACCGTGCTGGACAGCCGCAGCAGGGCCAGGTCGTAACGGGTGTACGAGGCGCTCACGGTGCGGGTGGTGCCGCCCGAGGCGTAGTAGACGCTGCCGACCCGCACGGACATGGTGCCGCTGACGCAGTGCCGGGCGGTGAGCACCCACTGCGCGGCGATGACGCTGCCGGAGCAGGTGAACGAGCCGTTGCTGAAGACGGCGGCCGCCCACGGGGCGGAGGAGACGGTGCCACCGCCGATGATCGGCTGAGGGCCGGCCGGGGCGGCGACTGCGCCACCGGCGGCGCCCAGGACGCCGACCAGGGCGGTGCCGACCACGGCGAGCAGGGAACGGATACGCATCGGGACGTACTCCTTGCCTCTCGGACCCGGGATCGCCGGGTCGGTCGCGCCGGCGTGGGTCTCGGTTCACCCGCCGACGGTGCATTGAGTTATGTCGATGGATAGTAGGGGTCGGCGCATCGTGCGGCAAGGGTTCAATCGAGGCTAGCCGATGTAACAATTTGGCTTTTCGTGGCGTGGCGAACGTCCTGCTCCGGGACGTTTCACGCAGGACCGGACACGTGTGACCCACCACTCCGCCGGTTATGTTGATCACTGCCTGAACTGCCCCCGGCCGGTGCGGCTGAGGCGGTATCTGCCAGGTAGGCTGGCTGCGCTCGCCCGTTGTGGGTCGGCACCCAACTGCGTACACAGTCAGGAGTGCCCAGTGCCTCGCGTCGTCGTCGACGTCATGCTCAAGCCCGAGATCCTCGATCCTCAGGGCCAGGCCGTCGCAAACGCGCTGCCCCGGCTCGGCGTCAGTGACGTCGCCTCTGTCCGGATCGGCAGGCGGATCGAGATCGAGTTCACCGGTGAACCGGACCTGGACCAGGCCCGGGAAATTGCCGACAAGCTGCTCGCCAACCCGGTCATCGAGGACTTCACCGTCCGCGTGGTCGAGGCCGACGAGACCGTGGGCGCACGCCCGTGACCGCGCGGGTCGGTGTGGTGACGTTCCCCGGCTCGCTCGACGACGGGGACGCCGCCCGGGCCGTCCGGATCGCCGGAGCCGAGCCGGTCCGGCTCTGGCACGGCGAGGCGGACCTGCGCGGGGTGGACGCCGTCGTCCTGCCCGGCGGCTTCTCCTACGGCGACTACCTGCGCTGCGGTGCCATCGCCCGGTTCGCCCCGGTGATGGAGACCCTGGTGGACGCCGCCCGGGGCGGCCTGCCCGTGCTCGGCATCTGCAACGGTTTCCAGATCCTCTGCGAGGCCCACCTGCTGCCCGGCGCGCTCACCCGCAACCAGCACCTGCACTTCCGTAACCGGGACCAGGCCCTCCGGATCGAGGCCGCCGGCACGGCGTGGACGAACACGTTCCAGCCGGGCCAGGAGGTGCTGATCCCGGTCAAGAACGGCGAGGGCTGCTACGTCGCCGACGCCGCGACGCTCGACCAGCTCGAGGCCGAGGGCCGGGTCGTCGCCCGCTACGTTCGCGGCAACCCCAACGGGTCGCAGCGCGACATCGCCGCGATCACCAACCCCGCCGGCAACGTGGTCGGCATCATGCCGCACCCCGAGCACGCGGTGGAGGCGCTCACCGGCCCCTCCCTGGACGGCCTCGGCTTCTTCACCTCGGTGCTCAAGCACCTGGTGGGGGCCCCGGCGTGACCGTGCGCGGCACAATCGGTCGGCTCAACCGCCCCTGCGGCGGCGAGCGCAGCGAGGAGAGGTCATGACCACCCATCCGGACCCGGCGGTACGGGAGAACCCGGGCGGCTTCCCGGCCGTCCCGGCGGAGCCGTTCACGGCTCCCGTGGCGCCGCAGCCCGGCCCGGTCCCGGCCCGGCCCGTCGAGGCGGTCCGCCACCCCGACCCGGCCCGGTCCGCGCCCACCGGCGACTGGGCGCACGGCCCGGACACCGTGCCGCGTGCCATGGACACCCCCGGCGAGCTCCAGCCGTACGCCGAGCTGGGCCTGCGCGACGACGAGTACGACCGGATCCGGCACATCCTCGGTCGCCGCCCCACCCAGGCCGAGCTGGCCATGTACTCGATCATGTGGAGCGAGCACTGCTCCTACAAGTCGAGCAAGGTGCACCTGCGCCAGTTCGGCGAGAAGGCCCCGCCGAGCGACCGGCTGCTCGCCGGCATCGGCGAGAACGCCGGCGTGGTCCAGGTCTCCGACGAACTGGCGGTGACCTTCAAGGTCGAGTCGCACAACCACCCGAGCTTCGTCGAGCCGTACCAGGGCGCGGCGACCGGCGTCGGCGGCATCGTCCGGGACATCCTCGCCATGGGCGCCCGCCCGGTCGCCGTGATGGACCCGCTGCGCTTCGGCGCGGCCGATCACCCCGACACCGCCCGGGTGCTGCCCGGCGTGGTGGCCGGCGTCGCCGGCTACGGCAACTGCCTCGGCCTGCCCAACATCGGCGGCGAGGTCGTCTTCGACCCCTGCTACCAGGGCAATCCCCTGGTCAACGCGCTCTGCCTCGGCGTGCTTCCGGTCGACCGGCTGCAGAAGAAGGAGGCGGCCGGCCCCGGCAACGTCGTGGTGCTGATGGGTGCCCGGACCGGCCGGGACGGCATCGGCGGCGTGTCGGTGCTGGCCAGCGCCACCTTCGACGAGGGCAGCGAGCAGCGCCGTCCGTCCGTGCAGGTCGGCGACCCGTTCATGGAGAAGCTGCTCATCGAGGCGTGCCTGGAGCTGTACGACGCCGAGCTGGTCGTCGGCATCCAGGACCTCGGCGGCGCCGGGCTGACCTGTGCGCTCACCGAGACCGCCGCCTCCGCCGGCACCGGCATGCGGGTCCTGCTGGAGCGGGTTCCGCTGCGCGAGGCCTCGATGGAGCCGCACGAGATCCTGGCCAGCGAGTCGCAGGAGCGGATGCTGCTGGTCGTCGCCCCGGACAAGCTGGAGGCGGTGCTCAAGACCGCCGAGAAGTGGGGCGTCTGGGCCACCGCCATCGGCGAGGTCACCGCGCCGTCCCCGGACGGCCAGCCGGGCCGGCTGGTGATCACCTGGCGCGACCAGCTCGTGGTGGACGTCCCGCCGGGCTCGCTGGTCGACGACGGTCCGGTCTACGCCCGTCCGATGCGCGAGCCGGCCGACCTGATCCTCATCCAGGCCGACCGGGCCGAGACGCTGCCCCGGCCGGCGACCCCGGAGGCGCTGCGGGAGACCGTGCTGCGCATGATCGCGTCGCCGAACCTGGCCGACAAGACCTGGGTCACCGAGCAGTACGACCGGTACGTGCTGGGCAACACCGTGCTCGCCCAGCCGGAGGACTCCGGCGTGATCCGGATCGACGAGCGCACCGGTCTGGGCGTCGCCCTGTCGCTGGACGGCAACGGCCGGTACGCCCGGCTCGACCCGTATCACGGCACGAAGCTGGCACTGGCCGAGGCGTACCGGAACGTGGCGGTGACCGGCGCGAAGCCGATCGCCGTGACCAACTGCCTCAACTTCGGCTCGCCGGAGGACCCGGGCGTGATGTGGCAGTTCGCCGAGGCCGTCCGCGGCCTGGCGGACGGCTGCCTGGAGCTGGGCATCCCGGTGACCGGCGGCAACGTCAGCTTCTACAACCAGACCGGCGCGGCGGCGATCCACCCGACCCCGGTGGTCGGCGTGCTCGGCGTGCTGGACGACGTGGCCGAGCGCGTGTCGATGGGCTTCGTCCCGCGCACCGACGGCGACCACGACCAGCTCTTCCTGCTCGGCGAGACGCACGTGGAGCTCTCCGGCTCGGAGTGGGCCTGGGTGACCCACGAGCACCTCGGCGGCATCCCGCCGCAGGTCGACCTGTCCCGCGAGCGGCAGCTCGCCGAACTGCTGGCCGAGGCCGCCCGGGTCGGGCACCTCAGCTCGGCGCACGATCTGTCCGACGGTGGCCTCGCGCAGAGCCTGGTCGAGTCCTGCCTGCGCCGCGGGGTCGGCGCGCAGATCGCGGTGCCGGAGCACTTCGCCGGCGGTTCGATGCCGTTCGTCTTCCTGTTCAGCGAGTCCGCCGGACGGGTCCTGGTCTCGGTGCCGCGGGGCCACGAGAAGGCGTTCACCTCGCTCTGCGCCGAGCGCGGGGTCCCGTGGGAGATCATCGGGGTCACCGACCAGGCCGGCGGGGCCCTTGAGGTGCGCGGACAGTTCCGGATCGGCCTGGACGAGCTGCGCGCCGTACACGGCGCCACGCTGCCCCGGCTCTTCGGCGGGACGGAGTCGGCCGAGGCCGCCCCGGCCGGGCGGGGCACCGCTCCGGCGGCGACCGCGGCTGCTTCGGCCCCGACTCCGGCGGTCGACACCGTCGAGGGTGCCCGGGAGGCCGTGGCCCCCGTCGCCGCGCCGGCCGAACGGGTGGCGCCGGAGCACACCGGGTTCGCCCTGGCCGACCCGACGGCCGCCGAAACGACGGCGGTTGCCGAGGCCGGGCCCACCGCCGACGCCCCGGGCGGGGCGTCCGGGCAGCCGGTCGACGGCGGGCCCGAGCGGGTCGACGGCGCGGAGCGGGCCGCCGGTCCCTCCGGGGCGACCGAACCCGACGCCGGTGGCGCCGACCGGTCCGCCGCGCCCGACCAGCGCTGACACGTTGGCCGCGGCCGTCTCCGCCCAACCCGGCTCCGGCGCCCGGTTCGACTGGGGGCTGACCGGCGCGGCGGAGCTCGGCCGCGTCTGCGCCGTCCTGGTGGTGGTGGACGTGCTCTCGTTCACCACCGCCGTGGAGGTCGCGGTCGCCCGGGGGATGCGGGTGCACCCGTTCCCCTGGGGTGAGCAGGCGGCGGAGTACGCGCGCCGGGTTGGCGCGGTCGCGGCCGTGGGCCGCCGGCAGACGACCCCGGAGCACCCGTGGTCGCTCTCCCCGGCGGCGCTGCGCACCGCGCCGGTCGTCGCCGACCTCGTGCTGCCGTCGCCGAACGGCTCGGCGATCAGCGCCGCCGCCAGCGCCACCGGGCTTCCGGTGGTCGCAGCCTGCCTGCGCAACGCCCGCGCCGTCGGGCGCTGGCTGTGCGAGCGGGGGTACGGCTCGGCCGACGCCGCGATCGGCGTGATCGCCTCCGGCGAGCGCTGGCCCGACGGCGCCCTGCGACCCTCCGTGGAGGACCAGCTCGGGGCGGGGTGCGTGCTCGACATCCTCTCCGGGGTGCCCGGCGGGCTGTCGGTGGAGGCCGCGATGACCCTCGCCGCGCTGGCCAGCACCCCGGACGTGCCGGCCGCCGTGCGCGGCTGCGTCTCCGGCCGGGAACTCGTCGAGGGCGGCTTCGCCGACGACGTGGAGGTCGCGGTCCAGGTCGGCGTCTCGGACGTGGTGCCGGTGCTGCGGCAGGGCGTCTTCTCGGCCGCCTGAGCCGGCTCGCCCGCCCTCGGCGGTCCCTTTCTCTGTCCTTCCCCGGCCCCGACGGAAGAGCGCGGCTGCCCCGGCGGGCAGCCGCGCTCTGCGTCGCGGTGCGGGCGGTCGGCCCGCGAGGGTCAGTCGTCCAGCCAGTCCAGCCGGCGCCCGCCCCGGTCCTGCTGCGGCGGGCCGTCGGGCCTGGCCCGACCCGGCTGGGCCTGGTCGCCGTAGCCGCCCTGCTGGTCATAGGCGGTCGGCTGGTCGTAGCCGTGACCCTGCTGCGGGGGCTCCTGGCCGTACCCCCCACGCTGCTGCGGGGGCTCCTGGCCGTACCCCCCGCCCTGCTGGTCGTACCCGCCTGCCTGGCCGTAGCCGCCCTGCTGGCCGTAGCCCTCTCCGCCGTAGCCGCCGCGCTGGTCGTAGCCGCCCTGCTGGCCGCCGTAGGCGCCGCCCTGCTGACCGGCGTCGTAGCCGCCCTGCTGGCCGTACCCGCCGCCGGTGGGCTCGCCGCCGCGACCGTACTGCGGAGGCGGCTCCGGCTGGCCGTAGTTGTGGCCCTGGTCGGCCTGGTAGGTGCTGGTCGGGTACGGGTCCGCCGGCGGGGTGTACGAGCCGGTGCCCTCGCCGGTGTACCGGCCGGTCGGCTCGTCGTAGCGCTCGCCGTAGCCGCCGCCCTGGCCCGGGTAGCCCCCGGCCGCCGCTTCCGCCGGTGCGCCGTAGCCCCGGCTGCCGTAGCCGCCGCCGGACGCCGGGGCGTCGGTGCCGTACCCGCCGGGCGTGCCGCCGTACCCGCTCCCGGAGGCGTACCCGCCGCCGGTCGAGGTCGGGGCGTTGCCGTACCCGCCGCCCGACGCCGGGGCGTCGGCGCCGTACCCGCCGTAGCCGGCCCCGGAAGCGGGCGTGTTGCCGTAGCCGGCCCCGGAGGCGGGCGCGTTGCCGTAGCCGCCGGCCGCGCCGTAGCCGCCGCCCCGGGGTTCGTCGCCGTATCCGCCGCCGCTGCCGGCTCCCCAGCCGCCCTGCTGGCCACCGGGGCCGTAGGCGGACGGCGGGGCGCCGTACGGATCCGGCGGGACGTCGTCCACGATCGGCCGCTGCATCATGGTCGGCGCGTCGCTGAGCGAGGTGCCGCCGACCATCGTCGGGTCCGGTCCGGCGCCGACGCGGTTGACCACCCGGGTCTTGTCGTCCGTCCCGTGGTACGCCCCCCGGGCGGCGGGCACCGCGCCCGCTGCGGCAGCACCGGCCGGGGCGTCGTCGTCGGTGTCGTCGCCGTTCTCCCGGCGCTTCATCCAGAGCAGCACCATGGTGCCCACGCCGACGGCCACGAACAGGCCGCCGAGCAGGATGAGCAGCCAGTTGAAGCCGTCGGAGTCGTCCTCGGCGGCGGCGTTCTTCGGGGCCCCCGGGGCGGCCGCGGGGCTGTCCTCGGGGGTCTCCTCGATCGGCTCCTCGGTCGGCAGCGGCTCCTCGCTGGCCGCCGGGGTGGGACTCGGGCTCACCTCGACCTTGATCGCCAGGCTGATCCGCTGCCCGGTCACGCTCTGCCCGGCGCTCGCTTCGAAGGACTTGGTGGTGCGGAACTCGCCCCGGACGGCGCCGATATCGATCCGGCCCGGGGTGATCGGCCGGTCCTTGCTGCCGGTGAAGCGGAAGTTCCCGCTGCCTTCGCTGGTGGTCTCGTAGTGGTGGCCGTCGCTGTCCTGGAGCATGACGGTGGCGTTCGGTACCGCCGAGCCGTTGGCCGAGGCCACCACCTTGCCGGAGACCGACTTGACGGTCTGCACCTGCTCCTGCGTCGGCGACGGCGCGGCCTTCGCCTTCACCGTGAGCTGGAGGTCCCGGCCGTTCTGGCCGCCCTGGGGGCTGGACGCGTTGACCGTCACCCGCTGGTTGTCCGCGTTCGGCGCGTCGCCGGAGGCGCGGAGTTGGACGACGTGGTTCACCGAGCCGGTGCCGTTGAAGTCGACCTTGCCGCAACCGCTCCCACAGCTCACGCCTCGCGGGAGACCCGCCACGGTGATGATGACGAACTTCTCGTCGTCGCTCCTCGGCGTCAGCTGCACGTTGACGGCGGTGGTGCCGCCTGCCTGGATGGTCGCTGAGCCGGGGGAGACGCTGATGTCGGCTGCCAGGGCGGGTGTGGCGGGGGCGGTGAGCAGGACGCCGACCACCAGCGCCACGACCACACCGGCCCGCTGCTTCCAGGCACGTCGGTGTGTTGACACGTCCACCGCCTTCCGGTCTGACTTCCCTGGCCGGCGGGGCGCCGGGCCGGGGATCATCACGGTACGAATACGCCGTCGGCAACTATGCCTTGTCTGACCGGATCGGCGCGACCCAGGGCCGCGTCGAAAGCGTCGGAGCCGGGTCGTATCGTCCCGTCGTGTCCTCTCCGCACACAAAGTTCGCAGCCGTGGCCGCCGCGCTCGCCGCCCTCGACGAGGGCCGTACGCCCGAACGGCCGGTGTTCCGGGAGGCGGTTCGTGCCCTGTTGGCGGCCCTTGCGGATCGAGCACCCGGCCGATCGGTGGAGGTGCGTGTCCCACCTTACGGTGCAGTTCAGTGCATTCCTGGTCCCCGACACACCCGTGGCACCCCGCCCAACGTCGTCGAGCTGGACCCGACGACCTGGTTGGAACTGGCGACAGGCCGCCGAAGCTGGGCGGACGCGGTCGCCGAGGGACGCGTACGGGTCAGCGGTGTCCGCGCTGACCTTTCCGTGCACCTTCCGCTCCGACTGGGCGACTAGTCATCACGCCGGACACGGAAAGGGGTCGCACTGTGACTCTCAGTATTGACACTCATTCGCGTACACTCTGAGGCGACGACAGTGGTCCCGGCCGAGCAAGCGCGGATCCGCCCCCGAGATCCCGCCCGGCCAGTCCAGACCCAGCATGAGGGAGCGGTAAGTGCCCCGAGGCGACGGCCGGCTGAGCCACGACCTTGATCCCCAACGACCCGGCCCGCAGGACGCGTGTGGCGTCTTCGGCGTCTGGGCGCCCGGGGAGGCGGTCGCCAACCTGACCTACTTCGGGCTCTACGCCCTCCAGCACCGGGGCCAGGAGGCCGCCGGGATCGCCGTCAGCGACGGCTCGGGCGTGGTGGTCTACAAGGATCTCGGCCTGGTGGCCCAGGTCTTCGACGAGCCCACCCTGGCCAGCCTGCGTGGGCACCTGGCGATCGGGCACGCACGCTACTCGACGACGGGCGGCTCGACCTGGGAGAACGCCCAGCCGACCATCCGGTCCACCAGTTCGGGCACCACGATCGCGCTCGCGCACAACGGCAACCTGGTCAACACCGCCGAGTTGCAGCGCGAGAGCGCCGAGCGGGGTCTGCTCGCCGACGGCTCGACCAACGACACCTCACTGGTGACCATGCTGCTGGCCAGCCGGCCGGACCTCTCGGTCGAGGCCGCCGCGCTGGAGGTGCTGCCCCAACTGCGCGGCGCGTTCAGCTTCGTCTTCATGGACGAGTCGACGCTCTACGCGGCCCGCGACCCGCACGGCGTGCGTCCGCTGGTCCTCGGCCGGCTGGAGCGCGGCTGGGTGGTGGCCAGCGAGACGGCCGCCCTGGACATCGTCGGGGCGAGCGTGGTCCGCGAGGTGGAGCCGGGCGAGCTGATCGCCATCGACGAGGACGGCCTGCGGTCCAGCCGGTTCGCCGCACCGGAGCCGAAGGGCTGCCTCTTCGAGTACGTCTACATCGCCCGGCCGGACGCCACCATCGCCGGGCGCAACGTGCACGCCGCCCGGGTGCAGATCGGCCGCCAGCTCGCCAAGGAGCACCCGGTCGAGGCCGACCTGGTCATCCCGGTGCCGGAGTCCGGCACCCCGGCGGCGATCGGCTACGCGGAGGAGTCCGGGATCACCTACGGCGCCGGCCTGATGAAGAACCCGTACGTGGGGCGCACCTTCATCCAGCCGTCGCAGACCCTGCGTCAGCTCGGCATCCGGCTCAAGCTCAACCCGCTGCGGGAGAACGTGCGGGGCAAGCGGCTGGTCGTCGTGGACGACTCGATCGTGCGCGGCAACACCCAGCGGGCCATCGTCCGGATGCTGCGCGAGGCGGGTGCCCTGGAGGTCCATGTCCGGATCTCCTCCCCGCCGGTGAACTGGCCGTGCTTCTACGGCATCGACTTCGCCACCCGGGCCGAGTTGCTCGCCAACGGGCTGGACAACGAGGGCATCCGGCGCTCCATCGGCGCCGACACGCTGGGCTACGTCTCGTTGTCGGGCCTGATCGCCGCTACCGAGCAGCCAAAGACCCGGCTCTGTCGGGCCTGTTTCGACGGGGAGTACCCGATCGAGCTGCCGGCCGGGAACCTGATCGGCAAGCACGTGCTCGAGGGTGTGGGACGCCGAGTCGCTGGTGCCTCGGACGTTCCGGAGCACGCCGCCGCACCGCTCGTCGCCGCTCCGGGCGGCGCGACCGTACACCGCCCATAGCACCGCCCGACGCGGGCCCGCCGGTCAGCCCCGGTACCCCGCGAGAACCACAAAGGGGAGAACCGTGACGCACGTGTCCGAGCGCAGCGGCACAGGAAGCAGCCCGACCGGCGCCGGCGGCGACCGCCAGCCCTGGACGGCCGGCACCGGCCGCCCGGCGCGCAAACGCTCGGTCTCGTACGCGGACGCCGGCGTCTCGATCGAGGCGGGCGACCGCGCGGTCGAGCTGCTCAAGTCCAAGGTGAAGCAGACCCGTCGCCCGGAGGTCATGGGCGACCTCGGCGGCTTCGCCGGCCTGTTCCGGCTGGACACGAAGAAGTACAAGAACCCGATCCTGGCGTCCTCGACCGACGGCGTCGGCACCAAGCTGGTGATCGCCCAGCAGCTCGACATCCACGACACGATCGGCATCGACCTGGTCGCCATGGTCGTCGACGACCTGGTGGCCTGCGGCGCCGAGCCGCTGTTCCTGCTCGACTACATCGCCTGCGGCGAGGTCGTCCCGGACAAGGTGGCCGAGATCGGCGCCGGGATCGCCGACGGCTGCCGGTACGCCGGCTGCGCGTTGCTGGGCGGCGAGACCGCCGAGCACCCCGGCGTGCTGCGTCCGGACGAGTACGACGTCTCCGCCACCGGCGTCGGCGTGGTCGAGGAGAGCGAGATCCTCAGCCCGGACCGGGTCGAGATCGGCGACGTGGTCATCGCCATGCGCTCCTCGGGCCTGCACTCCAACGGGTACTCCCTGGTCCGGCACGTGCTGCTGGGGGCCGGCCGGATGCGGCTGGACGTGGTGATCGACGACTTCGGCCGGCAGCGCACCCTCGGCGAGGAACTGCTCACCCCGACCAAGATCTATGCCCAGGACTGCCTCAAGCTGATCGCCGAGGCCGAGGTGCGCTCGATCGCGCACGTCACCGGCGGCGGCATCCCGGGCAACCTGGTCCGGATCCTGCCCGAGCACGTCGACGCGGTGGTCCACCGCTCCACCTGGAAGCCGCAGCCGATCTTCGACCTGATCCAGTCCAAGGGCCGGATCGAGGACCAGGAGATGGATGCGACCTTCAACATGGGCGTCGGCATGTTCGCGATCGTCTCCGCCGAGGACGCCGACCGGGCCCTGGCCACGCTGACCGGCCGTGGCGTCGACGCCTGGCAGGCCGGCGAGATCATCGAGGGCACCGGCAGGGTGCGGATGGTCGGCCAGCACACCCGGGGCTGATCACGCAGCGCTGATCATCCGAGCACCTGATCAGGGGTTCACCCGAGTGGCCATCGCCGCCTAGCCTGAAGGACGCCCTTCAGGCCAGGAAGGAGGGCGATGGTTGCTCGAAAACGGCAGGTGAGCGGGATGCGGGGGCTGTCCCCGGTCCCGTCGTACGTCGTGATGCAGCCGACCACCCTCTGCAACCTGGACTGCGCGTACTGCTACCTGCCGTTCCGGGCGGCGGACCGGCGGATGCCGGTCGCGGTGGCCGAGGCGGTCGCCGCGTCGGTGAACCCGTGGGCGTCGGCCGGCCGGTTCTCGGTGGTGTGGCACGGCGGGGAGCCCCTCGCGACCGGGCGGGAGCACCTGGCCGCCCTGCTCGCCCCGTTCGGGGCGGAGGTCGAACACCACGTGCAGACCAACGCCACCCTGATCGACGACGCCTGGTGCGAGTTCCTCGCCGCGCACCAGGTGCGGGTCAGCGTGAGCGTGGACGGGCCGCGCGGACGCAACGGCGACCGGGTCACCCGGGCCGGCCGGCCGGCGTACGACCGGATCGTGCGCGGGATCGAGACGCTGCGCCGGCACGGGCTGCCGTTCTCGGCGCTGGCGGTGGTCAGCGACCCGACCCCGGGCCGGGCCGCCGAGCTGTACGACTACTTCCTCGGCCTCGGCTGCGAGGTGCTGGGGGTCAACATCGAGGAGACCGAGGGGGTCAACACCCGCGGCAACGCCCACGAGGCGGCGCCGGTGCGGGCGTTCTGGGCCGAGCTGGTGGCCGCCTGGCGCCGGGATCCCCGGATCCACCTGCGCGAGGTGGAGTGGTCGCTCCGGTACGCGGCGGCGGTGCTCGACGGCAGCGCCGACGATCTGCTGCCCCGGCGGCTCGACCCGATCCCCACGGTCGGCCACGACGGGTCGGTGACCGTGCTCTCCCCGGAGCTGGCCGGCTTCACCGACCCCAGGTACGGCGACTTCAGCAGTGGCGACGTGTTGACCACCCCGCTGGCCGAGATCCTGGCCGGGGTGGAGCGGACGACCCCCTGGGTGGGTGAGTTCCTGGCCGGCGTGGAGGCGTGCCGCGCGTCCTGCCCGTACTTCGGCTTCTGCGGGGGTGGGCACGCCGCCAACCGTTACTTCGAGCTGGGGCGTTTCGACGGTACGGAGACCGAGCACTGCCGCAACAGCAAGATCCGCTTACTGGAGGGAGTGTTGGACCATGCCCGAGACCATCGGAGAACGGCAGACTGAACGGGTCGGGGGAGACACCGGGGAACCGGTCGTCGACCGGGTGCGGGACACCGCCGCCGGGCTGGCCGACCTGCTCCAGGAGGCGGCGGACGCGCGCCAGCTGCGTTCGGAGGCGGCGGGAGGCGAGGGTGCCGGCGCGGTCTGCGCCTGGAACCACTTCGAGAACATCCCGACGTTCTACAACTGGAACAACCGGCCCCGATGAGGGGCGGGCGGGTCCGAGATCAAGGACCTGCCGCGGCGACCGGATCGACTCCGGCACGGCAGGCCCCTGATCATCGGGTGGGTATGCCGCCTCCCGATGGGTACATGCGTGAGCACGCGGGACTTGCCGCGTGCTCAGATGTTCCCGGAGGTCAGCGGGTCGGACGGACCCAGGGGTCCGGGTCTTCGTCCGGGTGATCGTCGTCGTCGACGAACTCTTTGTAGTCGTCGTCGACGACGACGTGGTCCGACTTACCAGCACCCGCCAGTTCGCGCTGCAAGGCGGTGAGGTCGGTGTTCGGGGAGTGGTACTTCAACTCCCGGGCCACCTTCGTCTGCTTGGCCTTAGCACGGCCGCGCCCCATGGCTCGACCCCCTCGCACAGAATGCGGGGCAGCCCGAAGGCGGGCCCCGATGACGTCAGGCATCTCTCGTGGCTCTTACGGTACATGGGGATGCCGCTGTTCGGCACCTCGGGTTACCGTCTGCCGGCCCTGCGCGTCGCAGTGACCCGGCTGTCACCAAGTGTACCGGCGTAAGGGCCGAATGCCGAACCGCCCGTGACACCGGACAGATGGGCGGCAATCACCCCGATTTCAGCTTAACGCCGCCGCCCGTCCCGCTCCACGCGAGGAGCCCGACCCGGTGCGTTTTCCGTACCGGGTCGGGCGTGGCGCTCAGCGCAGGTGGATGGCGCGCAGCCGGCCGACCTCCGCCATCCGGCGCTCGGCGAGCCGGTCCGCCGCCACCGCCGGGGGGACGCCGTCCTCGTCGGCCAGCCGCAGGATCTGGCGGGTGGTGTCGTAGATCTTCGTGGCCCGGAGCTTGGCCCGCTCGAAGTTGAAGCCCTCGATCTCGTCCGCGACCTGGATCACACCGCCGGCGTTCACCACGTAGTCGGGGGCGTAGAGGATGCCCCGGTCGGCGAGCAGCTTCTCGATCCCCGGGTGGGCGAGCTGGTTGTTGGCCGCCCCGGCGACCACCTTCGCCCGCAGCGCCGGCACGGTCTCGTCGTCCAGGGCGCCGCCCAGCGCGCAGGGGGCGTACACGTCGATGTCGGCGGCGACCAGCGCGGCGGCGTCCTCGACCAGCTCGACCTGCGGGTGGTTGGCGCGGACCCACTCGCGCGCCCGCGGGTCGACGTCGGTCGCCACCACCTCGGCGTGATCGTCGAGCAGGTGCCGGGTCAGGTGCTTGCCGACCTTGCCCAGCCCTGCCACGCCGACCCGTCGGCCGTTCAGGGTGGGGGCGCCCCAGACATGCTCGGCGGCGGCCCGCATGCCCTGGAAGACGCCCCACGCGGTGAGCACCGACGAGTCTCCCGCGCCGCCGTGCTCCACGCTGCGTCCGGTGACGTAGCGGGTCTCCCGGGCGATCACGTCCATGTCCGCGACGAAGGTGCCGACGTCGCACGCGGTGTAGTAGCGGCCGTTCAGCGACTCGACGAAGCGCCCGTACGCGCGCAGCAGCGCCTCGCCCTTGAGCTGCGCCGGGTCGCCCCAGATCACCGCCTTGCCGCCGCCCAGGTCCAGCCCGGCCAGGGCGTTCTTGTACGCCATGCCGCGGGACAGGTCGAGCACGTCGGCCAGCGCCGCCTCCTCGCTGGCGTACGGATAGAACCGGGTGCCGCCGAGCGCGGGGCCCAGCGCGGTGGAGTAGATCCCGATGATCGCCCGGAGTCCGGTCTGCGTGTCCTGGCAGAACACGACCTGTTCGTGGCCGGTGGATGACGGGCCGTCGGTGCTGGCGAATACGCCCATGGCTGGCTCCTGTGTCGGTGTGCGTCCTTTTGGGACGCGGACCTGTGGCACGCCGGCGGGATGGTGCCGGTGGGTCGAGCCTAATGTCGGCCGAAGCCGTACTGTCGTCTCAGCATGTCCGACGTCCGGTCGTCCGGCGGGTGAGCAGGGACGTCGGGCGCGCGATCGGGGCGCTGGCCGCGTCTGGATTCCGTCTCGTGGGAGGATCGCGCAGTGCCGTCGCTCTTCGCTTCGTACCTGCGGGTGTACGAGCCCCTGACCGCCTTCGACCGGGACCGTCAGTCGTACTGGCGGCGCTACGCGTCCGAGGGGCGGGCGGTGGCCCCGTCGGAGGGGCCGGGGCGGCAACGCACGGCGGTCATCGAGGCGCTGGGCGCGGGCTGGACCCGGCTGCCCGACCCGCCCGAGGAGGCCTACGTCCTGGAGGCCGACGACACCCTGCTGGTCTGCCCGTGGAACCTGCGGATCCGGGTGGCCGAGGCGGCGTTGAGCGCTCGGGACGGCGTGCCGTCGGTGCTGGCCGACGCGTTCGTGCCGCCGGTCCTCGCCGGTCAGGCCAAGGCGGTGGTGGAGGACTGGCGCAGCGGGGCCCGGGTGCTGGAACACGGCGTTCCCCGGGTGCACGAGCAGATCGCCACGTGGGGCGTGCCGCTGCGCTGGTTCGTCCTGTTCGACGCCGAGGAGCGGGACCTGGTGACCCATCCCGGGCGACGCGCGCTGCGCTACCGGACGGAGATCTCCAAGGCCCGGCGCCGATCTTCGCGGGCGCTGTCGGTGTTGCGCAAGACCGTCGGCGAGGCGCCGATCACCGAGGCGGTCGAGGAGGCCGCCCGGTGGCTGGAGGAGTTCCACCCGCGCTCGGTGGTGGAGCTGGACTACGGCGGCCTCGTCCAGTTGCTCTCCGACGAGACCCTCGACGCGGACGACTCGCCGGCGCTCGTCGCCACCGGGCTCGCCGGGCTCTCCAAGGGGGAGGCCGAGGAGGCGTCCACGGCCTACGACACGCTGGTCGCTCGCTGGCGCGCGGTTCAGCTCCTGGAACGCTGCAACTAGCCCCCACCTGGGCGAAGACTACGCAGGAAGCCGCAAAACACCCCTGGAAGCGCTCCCAATTCGAGGTGTGCTCGTAGTTGGAGCATCACGACCAGTGATTATGAGTCCGAATAAGGTGGTTCCTGCCGTGTATTAGTCGTATAAATCGGGCATGGTTCATCCGTCCGTCTAGGGACCTTCGGCCGTTCGGCCCATGTCGGACATCGGGGACTAGCCGGACCATGGGAGACGCGTCGGCCGGCGGGACCCCGGCCGATGTCTATACCTGTGGAGGAGTGACCGATATGGCATCGCGAACGCACGAACCGGAGCCGCTGCTCACACCGGCCGAGGTGGCGTCGATGTTCCGTGTCGACCCGAAGACGGTGACCCGGTGGGCGAAGGCTGGCAAGCTCAGCGCCATCCGGACCCTCGGGGGGCACCGCCGTTACCGCGAGTCGGAGGTTCGGGCTCTGCTGCAGGGGCAGATTCCCCAGCAGCGCCAGGGAGACTGACCGCCGGGAATTCTACAGACGTGCGAAGCAGGGGCGGCGGACAACGGTCCGCCGCCCCTGCTTCGTGTCCGGCCCGGGCGGTCACTCCGACAGGCTGATCCGGATGCCCACCGTCCCCCGCTCGCCCCGCCGCAGCCGGCTGCCCAGCAGGCTGAGCCGCCCCACCAACCGGTACTTCTGCTTCAGCAGCTCGCGGATCCGGCGGGTGTCCGCCGGGCCGCAGATCGTCGCGTGACCGGGCACCGCCTCGCCGTGCGGCCGGCCCCGCAGGTCGCACGGGGCCACCGTCACCTCGCCACTGCGCCGGATCCGCTTCACCTTGCCCGAGTCGGCGACGGTCCAGGCGGCCAGCGCGTCACCGTCGCGGGCGGCCCACACGGGAGTGGGCACCGCCCGCCCGTCCCTGCGGAACGTGGTCAACAGCACGTACTTCTCCGCAGCGAGGCGGTCCAAGGTGGTCACGCCGCAAGGATACGACCGCGCGACCCGCTGCCCATGGGGTTAGCGTGAACCCCGTGACCGGGGAACCCAGGATCGGCGACGTATTCGGCGAGTTGCTGCGGGACGCGCTCGCCGTGCAGACCGGGCTCGGTCCCCGGCCGATGGCCGGCGGGCGGCTGCCCCGGCCCGTCATCGAGATCATCGAGCGGGACGACGGCCTGATCAACGGTGCCCCCGCCGCCCACTACCTGGCCGGCCCCGCCGAGTGGCAGCCGTACGACCACCGGGCGGTGGACCGGGTCCGGGGCGAGACGCTGGACATCGGCGTCGGCGCCGGCCGGATCGCGCTGCTGCTCCAGGAGCGCGGAGTGCCGGTGACCGGGCTGGACACCTCCCTCGGCGCGTTGAAGGTGTGCCGCCGGCGCGGGGTGCGGGACCTGGTGCACGGCACGATCGACGAGCACGTCGCCGACGGCCGGCGGTACGACACCTTCCTGCTGCTCGGCAACAACCTCGGGCTGATCGAGGGACGGGACCGGGCATCGGCGTTCCTCGCCGCGCTCGCCGCGCTGGCCCGGCCAGGCGCGCGGGTCATCGCGCACGGCACCGACCCGTACGGCACCACCGACCCGGTGCACACCGGCTACCACGAGCTGAACCGGCACCGGGGTCGGCTCGGCGGGCAGCTGCGGCTGCGGCTGCGGTACCGGGAACTGGGCACCGAGTGGTTCGACTACCTGGTCTGCTCGGTGGCCGAGCTGGCCGAGCTGGTCCGCGGCACCCCGTGGCGACTGACCGACGTGGACGACCGGGACGCCCCGTACTACCTGGCGACCCTGAGGCTGACCGGCTGACCGGCTGACCGGCTGACCGGTCGACTCCGGTACGCGCAAGGGGCCCCTGCCGGACGGGAAGTCTCGGCAGGG
This sequence comes from Micromonospora sp. NPDC002296, assembly GCF_040296145.1. Classification (NCBI taxonomy): domain Bacteria; kingdom Bacillati; phylum Actinomycetota; class Actinomycetes; order Micromonosporales; family Micromonosporaceae; genus Micromonospora; species Micromonospora sp. NPDC002296. The sequence continues at coordinate 383,509 of NZ_JBEOWQ010000001.1, forward strand.
GCCCCTTCAGTGCGCCTCAGACCTGGACGGTCGGGGGGAGCGGCTCCGGCGGGAGGCCACCGTCGCCGTCGACCACCTCGTCGGGAGTCCCGTCCTCGTCGATGTCGACCATGGTGATGTCCACCTTGCCGTCGCCGTCGGTGTCGAACTGGAACAGGTCGGCCCGACCGTCGCCGTCGGTGTCGACGACCCAGACGTCGGTCTTGCCGTCGTTGTTGGTGTCCGCGCGGAGCAGGTCGACCCGCTCGTCCCCGCGGGTCTCCACCGTCGCCGGCTTCTCCACACTCTCCGGTGCCTGGCTCATGTTCCGGTTCCTTCCCTCGGTTGACGGCGCAGTACCCGGTTCGGCGTGCCCCCACGCATGCCACCGGTGCCCGTGCTGCATAGGGTCGCACCCATGAGCCAGCGGAGCGGGCGGCCCGGCGCGGCGGAGACCCCGCATGCCGCCGTCGTGCGCAGCGAGGAGACGTCATGAGTCGTTTTGTCGTCGTCGGGGCCGGCACGATGGGCCTGGGCATCGCCTACGTGGCGGCCGGCGCGGGATACCACGTCGAACTGGTCGAGGTCGACCCCGACCGGGCGACCGCCGCCGAGGCGCGGCTCGGTGAGCTGTGGGACCGGGCCGTCCGGCGGGGGAAGCTCGCCGCGGACGAGGCGGCGGCGCACCGGGGGCGGGTGACGCTGGTCCCTTCCCTCGGTGCCGTCCCGCCCGAGCCCGACGTGGTCGTGGAGGCCGTGCCGGAGCGGCTGGAGCTCAAGCGCGCCGTCCTGCGGGCCGCCGCCGCGCTGCGCCCCGCGCTGCTGGGCAGCAACACCTCCAGCATCTCCATCGGGGAGCTGGCCACCGGGCTGGACCGGCCGGAACGCTTCGTCGGGCTGCACTTCTTCAACCCCGTCTGGGCCATGGCGCTGCTGGAGGTCGTGGTCGGCCCGGACACCGCCGAGGAGACCACCGCGGCGGCCGTCGCGCTCGCCGGCCGGCTGGGCAAGGACCCCGTCGTCGTACGCGACCTGCCCGGCTTCGCCACCTCCCGGCTCGGGGTGGCCCTCGGGCTGGAGGCGATCCGGATGGTCGCCGACGGGGTGGCCGACCCGGCCGACATCGACAAGGCGATGGTGCTCGGCTACCGGCACCCGGTGGGCCCGCTGGAGCTGACCGACCTGGTCGGGCTGGACGTCCGGCTGGACATCGCCCGCACCCTCCAGACCGCCTACGGGGACCGGTACGCGCCGCCGCCGCTGCTGGAGCAGATGGTCGCCGACGGCAGGCTGGGCAGGAAGTCCGGGCAGGGCTTCTACCGCTGGGAAGGAGGCGAGAAGCGGTGAGCGGGCTGCGGATCGACGAGCGGCCGGACCGGCTGGTGGTGACGCTGGACCGGCCGGAGAAGCGCAACGCGATCGACGCCGAGCTGATCGGTGAGCTGCACGACGTCTGCGCCGAGCTGGAGGCGCGGCCCCGCCTGCTGCTGCTCACCGGCGGCGCGGAGGGGATCTTCGCGGGCGGGGCGGACATCGGCCAGCTCCGCGAGCGGGGCCGGCTGGACGCGCTCGCCGCGATCAATTCCGCCGCCTTCGCCCGGATCCGGGCGTTGCCGATGCCCACCGTCGCCGCCGTCGACGGCCCGGCGCTGGGCGGGGGCGCGGAGCTGGCCTACGCGTGCGACCTGCGGGTGTGCACGGCGCGCGCCGTCTTCGGTCAGCCGGAGGTGCGGCTGGGCATCCTGGCCGGCGCGGGCGCGACCCACCGGCTCCCGGCGCTGGTCGGTGAGGCCCGGGCCAAGGAGCTGCTGTTCACCGGCCGCCGGGTGGATGCCGCGGAGGCGCTGCGGATCGGGCTGGTCAACCGGGTGGTGGACGAGCCCGCCGAGCTGCTGCCCGCCGCGCACGGGCTGCTCGACGAGATCGCCAAGGGCTCCTCCCTGGCGCTGCGGCTGACCAAGCTGGCCGTGGACGCACCGCCGGCCGCCCACCCGCACCTCGACCTGGTCAGCCAGGCGGTGCTCTTCGAGGATGAGGAGAAGCGGCGGCGGATGACCGAGTTCCTGGAGCGCCGCAGGCCCCGCTGACGGCGCGCCGCAGCCGGGCCCGGTGCTCCGGACGCGCGACGGCCGCCCCCGCGAG